>CAZZET010000007.1:0-79533 GCA_964653275.1 uncultured Methylococcales bacterium
GGACTCCGTTAAAATGTTCCAAAATGCGCCAGAGAAACCTAACTTCTAACAATTAGGCAAGCTGTGTCGTTATCAATGGGGAAAATACATCTTCTCTGAAGCTATATTCATTCGTATTTATTATTATTCGCAACTCCCCTTCTTTCTCAAAACTACCTATTCTAAGGCTACAATGCTCTGCGATGATTGCGTTGGGTTCAATTCGTGAACTCAATTAAGCGCAATTACCCCACCTTGGTTGATCGCTCACCCTAACTATCAAAGTTGTAAGAATTGCGAACCATCACACTTGTGTGAACCTTTTGACTTCTCGAAAGGATAAACCCCTAAACCATACACATAAAAACAAGTCCTCCCCGGGTATGCCCTAACACTGTTGGCATTAATGAGAGCCGACGAAGCAACACTCAATCTGACAAAACTGTCTACCAAATAATGCATACTCGATGGTATCAAGTCACGAATTCACCACTATCAAATTGATAAGATCGGGAAAGATATGTCTATTCTTTGTTGAGCATTTTCGTGCGGCAAATTAGGTATGGCCTACCCAGCTTTATGATTGTGAATCAACCTGTTGACAGGCTGATTCACAATCATCTTAGGTACGTTATGCTTCGTACGTTAATCGCCTTGATCTTAATTTCCGTAACCACGATCTGTATCGCAGACACCGAAAATATTAAAAGACTTCGAATGTCTTCAACTCTAAACAGCAACCGAGTAGTTTTTGATACTAGTGGCCCAATTCAACACAAAATGTTTGTGTTGCAAAATCCACAACGTGTTGTCGTAGATATGTTCGATACCCAACCGGGAGATTCGCTACCTTTACTAATTTCACCCCAGGGAGTCATAAAAAAAATGCGTAGTGCCGTACGCAATAAAAAAAACTTTCGCGTTGTTTTTGATACAAAAGTTGCGGTGGAATCTAAAAGCTTTATTCTTCCCCCCATAGGTCAATACGGCCATCGTCTTGTTGTCGATATATTCGCAAAATACCCCAAAGAAATTTCACGACGAAAAAACAATAGCCCAATAATTAAAAAACCTCCTTCAGAACTTATTGCAAGAATTGATGCCGATAGCAAAGATCGATCAGATGCCGACGTTATGCTTCGAGACACGCGTATTATGGACCGAGACTCCCGAGGCATAGAATTTGATTTCGATGATCCACCGAACACTACCCACCAACTAACACAGACCGTTAGTTTCGGAGCTAATTTCAAAATTCGATACAATCTCGAGCATGATTTCGACCTTGATTCCAACAATGACGACAATCAAGAAAGTTTGGAATCATCGGTGGATATGGCTTTTTCGTACAAACCCATCGATTGGGCATTAGCCTACATAGAAGTCGGATTAGAACGCGAATATTTGATAAATCATCCAGACGATACTTCTAACCCCAAAGTCAAATTTGAGGTTTCACAAGCTTACTTCCTCGCAAAAAACATCATCGATAACCTTTCTTTGCAAATCGGACGTCAGCGATTTAGAGATCCACGCGAATGGTGGTATGACGATAAGCTCGATGCAATCCGATTATTTTACCGCACTGGAAATTTAGGTTTAGAACTTTCGGCCAGTAGGAAAGAAATTATAGGCGAAGACCTACTGAACGACGATAACCAAAATGAAATTAATAACTATTTCCTGGTAAGTCGATATGCCTATAACCAGGATATCGATTTTTCGCTCTACCTTCTGTTCAGAGACGAACATTCTAAAAGACAGAGAGATCCAATATATCTCGGTGTTCAGTCCCAGGGGGAAATTGCTCCCAAACTTGAATACTGGATAGATATGGCAGCTTTGTATGGAAATAATGGCGATAAAAACTATCGGAGTTATGGCCTTGATATAGGCACAACCTTTAGCCCGAAGCTGCCCTTCAAACCTTCTTTAACTGTAGGATTAGCGATGGGTTCTGGTGACAAAAACCCTGACGACGATATTGATCGAACATTTCGCCAAACCGGGCTAGAAGATAATAGCGGCAAATTTAACGGCGTAACCCGTTTCAAATATTACGGAGAACTGTTGGATCCAGAACTTAGTAATCTTTGGATATGGACCGCCGGAATCGGCTTCAGACCAAGCAAAAGAAGCTCGTTGGACTTAGTGTATCACTATTATCGCCAAAGTCACCTAGACGACAATTTGCGTGGGGACATTGACGTTGACCCCGACCAAGAGCACAAAGAAATTGGCCAAGAAGTAGATTTGATTTTCGCTTTCCGGGACTTCCAGGATTTAAGTGTTAAAGGTGTAGTAGGCGCTTTTTTCCTCGGCAACGCTTTTCCCGACCTGAGCGATAACGCCTATTTCGGCAAGATTGAATTTTCATTCAGGTACTGAATTAGCACCTATCACTACTTGGCTTGAAAAACTGAAAGATCACTATCCAAAATAGCGCCTCACTCAAGTAACGCAGTTGTCCCATGATCCCTCCTCTCTATTAAAAGTAAGCTTGGGAAGCTTACGGATAAATTAGCCCAATTGGTAAAACCCTATATTACCAGCAATAACCTAGCAATAAACGATGGTTACTGCTATTCAACATAACTACTAATTTCCACCGAATGTCATATTAATGTCATATTAATGTCATATTCATTGAACCTTTCCTAATCGGTGTGGAATAAACGTACAAAACAACTAAATCTAAATAAAATAATTTAACATGAAAAAAGTTCTCGTCTATTCGCACGATACATTTGGGTTAGGTAACATTCGTCGTATGCTGGCAATATCCCAAGGTCTTCTTGATCATTCTTCGAATTTGTCGATTCTTCTCGTCACTGGATCACCAATGATCCACAGCTTCAGACTGTCCGAAACTGGGTTTGATTATCTGAAACTTCCCTGTCTAAATCGTAATGTAGAAGGGCAGTACGGCGCTAGAAGCTTAGGGATGGAGACCTCCGATCTGGTTAAACTGAGGAGCCAGATGATACTCGCTGCAGCAGAAAATTTTAAACCCGATGTAGTCGTCGTAGACAAAAAACCTTTTGGAGTCGAACACGAACTAAAATCAACTTTGGACTGGCTTAGATCTAGGGGAAAAGGTAAGGCTGCCCTGCTGTTACGCGATATTCTCGATTGTCCGACGGTGACTACCCGAATTTGGGAAAAAAATAACTATTTTGACGCAATTGAGCGCTATTACGACCGGGTATTGGTAGTAGGATCGGACAAAATCTTCGACGTATGTAAGGAATATGAATTCCCTAATAACATTGCCGACAAAGTAAAACATTGCGGTTACATTAAGCATCAGACCAAAGGTACGACAGCATCCTGTTCGGATCACATTCTCCCGAATGATAAAAAATTAATTTTAGTCACCCCTGGCGGGGGCGAGGACGGCTTTTTGCTCATGGATAATTATATCCGGGGGCTTAATGAGATTAAACATTGCGAGAATTTTCTGAGTATATTAGTCACCGGACCGGAGATGCCAAAATTTCAACGCGATATTATCCAATCGGCTGCCAAATCTTACCCAAATGTACTCGTTAAAGAATTTACAAACGATCTAGGATCATTAATTCAACAAGCCGATTTAGTGGTATCAATGGCTGGTTACAATACCGTTAGTGAAATCGTGTCCATGGGAAAGCGGGCTGTCGTTGTGCCTCGCACAAAGCCCGTTAAAGAACAATGGATTAGAGCGAAGCGCTTCGAGAAGCGGGGATTGTTAACGAGCATTCACCCGGACACACTAACCCCCTCGAATCTAATGCAAACGATTCAAACGCAACTGCTCAACTCTGATTCTCCAATGTTAAACCCATCGGAATTTAAAGGGCGTTCTGGCGTTGCTCAGGAAATCAACGATTTGTTATCTGTACCTGACAGCAATACGCTCAGAGATGACCCAAATATGGCTGTCATATCGTCCAAACTGAAAGAGTTTTCGGACATTTCCAAAGCACTCTTAAAAACACGTCGATCGATACGTCCAGTTGCGTAAATTAGAACCAGGTATAAGCTTTACGAAAATTTCTATCCAAACATTTGGATTAGCTTTCCTAGCCATGTACCACGTGAACTATGAAAAGCCAAGGAATATTTATACGACGTGCAAAAATCAACAGTATAAAAGTGAGGCCTCACCAAGAAAGCCAGCTGTCATCATTGTGTTCAATAACAAAAAAATAACAATTCGAACAAAAAATGATCATGTCAAAAACGTGGGTCTATTGCCAAAAAAAATCGACTGTAAGTAGGAAAAGAAACTGCTGGATTTCTACCGGTGCAATCGGTTTTTTGAAAAATTCGAGTCGTTGCGAACAAATTCAATTCATCGAAAGTAGTGGCTGCAAAAGTTTGATCCAACGATGAGCATTGCAGTCAGATTCTGCGCAACAGGAAGAACTGGGCTTGGACACTTACGTAGAATCACTAATTTTCTTATCCAAAGCACTCTGAGTCCACGACCATCAATACCTGGTACTAATGTTTTTGTCCCAGACCGGGCTTCTATCCATCGTGCTCATTGAAGCGTGCATTCCATGTTACCAAGAAAAGGTTCAATGTGAATGTCAATTCGTGACAAAGGACCACACCAAACAAAAATGAGTGTAGCGCCAAGCATTGAATCGCCGATTACAAAAACGCACGCACCACCACGAATGCGAGGAAAATTTAGGCGGTAAGAAGTTACGTTAAATCCCTACTATATCTCAAATATATTTTAAGTATTGTCAAAGACATTGAACCTTTTATAGCCGAATACGAATAAACGTACTAAAAAAAACCCATTCCCAAAACTAGTATCCATGCCAACGACAGACCAGCGCCCCCGTTCGGATAGATTTTCTAACACATACACAAAGAACCGAATTCAAGTAAAACCGCTATTGTTGAAGGAATTAAATGGTACTGCTGTAAACTGGAAGGTTACAGGTACCTTCCAAATACACTAAGAAAATCATTCCATTATTTGTGCAAGTCGTTTGATTTTTTGGGTTTGGGGGGGTTGGGGGGTTTTGTGAAATTTTGGGTTGTCCTGATTTCGATTTTTGGTATAGCAATGAATTCAGCTTATGGTGTTGGTCTTGACGGGAAGCGTATCAAAGTAAAGGGTCTGTGGACCGATGGGAACTATCACGTATACAAGCTTAAAATCAAGAATCCTGACGCGGACACTCTGAGGGGGCGTATTAGAGGCAGAATCGTCAGAATAAATCATGAAAAACATAGACTTTGGATAGGTCCCGTTGAGATTCAATGGTCGGGCAAAACAAAATTTAAAGGCCTTACCCAGTCAGATCTGGAGGTAGGATTCGATATCAAAATTTCAGGTGTATCTTCTTCCCCCGGTATCCTTATTGCGAAAAGCTTTAAACCAGGACCAAATTTACTTGACGACAACATCGTTTCAATCGATGCAACTGCATCCCTGGTGAGAAAAAAGGATAATCATTCAACGTTAGTTTCTTTACTAGGTGTCCCTATCCAAATTCCTGCGGGTCTTTCATCAAATCTCAGATTCCTGACCCGTCGACAGAATGATAGGCGACCCGGTGATCAAGCGTTTATAGAATTTTTTGGGTCACCTTTAATCATTGGTGGAGAAATCGGTTTTAACCCCCGCTACCGCGAGGATTTTCGTCTAGACCCGGATAGAAATGATGACGTTCTACGACTGGACCATAATGCCCAGCTTGAACTGTTTTATAGTTGGCATCCTGAAATGGCCATATTCATTGAAGGTCAGGGAAATATTGATATCGAGGTCTACCGGGAAGGCAGGGGACGCAGCACCGAAAGTAGTCTTCGACGCGGAGATATGTGGGTATTTTGGGGTGATCTTTTTGATAGCGGCGTAAGCATTCAAATCGGACGCCAAAACTTTCAGGAACTGCGGGACTGGTGGTGGGACCAAAGTCTCGATGGAGTAAGATTATATTACAATCGTCCATTTGTTCACTTCGAATTAGGCTTAACCCAGCAATTGGCGCCGGTTGCTACCGATGAAAATTTCATCGATCCAGATGAAGATGATGTACTTCGATTATTGTCGAAAACCCGCTGGGAATGGATATCAAAACATTTTGCGTCGTTGTTTTTTCTCTACCAACACGATCATTCAAGAAAGGAGAAAATTGGAACCATTGTCAAAGCAGACAAGAGAGATGAATTCGATGGTGACGTCACTTGGGCCGGTTTTCGGTCGCAAGGTGTTTTCGATTTGTTTAAAGATGGACAGTTGGAATATTGGGTGGATACAGCATGGGTTCGAGGTAAGGAAACGGCCATTGATTTTGATCGAATTACTGATGACATCCGCATTGTCGATACGGTTGATCGCAATAAATTCGAAGGTTGGGCGGTGGACACGGGAATTATTTTCGAAACATCATTACCGGGGGATCCTGCCTTTACATTTGGCTACGCAATTGGTTCACCGGAATTTCGCCAAACAGGTATTCAAAACAACAATAATCGGTTTCGAGGCGTTGATCGATTTCGCTATTATGGCGAACTATTTCGACCCGAACTCGCAAACATGGAGATTTGGACAGTCGCCACAGGATTTCCGTTACTCAGCAATAGTTCGGTCGAATTTGTATATCACAACTATCAGCAAGTTGATGCTCGGCCTTTTTTACGACGTGCTCGCGTAGCCGATTCGCTGAATGGTGTGAACACATCTATTGGGCAGGAATGGGATATCGTTTTTGGCATTGAAGAGACTGAAAATATTGAAATGGAGTTTGTCTTCGCTGTTTTTCGAGCAGGTTCCGCCTACGGTGATTTGGAAGGACGAACTGCCTTGAATATTAATTTTAAGTTTAATTACAATTTTTAGCGAAGTGCACAAAATGTACAGCCCCATGATCAAACTACCTTTGCCACTCCCTAGCTCTTCAATCAGGATATTGAAAAAGGAAATACAGTGAAAGAATTAACCCTTGGCATACTGGTAAAGCGCTTCCCTAAGCTCTCGGAAACCTTCATCTACGGTGAGATTGCCAACCTAATCGAAGATGGCTGGCGGCTTCATATTCTTAGTCTTTACCGACCCAATGAAGTTGTGCTGCAACCGGATGCCCAAGGTCTCATTTCGAAGGTAACCTATTTAGATCCACTAAATCCAAAAAAAACCATCACGCAACTGATAAAATGGATACTCAGGAAACCATTTGCCGGATTACGCGTATTAAGTGACTTTATAGCGGGACGTGTTCAACTTGACCAGCTTGCGGTCCTTGTCAGCACAGTACAACGGTTAGAAATTGACCATATCCATGCACACTATTTTAGTGACCCCGCAGTGCTTGCGGAACATGCGACATCGCTAACTGGCAACACCTTTAGCATTTCAGGCCATGCCAAAGATATATACCTGACACCACCCGACCAAATTAGCGCCCGCTTGTTCCGTGCACAATTTGTCACCACCTGTACCAGACACAACGTACATTACCTACAATCACACCATCCATCCTATCGACAGAAAATCAACCTAATTTATCACGGTATCGACAGCGACTATTTTCAACCACCTCTTTCTGATAAGAAACTAGAGGATAGGGCGCTTGTCGTTGCTATTGGACGTTTTAAGGAAAAGAAAGGTTTTGATATTCTCATTCGAGCTTGCGCCAAACTTCTCGCCAAGGATGCACCATTAAGCTGCCAGATTGTAGGCTATGGTGACCAACAAGATTTCCTGAAATCGTTGATCGATGAGCTCGAAATAGGCAACCATGTTCAGCTACATCCCCCAGTTGACCACAGCAACATAAAGCAACTACTTCAACGCGCATCAGTATTTATCATGCCCTGCCGAATCACAAACGATGGTGATAGAGATGGCATACCTAATTCACTACTCGAAGCAATGGCTTGCGGTGTACCTATCATTACAACCTCTATTTCAGGGATTCCCGAAGTGGTGAAATCGGGAACCAATGGTCTTCTCGTCAAACCGGACGACGTCGACGATTTGAGTGGTGCTATCGAGGAAGTGTTAAACAATCAGGAACTCCGCACCAAATTGTCACGTTGTGGCCGCGAAACTGTGACCGAGTATTTTAATTGGAAATCAAACGTCGGTGTACTCTCGGATCTTCTCCGGTCTTTAGAGCCAAGAAGTCCTGACGGAGAAGCGGCACGATGAACACTAAAAATAAAATTGCTTACGTCCTCAAAGGGTTTCCACGACTATCAGAAAGTTTCATCGCTAATGAGGTCAGATTATTGGAACACTATGGATTGGACCTTGGCTTGTTCTCGATCAAGCCTGGTGATGCTATGGCCGCTACCGAAGATCTCCCTCCTGTATTATATTTACCACAAGTCACATCTCTATCACAAACCAGCCTATACGCCTGGTTACTCGCCAATCTGCCCAAGTTTGTCCGTGAACAGAAATATTGGTTGCAATACGACCCGCTACGCTACTTTAAAACCCTTGGATTTGCGTTGGCTTGCTCGATTCAATACAGAAAATACGCAAAAGGGCCTATCAAAAAAACCTTTATCAAGGAATTTCTGCTGGCAACTTACATTGCCCGGCAGATCCAACTCGACGGTAGATACACCCACATCCATGCGCACTTTTGTCACGATGCAACGACTGTAGCCTGGATGACAAGTCAGCTTACGAGATTACGCTTCAGCTTCACCGCACACGCCAAAGATATCTACCAGGAAAAACTTAATCCCGACGATTTATTGCAAAGGAAGCTGGCAGCCACGGAATTTGTCACTACGTGTACATTGACCAATGCTACCTACCTATCAAGTTTAACACTGACACCAGAAAAAATACACGGCATTTATCACGGTCTCGATACAACTTTGTTCTCACCGAATCACGTCGGTTCGGATAGTGCATCGGACAAATCATTAAAGCTATTGACGGTTGGTCGTCACGTCGAAAAAAAAGGTTTCGTCTATCTTATTGAGGCCTGCCACATTTTGCGGCAGCGCGGTGTTCGCTTTAACCTAGATATTATTGGTGAAACTGGCGACCAAACCGAACGCTTGCAAGCAGATATCGCACGCTATGAGCTAATCGATATTGTTCACTTGTTGCCCCCGATTCCACAAAATCAATTGAAAGCGCACTACAACAACGCCCATGTATTTGTATTACCCTGCATCATTTTAGCCGATGGCGACCGTGACGGCATCCCCAACGTTATGGCCGAAGCCATGGCCAGTGGTCTTCCGGTTGTAGTCACCGGCATCTCAGGGATCCCCGAAATCGTTGATGATGGCATCAATGGTTTAATCGTACCCACTGCCGATAGCCACGCGCTGGCAGATGCTTTATTCAGAATTTTAGCTCAACCCAAGCTTTGCAATTTGCTAGGAACCGCAGCTCGGCAACGGATTGAGGACGTTTTCGACGCCAGAGACACCCATAAAGTCCTGTTGGAAGTTTTTGAGCAAACACTTGAACGGCCATCTTATACGGACTGAACAACTCACCAAAGATCCCACGGTAAGGATATTCGCTCAGAGTATTGCACCGCCGACAGCTTTATTGACACAGTTCTCCTTAGCTAACTTACAAACGTTGATGACGATAAAGTTCAGCATAGTAGCCATTGCGGGCAATGAGATCATCATGTGTTCCGGTCTCGATAACGTACCCATCTTTCAAAGCGATGATCTGATCAAATTTCTGGATTGCATTGAATTGGTGAATAATTACCAATGAGGTCTTCCCCTTCTGAAACCGATCCATCGATTCATGGATTAATTTAGCTGATTCAGCATCGACAGCCGATGTAGGTTCATCCAGGATAAGGAGTGACGGCCGCTTGATAATTGCCCGAGCTAATCCAATTCGCTGGCGCTGTCCACCTGAAAGAGTCGCCCCGCGCTCACCAATGGTCGTGTCATATTCGTCGGATAACTTTGATATAAAATCGTGCGCATGAGCCAACCGTGCCGCTTCTACGACCTCTTCATCGGTTGCATCCGGTCTTCCATATAAAATATTTTCACGAATGGATGTCCCAAAGAGCACCGAACCCTGATCAACAATCCCGATTTGCTGGCGCAATGATTCTCTCTGGAGATCTCTAATATCAATCCCATCTATGAGAATTGCGCCTCCTTGAACGTCATAAAGACGCAAAATTAGTTTGGCGATCGTAGATTTTCCGGCTCCAGACGCGCCGACGAGAGCAACCCTTTGACCTGAAGCAATTACGAAAGAGAGCCTCTTAAAGATCTTCTCTCCCTCACCGTAACCGAAGCAAACGTCATTAAAGCAAATATCTCCCTTGAGATGCTTTACTTCAATCGCTTCCGATCGATCAAGAATTTCCGGCTCTATTTCAAGGAGGTCCGATACCCGGTCCACGCTCACCATCGCCTTAGCAAATTTTGTCGAAAGCTGAGCAATCTTTTGAATAGGGCCGTACATATTTTTAATATATGTCGCAAAGAGAAAAACATCTCCGGGTGTTATTGATCCTTTCAATGATTCTAAAGTACCAAAAAGAATTGTTGTGGAAACACCAACGGCCTTAATGACCTCCACCATCCGTGCTGTTGTGGCGGTCATCCTTGCAACCCGTATTGACTGTTTCAATGTCCTTGCGCTGTCAACATCAAAAAGCTCCGCTTCATATTGCTCCCGAGCAAATGACTGCACAAGTGAAATAGAAGGCAATAGTTCATTAATCCTTGAAGCCACTTCCCCTTCCCTCTTCCGCTGCTTCTTAACCGATTTGCTGAGCTTGTTGTAAAGAGCATAAAGCGAATAAACAAGTACGGGGAAAGTTGCCATGGCAATAAGCGTGAGTTTCCAACTGAGAATAACCATGACAATCAACATCCCAATCAAAGTCATAATTTGGGAAGTAAAGGTGAGAAGAGACTCTGTAAAGATGTCTTTTAAAACCTTCGTATCCCCTGTGACCTTCGTCAATAGTTCGCCCGACCTTGCGCGGTCATGAAATGAAAGGGAAAGGCGTTGCAAATGTGCAAATAGCTCTCTCCGTAGTTTATAAACCAATTGAAAACCGATTTTAGATGTAAAAAATACCTGAAAATAGGCAAACATCCCTCTACTAAGGGCAATCATAAGTATAAAGAAAGAAAGGACAAAAACCGCGGAATATTTTTCCCCTTCGATAATTTTCTGTATAACCAGAAGCGTCGAAGAAGTCGGGTTCTCAAACAGGACATCATCAAGAATAATCTTGAGCGGCCAAGGGGTGAGTAGTTCTGTCACGGTAAAACCGAGCATACAGGCGCCCGAAAGGAAAAGGTTACCCTTGACCTCCCTAAGGTGATTTAAAACGATCTTTTTAAATTGTGTATGTGCTTTTTCTTCCACTTTAATGCCGAATCCGATAACTGTTTTACAAACATTGACCAATTAAGAACGATGAAACCACTAACGTTATTAAGATCCGTGATCCTATGTGTTTATACCTTCCCCATTCGATATGTTACCTCGCATTATCACTTCATTTTTCAATAATGACCTGTGCTCCGTTTAGCATAGCCACTTCGCCAACCATCAATTCGTGACAGACAATGCCTGTAGGCTCTGAAAAGTATGGAATTGAACATTCGAATATTCTCTAAGCACAACAAGCAATAAGTCCAAGAATATGAATGACTCATGATCCATCACTTTATGGTGCAAAAGGAGACCTATCGGATCGTTCTTTTCCATCTGAACTATCAGTTCATTTACGATCTCGTCCGGGGTTTTCATTGTCGGGTTTCCTTTCCAGCGGTAAAAATCCAGGGTAGTCGATATCTCTTGGAAAGAAAATCCGTCAACGCGCTCTTTTCCTTTATCTTTGGAGAAAACCTTAAACCCTAATCGATCAAGGACCTTTAACGTCTCTTTAGTACAGCGATTCCATGGGGGAGTAAAAACTGGATAAAATTTATCTTTAAATATCTCTTCAAGGCGCCTCTTTCCTTTTGAGATATCTTCAAGCTGTTGGTCGAATGTGCGGCTCATACCAAATTCACACTTCCTTCCCTCTTTCTCATGATTTACATGCCTCCACCCATGCTGGTTTAGTCCAAAGAGTGTCGGGTGAAGATGCTTGTGATTGTCGAGCAGCATGATCCCAGCCTCTGTCAGAGCATCGGGAATAATTTCCAGATTCAATGGCACACCGGATGCCAGTGTCACATCAAAGAGATGCCGAAGTGTTTCAAGGTCATCGTCGGCGTCGTCATCTCTTAAAAATATCTTGATCTCTTTTTTTTCTTCAAATAATTTTTCAAGACAAGGCCTAAGTGTCGACTCTAGTAGATGAGGCTTTGTGTAGTCACCAGACGACCCGATCTCATCCTGTCTTGTTCCTTTCTGATCCGTTTCTTCGAGCATCTCCTTCAGAAACGTGGCTGTACTTTGAACACCGTTGACATCTAAACTGGTCGAAACAGGTGCTGCTTTGAGAAATTTCAAAATCTTTTTGGAAAAAGCAACCGAATTCAATTCATCCGGATGGACCACCGTCACAACGCCCAAGGCCTCCAACTTCTCTGCACGAATAGTCTGTTCCTCATTATTATTTCCGGTAAAGGGCAAGAGCAGTGCCTTCGTTCCAGTCGTCAAAATATTCATGCAGGTGTTATAACCCGCCATACTGATTGAAAGGTCCGCACTTTTCATATAAGAAAGAAACTCCGTTGTATACCTTTTTAAAGTAATATTCGATTTTGACATGACCATCTCCTGAAGCCTTGAAAACTGATCTTCCGGGAGATAGGGGCCGGTAAAAATAAGGAGCCGATGCGGCTGAGTCTCTTTAACAATTGAACTCGCTTGGATGGCACATTCCAGTAACTCGATCCCCACGCGCCCGCCGCCGATACTCGCGAGGATCAGGGGCGTTTTATTTTTCTCTACTAAAAACGTGTTCTTCTGATCTGCTTCCTTCTCTGAAGCCGCTTTTGCAACAAAACCGGTGTACCTCGTTCTGACCGTCAGATCCTTCATTCGCGAGTAGGTCTCTTCCAATTGCTGAAATTTCGGGTCTGAATGGATCAATAGGAGATCAAAGTAGCGGTTCATCATGTAACAGACCTGGTCCTCATGTCTTACCTGATCACGCTTGCTCACGAGGATATCTCGAAGACTGCAGATCACCTTCGTTCGTTTTCCATCCAATCGAATTCGGGTCAAAAGGGGAATCAGTTCAAAGGCGAATTTTCTCCTCCCAAATGGGAAAAGTTCAATAATAAGCAGATCAGGTTCAAAACGTTTATATTCCGCGAGAATTTTTTGTGATCTGGACGTTTTCAGCTCATCGAGACTCCGAAACCCACCGATCGACAGGATCTCTTTAAATTCTGAATCCGACTTGATCGGCGGCAAATTGACCACGTCAATATCAGGAGAGAATTCAAACCCAGGGACTATTTCCCCACCGTTTAAAAAGCAGACCTCAAAATCTTTCAAACCATGAGCGATTTCCCTGCTTCGAATCAAATGCCCCATCCCTAAAACATGCTGGCAGTAAAAAAGGACTTTTTTCTTAATCACTTTAAGGGTATCTCCATAATCATTTGCATCCATCCGCCATCATTACTAGCTTGAGTGAGATAAAAAGCGGAAATCATGATCTACAACTATCAATTTGGTTCAGTATTTTTGTCAATACCTTATCAGAGTCGAAATATTCCTCTGCAATCTGTCTCGCAGCCTGACAATGGTCCAAATAATCTCTGTTAATTTCCTCAATACCGGAAATGGCTTCGTCCATCGTGCTAAACATCAATAGCCCTTTACCAGTGGGAAGATGCTGTTCAATCCCAGTTGACTGCACGAGAACAGGCTTACCTGAGGCAAGGTAGAGAGCACTTCTATCGCTGAACCAGCCAGTAGAAAATTTTGCATATCGATTGTGGGCAACGCTAAACTCAGCCCTGGACTGTCCAATAAAATTTCTGTAGTCATCTAGGTTCCGAAGCTTCCCGGGATCCATGAGCTGCCAGCCGTTCTTCTGAAATATTTTACGATCGGTTTGATGGTCGACGGCATCCAGCTTCATTGCGAGTCCAAATTCGCATCCCGTTTTATTTGGAAGTTCGATAAACTTAAGCCAATTATCTGATTTTTCGCCAGAATATTTTCCCTGTAAATGGAAAGTAGCTCTTCCCTTCCAGGTTGAAATTGTTGTGAATCGTTTGCTATCGGAATTGGCGCGCACTGGCCACATTGGGAGAACCACAGGACGCAAAGCAGGAATCCACGTGAGCCCTCCCGTAGGGATCCCGCATGCCTTCGCGCCAATATTGAGCCCAAGGGTGAACAGGTGCTGATAGCGATCCAAAATCTCAAATCCGCTTTCGTCTTTGGAATAAAGAACCTGCGTGTTCCCAGGGTTGCCATCGAAGAAAGCTCGACATCTTGCATTATCGAATATCTCAGGGGCTTTATCGATTTGCCCACTCCTTGTGATTAATAAATCACAGCTCTTAGCTACCTTAACGGCCTCGCTCAACGGCATGCCATACGCCGCCTTCCCCCCCTGATAGATAAGACAACATCGGGGCCATATACCGTAAGATCTTGCCACAGTTTCAAAATGGAGCCTGCCGTCCCATTTATCGAAAGGCACCTTCTGATTATTTGAATCAACGCAGCGACCGGAACCGACATGCTCCATTAGATAGACCTCATGGCCTAGTTTTTGGAAACCACTAGGATATGCCATGGCGTGGTCAATATGGCCCACGGTGGTATTTGCTATTTTTCCCGTACAGATAATGATCATTCTGTTTTGTTAAATCGAGTAGTTCGATTTGCAACCGACAAAGCTGACAGGGGCGACGACGTGATCTCGGCCGTCACAGCGGTAATGAATTCCCGCTTCACGTCCCGGAGTTCCGGGAGCGCGCGCTCTCGGCAAGATAGGGCAATTTTTCGGGCTTGGGTAGAGAAGCACCAATCGACAGCGGCATCGAGACGTTCTGGCGTTAAATTCTCAATCGGAATGCTTTGCGGCCAACCAAGCTTCTTTGCCTGAGCCGAGACCTTGGCGCCTCCCTCAATCGCATCAACGGCGATAACCGGCACACCCGCCTTGAGAGCATAAACCATACCATGCAGCCGGTTCGTCAAGAGAAGGTCTACCCGTTGGAGCACCGACAGAAAATGGATTGGAGACTGTAGGCTGTTTTTATCAAGATACCATCGGGTGTCCAGATCAATCACAGCAAATCTGCGTCTTTGGATTAGAGCATCGAAATGCCGTATAACTTCGTCATGCCTCTCCCGACCGGTATAGGAAGACTGCTTCTGTACCATGCAGCGTCCGACTACGGGTACCAATCCAGTGTCCGCAAGCAGCGTAAGATCTGGTCGCGTCTGTCGATCAGAATCCCTCTCAAACAATGCATCGAATGGATTCCAAGTTTGGAGCGGCGTCACTAATGTTAGGTTAACCCCTATACACACACAGTTTTGGAATAAGGAGAAATCGAACTCGATTTCTTCTAGCTGCTCTTTCCAAACCGGTCCGCAGATCATTACCATGTGGCTGTAGATGTTTGGGTCAACACTGTCCAAATCGCAAACTTTCCGCATTTTTTTTCGGACCGACTTTTTGAAGGGAGCCACGTCGTAGGATAGGCCAATACCATCTAACCAACACCGGACGATATCAAGACTCTCGATGTCCCCGATGGTTGAGAAATGACCCGTGAGCAGCACTCTTTTGGTACTCAAATCACGCCCTGCCATTTCGAATTTCCATGAAATTTTATATAAATGATGGCGATCATCACAATAACTGAGCTTTATTCATAAGATTGGACTCGATAAAGTTCAACCACGCCTTCACCTGGATTTTCCACGAATACTTTTCTAATATTCGCTTTCGATTATTTTCTCCCAATCTTTTTACCAAGGAACGGTCAACCTCACATTGCATCACAATTTTTTTTATTTCCTCGAGATCCCTTTTGATGAAAAAACCATTTATATGTTCTTCAATTAAATCCTCACAGCCGCCAACCTTTGTTGATATGATCCCCCGTCCGCAGGATGAGGCCTCGAGAACGCTTTGTGAAAACCCTTCAGAGGTTGATGCACAAATATAAAGGTCAACCTGGTTATAAAGTTGTGGCATCTCCTCTCTTTCTACTTGTCGTTCGCCTCTTCCTCCAAGTATTTTGACTTCCACATTGGGGATTTTATTTAGAGGTTTAATAAATTCAGAGTAACCCTTCAAGTAATCATGCTTTCGGATGTATGTACTTCCGGAAAAACCGATAACAAGGGGTACTTTTCTATCGGTGTTGATTGGATGGATGGGGTGAAAGAGCTCAGTGTCGACGCCATTTTCCGTTAGGACGATGTTTTCTAACCCTGCGTCTCGAAACAATTTATATAATCTTCGACTGATAATATTGATGTTTTTAAGCTGTGATAACTTATTCACAAGTTCTTTCGGGGGTGGCGAATAAACTTCAGGACGAGTCAAATATTGGTCCCATGACCGGTGGGAATGTATCCCCGTAATGAGTTTTGTTCGATCCAAAAAGGTTAACAGCTCTCGGTAATTCTCCTTTTTCTTTTTTGAAATGATGAGTGTCCAGCCCATCGCAAATAGGAGATCATACTTTGTGTGATCTCGTTCGATATAATCAAGCTCCTCTTCAATGGAGACGATGTCAAATGAAAGCTTGTCATTGGTATTAAACCGTACAAGTCCTTTTGCAATCGTGTCATAGGACCAACCCAATTTATCAACGATAATTAAAACTTTTTTCACGTTGGAATCCCTAACTTTAACCGTCTATGGTGACTTGACTTAATGTTTTAAAAATATAATTTCGATCTTTTAACAAACTAAAGGTATTCTCAATCGTGTTTAACATTTTGTTACAGTCTTCTTCTGTCCTGCAATAGGGACTCTTATTCGGGACAAGCTCGACATTATGAAACATACTGCATAAAACGGTTGGACTGGTATAGTTTTCATACCAATCAATTACCTTTTTGCATTGATCAAAGTTAGAAAAACGACGGGGTGTTGGTCTGAGCCATTCTAAATTGGGTGTAATTGAGACGGGAACCTCCAAAATCTTTGAATTTCCGACGATACAAATATTTTGTTTTGACGGGTAATAGGGGGAAAGGCTTCCGGGCGTAGAAAAATCGACAACATTATGCCAATTTCGAAAAGGGGTTACACTCGTATCATGCGTATAACCTAACTTTTCCAGGCATTCCAAGGTCCATCCTCTTACCCCAAAGCGCCCCGCTCGAAATGACTTCGGGGCATATCCAAACAGACTTACAAACTTTTCCGTTAGATTTTCCAGTTTTTTAAATTCAACCTCTTCCTCATATTCACATTGCATATCTTTTGGGTCGCATCCACTAAAATCTTCGCCAGGAAACCTTGCCATGGGGGCAATGTACTCTCCATGAAGGTGTGTTCCGAGTTCGCATTGATTTCTGTCAAGCGTATTGAGAAAACGAACGGATTCTTGATCGACCATGACAGCCGGACTAATTAGGTAAACAGGCTTTACGCCATATTTTTCGCATAGTTGCTGAAGGATTCCAATCCCCTTGGTGACCCCCTCGTAAGTCGCAGGATTTGATGTTTTCCATTTGCGACCTGCATCAATTTCAACATCAATTGTCAAGACATAGGTCCTTGTTGCGTTAGTTTTCACTGTGTTTTCTGTTTTTTCCTCCCTCACTCCATCTGCTCCCCAAGAAAGATTTTCTCCTGAGCTTGTGTAAGAATCGCCTTGATCTCATCTTCCAATCGAGGCCTTTGCTGAAGGTAAAACCTATAGACCTTGGTAACAAACAGCACCTGAACATACCAGTTCAATCCGTTCATTGGAATTGAAAAACCAGCCTTATGTTCATAGGCGTGAACAAAGGTCGAGATTATCAATGGAACAAAATCCGGGGCGAAGGAACGGAAATGACAATCAACGATAAAATTTGCGACATCCTGGGTCGGGTCACCCATCGCAAACTCATCAAAATCAAAACAAGCGATCTTGTCCCCGCAAACAAGAAGTTGCTGAACAGAAAAATCCGCATGAATAATGGTATCACTGACCGGGGAAAATATAGTTGAATCTTTTGCCAGGCGCCGGTCTATCCGTTGCAGTGGCTCGCTGAACTGTGGAAAAGCTCGAATCAGCTTGGCAATCTTTTTTTTAATCTCGATCAGGTGTTCGGTCATTGTAATCTGTGTCGGGCTATGGAGCCCACTTTTGTGGAAAACCGCCAGTCCCTTTGCAACGGTCTTGATGAGATGCTGATAGTTCATCTTGTCGATCAATTCAGCCAGCGGCTTGCCATCTAAACCGGCCTGCCAAACGGTTTTAATCTGTTCGTTGTAGTCTAAAGGTTGTGCGATTAAAAAACTGTCCGGGTCACACTGGGTCTTCCGAAAAAGTGCATCGGAACGACTGAAAAGGGCTTTTCCCTGGTCATCTTTGAATGTCTTGCCAAAAAGCGTGATTTTTTCAGGCCCATCTTTTAAACCCCATTGCAGGTGATACCGGGTCGTACAGCGGTTCTCAGGACGATAATGCACGGCTTCTGCATCAACTTTCAGGATGTCCTCCGGTCCATTTAGCCCCGAAGGGAGATGATCGTAGGGGAAATAGGGCTTCACCTTTTCGGGATCGGCGCATTTCGGTAAATGGGAGAGGACCGGATCATTCGGGAATGCCCAGACAATCATGTCGCATTCAGGGAGAGATACGAAGGGCTCTCCATATTGTGGGACAACAAACGAGCAGGTTTTTATCTTTTCGAATTCAATTTGGCTGTGGTTTTCAAGGTATACCTTGGCATAAAGAAGCTGCTTGCCCGATTTTTTGGTCACGAAATCTGTGATATGGAGGTAATAGCAGATTGAGAGGGTCGATTTCCCATAAGATAATGGATTCTCATATGTCTTATACTTAGTGTATCCACGCGTGCAGCTTGTAATGATCAGGCGACCATCCGAAAAAGAAGGAAGTTGCTGTTGAAGGAGATCTTTTACCTGCCCTGGATCAATGAATCTATCGAATCCTTGCTTAACTAGATCTGACTTTAAGCGCTTCATCTCCATGCTAGGTAATCAACAAATCTTTTTGGGGCAAGGCATCTCTAAACTGTCGTAGATATAAAATATTAGTGTTTAATTTTCGGAATTTCTCCCGATTGCAACCAATAGAATCGACCTTGGTGAAGAACATTTAGCCCCTTTTTTCCTGACGAAAATTATCAATTAAATCTATTCGGTACCGCACAGTAATTAAATCTTTTCTATGTGACCCTGTGTTTAAATCCGTCCAATATTGAGCGATGATTTGAAGCCCATGAACGTACTTTGGGGGTGGTCGCTGGTACAAACCACACATCTGCGCCGGGTCACTAAAAAGCATGAATACTTTCATTGTTAAGGCTTGTCAAATTAACCTCTTTACATACCAGAGAAATTGCAAGGTAGTACCAACCTATTGGAAATTGCACGGCTCAATACCGGGCCAATCTCGTCGCTCTGATCGATACCTGATAAAAGTAGAGCGGCACCCGTGCTCATCAAGCAAGACTCGAAGTCCTTAAAATAATTGTGCCGGTCGTTCGAAAGCTGATAGAACAGTGCCGCACCAGCGAATGCCACTACGCGCGGACAAATACTCAGCCACATATCTCCGACTCTATCTTGATATGCTTTGAGCGCTTCCCTGATCGCCGCAATTCCAGCACTGCCAGAAGAAGTGACAAGGCCCCAGAGAATATAATGTCCCAAAAAAAGGCCAAAGTCATAGGCAGGGTCGCCGATACTTGAGCTGAGTTCAAAATCGATGATACCAATTCCATGTTTGCCAACAAAAATATTCTTCGGGAAATAATCCAGGATTAAGAGGTGGTGTCCCACCTTTTTTTGAGCAACTTGATCACTTTCGAACCGAAGTGCTTCCATATGACGGCGCACTTTTTCAGATATCCCGACCGGCAAGATGTCCACCGTCCGCAAATCCAGCAATCTTTCCCAATGGCTCAGGTCGGTCTCATATTCTCCCCTGACCGGCTTTATGGGCGTAGACAAATTATGGCAGCCTGCCAAAAAACGACTTGCTGCACTCGCAACCGACGGGTCGAACAACCCTTTTTTGAAGTCGTTCAACAATGATCTTCCTCCAGGACAGACTTCTGTCAACACAAGAGTCAGTGTTTTTTTATCAAAAAGAACGACTTCGGGGAGATCGACTTCACCATCTAATCGATGATTACTCAACCGATTGAGTGTGCGCCGTTCTGTCGAAAGGCGCCCACGCGGCTTGGGACTGAGCCGTTCCCCATAACGACCGGTTTCGACCGTATCTCCAGCATATTTCACAAAATAAGAGCAGCCATTTTTGAGCCGAACACGGAATACCGGATCCATCTTGCCACCACGGGCAACATCAAGACTTCTGACCTTACCCAGGTTGTTTTCCTCAATCACCGCGTGCACCTTTTTGCTGATAATCTCGCTCATCTCCCTCATCCCTCCACAACAGATCGCCCATGTTTCTTCACGCTGTTTATTATCCAACTGCCTTGGCAACGCGGCCATAAATGGGCCTCGACCTGTGGCATCACGGGCCAACATTGTTCTCAGAGCCGTAGAACGAACCGTCATGGCACCGGTAGGCAATGCGATCAGTTCAGCTGCAACACCGCTAGGATGGGTCTGCTCTAAGAGCTTCGTAAAACGGTCGTCCCCCTGAGCCAGATCAGCCTCTCCGATGCAAAACAGTAAGGTGTCACCCGCATCGACACGATCAAAATAGCCAAGCGCATGATGCACTGCGGTATGTGGCGCAAGTTCGATTTGGACGTTTGGAATACCTTTAAGATAGATTTCCCAGACACGCCGGGCGACATCAGCATCAAGCGCTTTTGTAACCCCTGGGATATGCCGGCATCGGTTGGAGATGATCACGACCACTTCATCAACATCACACCGGGAAGCAAGATCCAGAACAGCAGTCAAATGTGCTCCATGAGGTGGCCGAAAGGCTCCGGGGTAAAGTGCAATCCGGCGGCCTATTTTGCTTATTTCACTCTTCCAGATCATCAACACCGTCTACAATCGCTTTTTTTATTCCCCGACACCACACAATCTAACTCCAAATAATCCTTTAGGCTCGATGAAAACAATAATGCTCGCTCAGATCCAAGAATTGATCCAACCGTTTCAAGCGCCTCTTATCCCATTGACGAATACTTCGTCGAACAATTTCATAAATAAAAGAGGCAGCGATATACCAATACAGCGCCTTCTGGGGCACCTTCCATTTAACCTTCCGTGCATAGGTACGGCAAAACAGTTCGACGCGTTCCCGGATGTAGGACTCATCACAGCCAACATAGATCCCATTCAGGTAAAAATTGGCGATAAAACTTCCGATGTCACTCAAAGGATCGCCTAAACATACACAATCCATATCAATCAGACCCACGTTCCCTTTGTACATCAGCATATTCCCAAGCTTCAAATCTCTGTGTATGGGCGTCGTAGGTGAAGAAAACAATCCAGCCTCCTCCGATTGAGCGAGTAATATAGAAACCAAAAATCGGACGCGATCGGTCAAATGTGGATGGCTCTCAGCCACAACATCGACAGTTTTCCTTAAAAGTCGGGTTACTTCCTCCAGCTTGAAAGAATGCGAACTCTTCACGATCGTACCATGAAATGCTGCAACAGTTCGGGCAATCGCCGCCATTGTTTTGAGGGATGAGGGGTCCTTGATCACCTCCGCCACGATGGGAACACCCGGCACTTTAGACTGCCAAAGCACCTTGAACTCGGGGTCATAGCCTATAGGCTTGGCTGTTTGTTCCGGTGCCAATTGAATCGATAACTGACGTATAATACTCAAAATCTCATGGCCGCTTTCATCGGAGAAAACCTTGCCGTAAATCGTCAGCGAACTGCTTTCACCCGAGGCCCGGTCTTCCACCGCCAAGTCATAACGAATCATGCAGGACCGCTCTGGCAGGTAATGGACAATGTGAGTCTCTATTTTCAGCAGACGCTTGGATTTGCGCAGATCTAGGGAGATGAGCCTTTGTGGGAAAAGGTCATGGAGGAAAAGCGGATCAAGCATTTGCGGTAAATGGCTCAGTTTGCGATCATTTGGAAAGGACCAGACGAGGATTTCAAGATCGGGCAGGTAAACAAGCGGAAATATCCCCTCGATTGGAAATAGGTTGCTGCTTTTCGCCTGCTCCCATTCGAATAGTCCTTCTCCTGCTTTACAGAGCCTCGCGCAGACAATCTGCTCTTGGATGCCTCCTTTTTCCGCATTCAAAATCTCCAGGTTATAGGTGATAACACAACTTTTTTTAGGCTTGTAGCGTTGTTCCTCGATCTGGCAGCATTGGATCACCAGGGCATTTTTGTGCTTATCACTGCTGGAGAACAAGTGCTTTTGCAAAGATTTCTGCATTTGAGATACATCTAATGCGCGTGCCATCTGCTGGAATTGTCTATCAATCATTTTTTTCAACATCCCCTCCTCGAATCATGCCTTCGTTATCAGCCCATTTAGAACGATTTTCTCAACACCATGTAGTGATGCGTAAAATGTCGGTGCATCCGTGTCTAGATGGAGCAATCCTCCTTGATAGCTCACTTTTCCATGGAATTCACCAAAATCGAGCAGGGTTTGTCCATTCATAGCAAGAAAATCGATCTGATTCCCCTGAATATTGGTAAGATGGTTTTGTTCATCCCTCCGGAGAAGTACGAGCTTGCCTTTCACCCTAATATCATCAAAAGTATATTCTTTACGCATATCCTCACTTCCTATAAAGAAATAATCGTAATAAGATATGTGAGGTTCGTTCCACGTCATTTTAAGAGCAACCACTTGGTCTTCTGAGCATAATTGAGCTTGCTCATAAACAGGAACCGTTTCGACAATAACCTTGGGAGGCGTAGTCCTATAAGGATAAAGGAGAGTAGCATACAAGGCATTCCCCCTTGTTTTTTGTGAAAAAGTAATGACCGGCGCTTCCTGTTTCACGCCATATTCTGGAGAGATATGACCGCGTTCGAGGCTGGAGCGAATCCCCTCCATGAAGGGCTGTGCCAGAATGAAATTCGGTGAAGTAACACACGTCATTCGCGTATCTTCCTGAATTTTTGTCTGATGCTGTGCCCTCGGGTGAAGGTGAAAGCGCAAACTATAATCATGGCTTCCTTCTGCCTTTAATCGGTCTATAACAATCCAATATTCTGCGTGCAGAAAGAAAAGATGCCTTTCATGGATCACTGGGTATTCATTGCTAATCACGGCTCCGGCTATATAGTCAAAGCCTACGGCTGTCTCAAATGATTTCAAAACAGGTTTGGGGCCAGGAACGAGCGGCGCGCCCTTTCGGTAGGGCATCTGGTCTTTACCGTCCACCGTAATGGTATTGTGGTAGGCCGTTCCCTTGAAAATTCTTCGCCAGTTTATGCCGTCATCATTCTTTTCACTGTAAGTGTATCTTCCTGGATCAACAATGAGTGTGTGGCCATAGGCTGCCATTTCGAAATTAAGGAGGTCATAGTGGCCGTGCGATCCGTCTCCGAGCGGTGCGCAGTCAAAAAAGAGATAAAATGCTTCTTTATAGGGTTGTGCATTCCAATCGCTCCGCAGGATATAGTACCCGCTTTCACGAAAACCCTTTGATCGATGAGGGGGCGCAATGCCTTCTTTCCCTTGGGAAAACACATAGCGGAGGTTTTCATCGGGATAATACCGATATGCTTTTTCCAATAGCGAGCGGTAGCTGTTACTGTCTCCATCACTAATCGCCGGAAGAAAACCGTCCGGTTTATGGGCATAAAGCGAAAATGCCAATGCCTTTTTGATCAATCGATCACATTCTATGGGAAGGGGGATTTGATTTAACAACGCAATCTCCCGAATCTTCAGATAGTTTTTGAGCACGGTGTGATGGTAGTCGGGGGAAAGTTCCCGCTGCACCCCGTCCGACAGTAGATCATCCTGCATATTCTTTAGAATTTCCACTTTAGCGAAGCAAAGCAGCTCCGCCATATTTTGTAACTCCGGAAAGAGGACTGCCACCAGGAAAATGGCGTACAATTCAATTGTCCGATGATTTCCTTCAGGCGTTAAATGCTCCGAAAGGTAGATGGTTTGAGAATGAATGGATTTGAGGAAATGAATCAAAAAACTCGCAGAGATGTTAGCTGAAACCGCATTGGGGATAAAATAACGATAGGAAAGCACCCATTGCTGCAACCTTCGTCCCGTTACCTGGCTATTGATAAAACCATCGGGCACATTCTCAATCCAGGAGAGAATCAACGAGACCCACTTTTTAGCGTATTTTTCGTCCCCACTGTAGGCATATGCAGCACTAAGATCCTTGGCATAGTAAAACTTGTGGAGCAAAATAAGCCATTCGATGTCCTGACTGGGATTCACCTTCCAATCAAAATTTTCAGAAAAAGAATAGCATTGGTTGTTAAAGGTAAAAATGTTTTCAATGGTCTGATCAGCCCTTTTCGCATGAGATATTGAGCCTTTAGAAAGTGAGAAATGGTGAACGGCACTCTCGTATTGAAAATATAATAACAACGCCTCCGGTTCCATCTCAGCGTAAGGTGCCACTAAAAACGTCCTCCCCCTCTTTTTTTTTGTAGTCGCACTGGAACCTTTCGTCTCTCCTGTCACCGCAGCTCTTCTCTCATAAGAGAAGGTCGGAATAAGCCCCGACTTCAGTCTCTGGGTCATGATGAAAAGCCAAGACATTTCCCTCTACATCCTGTCTGACATATAGGAATGATCCATTGTATTCATATTCCTTAAATGTGTAGCGTTTGCCAAAAGTGGGATTGGCACTAAAGTAGGAGTCCTGGTAGCTCTGCCCACCTTTGGTTAATGTAATAGAGAGTGCAAATCCCTGAGAAGCATCGCAAAGGGTCTCGCCGCATAAAACGGGCAAACGTTTTACGGAAATCTGCGGGCGCTCATGGGTATTTTTATAGGGATAGAGGATCGTGTGAAAATCGGCATTTGCTGCCTTACGTGCAAAGCGGATAACGGGTGCTCGAAGTTTTGCTCCATAGACCTTGGAAATATAGGCATCCTCCACAAAATGGAGGCCCCCTGAATCAATGGGCTGCGCCATCAACAGATTTGGGGCACTAACCAGAAGTGTCTCTTGCTCTGTCGTCACCGAAACTTTTTCAAAGGCCTGGTCCGAGAGATGGAAATGGAGATCATAGTCGTGTTCCTCTTGTGCATTTAATAAATCTGAAATGATCCAATATTCCAGAGCGACAAAAAATATTTTTCGCTCATGGACTACCTCATATTCATGGCTCCGAGCAATACCGTGGAGGTAATCAAAACCTCGCCGTGTGACAAACGATTTCAATTCGTAAGCCGGTTCAGGACCCTTAATCTTAAATTTCTTTTTGCCAGGACGATAGGCGGTCTGATTCTTTTGATCGATTAGTACCGTGTTGTGATAGGCTGTTCCCCGAAAACGGACGCGCCAGTTTATCTCCCCAAACTCGTCATAGGTATAACGCCCCGGGTCGACCACCAGCGACTGACCGTAAGCAGCCATCTCAAAACTCAGCAGGTCAAAATGGCCATGGTTTCCCTCACCCAAAGGCCCACAATCAAAAACGAGGTATCGCTCGTCCTCATAGGGTGCAGCTCCATCTCCCCAACCACTGCGAAGAATATAATATCCTCCCTTCGGAAAACCCTTTGATCGAACGGAAGGAGCATGACCGGACTTCCCTTTCGAGGCAACATATAACATCTCTTCAGATTGATAGAACCGAGCGCCTTTCTCTAACAATTCTAAAAAGCTACGAGTATCGCCATCACTGAGCGAGGGGATCAAACCGTCCGGTTTATGAACAAAAAGAGAAAATTCAAGCGCCTTCTTTATCTGGATGTCGATTTCTTTCGGCATTGAAATCTGATTCATCGCTGCTAGCTGTCGAATATTGAGATAGTTCTTTAAGACGATATGATGGTAATCCGTTGAAAGTTCGCAATGGACACCATCCGACAGAATATCTTTCTGGATATTCTTTAAGAGTTCTTCTTTTGCGAAATCTAGCCAAGCGGTAGCTTGTTTCATCTCCGGGAAAACAACCGCAGCCAAAAATACGGCATAGAGTTCCAATGTCCGGTGATTCCGCGCTGGCGTCAGGTGATCGATAAGATACGCCACCTGATCATGAATCGATTTCAAAAATTTCAGATAGAAAGACTCGGATACCGATACACAAGAATTTAAAGTCACAAAATAGTAATGAGCAAAGATCCAATTCTGGATGCGTCTTCCAGCCACGTCGCTAGAAAGATGGTCTAATTGTACGGTATCAATCCAGGAAGAAGTCAGGTCCATCCATTTTTCGAAATATCGCTGATTCTTTGTTTCGTGGTACGCAATGCCCAGTCCAACGGCGTAGTAAAATTTATGGAGTAATATCAACCATTCGATATCGCGACTTGGATTGCTTGCCCAATCAAAGTGGTCCGTTAATTGGTGCAATTCATGATTAAATTCAAAACGGTTAAGGAGAATATTGTCTATTTTTTCTCGTGTGGTTTCATCGCCATCAACAACGGGAAAATAGCTGATCTCTGTCCGACTCTGAAAATAGGCCAGAATCTTATCTTGAGGCCAAGATCGGTAGGGAAGGCGGAAGATGCCAATCGCGTTATCTATCTCGATATTAGTCATGAGATATTATTCTTCATTTTCTTTCATCCCATACAAACGCAAGTTTGAGTTTTTAAGGCATAAACTTTAGAGTCATCCTAGGTAAGGATATAAACTAAATTTGTTGTCCGTGTTAATTCCCTTAATTTGGTCAAAAGGTTCAATCGCATCGAAATTTAATTCTCTAAAAAACGCTGCCCCAAATTCGGTTGCGTAGCTAGAGGTCGCGAAGGCGAGATATACGGTGTCTACAGGAAAACAAGCGGAGGAGTGCTTTCATAGGTACGTTGAGAACATTTTTCAGGCACAATATAGTCAACTCGCAGCATTGCGTTTCCACAGTAAAAAGTTTTCCTGATTACCCATAAGCCTCAGCCAACTTCAACATTTTGAAGGGCATGGGCTGCGTTCTTACCGCAACATAAACAAAACGAGGCAACATGTCCTCCAATTGAAACCGTCTATTATGTCGATAACAAAACTCGGCAAGATAGCGCGGCAAATGTTTTGGATTGATTGCATGGTAAGTGCCCTTAATTGCATTTTTGACATTGCCTATCAGGGTGTTAATCCAGGTAAACTCTTCTTTGGTCATACTTTGTGGGCCTCCGCCCGTCACAATACTAATATGCTCACACCCCGCCTCTTTCACCGCTGAAAAACAAGCCAAACCATCTGAAATAACCGTGCAATCTGATTGTAAATGATGCGTTGCCCAACGGGATATTTCTGTCAGCCGAAAGCCTTTGACCACATTCATATTCATCGCCACCGGGTAACCGTCTTTATGGAGTGCAACCGCTGCAACAAAAGGGATCTTATTCGCTGTGTCTCGACCTCGTTTGCCACCGCGATGCTCACCACTGCGATGCTCACCACCCCAATACACATCATCCAACTAGATGATTCCACTTAACGGCTTGCTGTCATCCCGTTCCTTCATGACCTGCATGATCTTGTGTTTTATACTCCACGCAGTGTTGTAAGACACACCCAGTTGTCGCTTAAGGGCTAAAGCCGACAGACCCATTTTAGCTTGGGTGATGAGATGGATGGCCAAAAACCAAGTAGCCAGCGGAAGCTTGGTTTGCTCAAATAGGGTTCCGCTCGTCAATGACGTTTGGTGGTGACAGCCATTGCATTGGTAGCGTTTTCTTGTTTTTAAAACACAGTATCTATCACAACCACATTCAGGACATCGAAACCCAGTAGGCCAACGCTAATTAAACAAGGCTTGGGTGCATTGATTTTCGGTTCCGTAATTTTGAAATAATTCAATCAAATTGTAACCCGCCTGAAACTGCACTTTATTTTTGCACATTGTTCCGCCTCCTTTGATTACTCTTAGTTATTTAGACGGATTTTCTGCCCTAGAAATCAGCGCGATCCCTTGCCAGCTCTAGGCTAATTTAGAATGTCACGCCGAATGGCTACATCGTAACGCCGATCAAATCGAGGATTGTTTGCTGTTCCGCGTTAGGACGACTATTTTGGTAAAATTCAACACCCTGAGTTTGCACCTAATTGCGGGTAATTTGCTTCAAACAATCAATCACCCCCTCCAACGTCCAACGCCGCTGGGCACCTTCACCATCGCCTTCAAATAACGGCGCAAGCCGTTATTCGAAATGCCACTGAAGATAATAAGCCAACATACAGAGAAAGACTTGAGCACGAATACGCTCATCGGTTTTATGATAGACCGGACGAATTTCCAATTGCACGGTTTTGAGGTTGCGAAAAGCCCGCTCAACCTGGGTCAGTTGCTTATACGCATGGACCACCGTGTCGGTGTCCATAGCGGCTTTATCCACGTCGGTGCTGCTGATATAACACCCATCAAAGCGCTTTTCATCGTCGACCTTTTGGCAGTCAATGTGCCCGCTGAGATGATGGTCACGGGACACCGTATGGGTGGCGTCGGCCTCAATCGACCACTGAATAAACTTGCCCATTTTGTATTTCGCCAAAACTTTACCCACCCGCGCACCCAGCCTCTCTACACTGGCTTTTTGTTTATAATTGGCGATCTTTTTGAGTGCTTTCTCAGTCAACTCTAGTAAGCGTTTTCGGGTCTGTGTCTCCCGTTCGGCGGTCACAGGATACAGCACAAGCAATAGCGCTGGCCCGGCTTATCGGGATCAGACACCTCGTGGGTCAAGTGTTTATCGAACAGATCGAGCTGGATGACCTTTTTTTCAAGAAGCTTACGCATCCCGCCATGGGTTAAAGCGCTAATCAGGTGCAACGCGTCATCGTCTTTCAGCGCTTCAATTATACTTTCGGTCACCATGCCGCGATCGCCGACAAAAACGATCTTCTCAATCCCAAAATCGTCCCGAATTTGGCGTATCTTGTCCACCACCGTAGTTTCATCTTTAGTATTTCCGGCATAGACTTCGACCCCAACCGGACACCCCTCGCCATTACAAATCAAACCGACGACAATTTGCTCAAACCCCTTCTTACGATCACGATTGTAGCCAAATTTAACGAGGTCACTGGCGCTATAAGCGCCTTCGAATAGATACTGGTGTCGTAAAGGATCAAGTGGCCCGACGCTAAATGACGACGTGCTAGGTTTTTTTGAATTTGACGCTGGCGCGCCAGCAACTGATCGAGCGCCGGATAACAATGGACATCAACGTCCGGTTTTTCCTCAACACCATTCAGTTCCCAAAGACAGGTGTTGGCGGCTTGATTGCACAAAGATAACTTGCTGCCCACAAACACCAAACGGCCAACGATCATCGCTAGGACAGGTTTGACCCACGGGGCCAAACGGGCGGAGAGGCATTGCGGCAAACCCAACTGTTTGGCCAGCGCCATCACCGCATAACTGGCGCCGTATTCACGGCTTTCCAAAATCTCAAAAGCATCCGGATCACCTTGCGGAACCACCTGTTCACGAAAAGCCATCTGGAGTATTTTGAGTTGTTCCAGGGTACAGCCGGTGATGCGTCCATGTTGGGTATGTTTCATCTTGCCGTCTTCGCGGAAACTGGTGCGTAAAAGGCCGACTGGGCTTCGACGCGACGCTTGGATTTCGAGGTGTAATCGGCCATGGCTTGTGCGCATGGCTACTTATACGACTATTTAATCCAATAAAACAAATATTATATGTTTGTATTGATGGCTACATATCGAATAACTAAAAACACTGTTCAATCCATACACCACGCGGCATACAGGTCAAAAAACAGGCAATTTAACGCGGTAAAGTCCGTTTAGAGCACAGATATCCGACAAAATTACTGAAACTTGTACGTAATCAGGAAAGTTTTTGAGAAATGCTTACTAAGTCCGATATTCCGCGTTAATGCGAACGTAATCGTATGAAAGGTCACAACTCAGCATTCGGTATTCTCCTTTTCCCCGCCCAAGAGAAATCCGAATGGTTATTTCTTCCTTTGCCATAACTGCATTTCCCTCATGTTCCGTATATTCTTCAGAGCGTTCGCCATTTTCAACGATGCAAACATTGCCCAACCAGATACACACTCTGGAAATATCAAAATTTTCTATTCCGGCCCGGCCAACGGCTGCCAATATTCGGCCCCAGTTGGGATCTGCCGCAAAAAACGCTGTCTTTACCAGGGATGATTGGGCAACCGTATTGGCCACAATACGAGCTTCGTCTGTATTTGTTGCCTCTGCGACAACAAATTTCATGAGCTTAGTAGCGCCTTCCCCATCACGGACGATTGCTTGTGACAATTGATTACAAACATTGAACAAACCGTCTAAAAATATTTCGTAGGCCGGGCTATTCCGTGTAATTTCAGGCGCTCCCGAACACCTCGTAGCAATCAAAACACACGCATCGTTCGTCGATGTATCTCCGTCAACGCTAATAGCATTAAAAGTTTTCTCAACCACCAACTGCAAACACTCTTGTAGAATTGAACGATCAATTCTAGCGTCCGTAGCAATGAAGCTAAGCATTGTTGCCATATTTGGATGTATCATACCTGCACCCTTACAAATCCCTGTTACAATGACTGGGGATTCGCCCAAATCCAGACGTATGGAAGCACCTTTAGGTCGAGTATCAGTTGTCAAAATAGCTTCAGAAGCATTTTTCCAACCCGATTCAGAGAGGGAACGCAACGCTTGAGGAAGCGCATTCACAATAGTGGTTACGGGAAGTTTTTCGCCAATAACACCTGTGGAAAAAGGTAAAACCTGCTCGAAATTGCCACCAACAATATCCACCAATGACCGGCAACACGACAATGCGTCTTCAATCCCTTTTTTACCATTACCTGCATTCGCATTACCCGAATTGACGAGAAGCCATTGAGGATTTGACTTGATAAAATTGTCCCGAGCAACCACAACTGGAGCAGCTGCAAAAGCATTTTGGGTAAAAACAGCCGCTAACGCTGAACCCGGAGCGAGTTTGATCAAAGTCAAATCATCACGGTCAGTCTGTTTGATTCCAGCACAAGCTGTACCTATTTGAATGCCATTGACCGGATACATTTCCGGAAAAGAACATAATCCAACAGACATTTGTTAATTCGAACCCGTGACTTCAATAAAAATAGAATACTCCATCAACAAACACCGTATTGATGGATTCAGAATTAAGCCAATCGGCCGTGGCATTGCTTATATTTTTTGCCAGATCCACATGAGCAGGGTTCATTTCGCCCAATTTTCTTTCCACTTCGGACAAATGGCTTCTTCTCAGCTACCGGTTTTTTTTGATCGTCAGATTGCGCCTGTTCAGAATCCCCCCATGCATTGGATTCAGCGTGTTCATAATGAATATCCTGGCTCTTTTCCTGTCTTTGCTGATCGACCGCCGTTACGTCGTCCTCAGCGCGGACCTGCACCTTCGATAAAATACCAACGACCTCGTATTTAATGTTTTCCAATAATTCGGTAAACATCGAAAATGCCTCGCGCTTATACTCTTGCTTTGGATTCTTATGGGCAAAACCCCTTAAATGAATTCCTTGTCTGAGGTAATCCATAGCCGCCAAATGTTCTTTCCAAGAATTATCTAAGACTTGCAACATCACCGACTTTTCAAAATGACGCATCACTTCTGAATCCACCGCCGCTTCCATTTTAGCGTAATCATCATCTAACAATTGGTGAATTTTTTCTCTCACCCCTTGCTCATCTAGGGAATGGTCTTCATCCAACAACCCCTGAACCGGGATGTGGCTACCAAATTCAGATTCCAAAGCCTCCTCAAGACCCTTAATATTCCATTGCTCATCCATGGATTCGGGGGGAATGAACTGATCTATCACTCCAGAGACCACATCGAATCGAATAGCCGAAATGGTTTCGGAAACATCTTCTGCAACCATGAGTTCGTTCCGCTGTTCGTAAATCACTTTTCTTTGATCATTCGCGACATCATCAAATTCCAGTAATTGTTTGCGGATGTCAAAATTATGCCCTTCGACTTTGCGTTGAGCATTTTCGATCGCTCGCGTAACCCACGGATGTTCGATCGCTTCCCCTTGTTCCATACCCAACTTCTGCATAAGTCCAGAAACCTTATCGGAAGCGAATATCCGCATCAAACTATCTTGCAAGGAAAGAAAAAACCGGCTAGATCCCGGGTCCCCTTGCCGCCCTGATCGGCCACGCAACTGATTGTCCACCCGTCTAGACTCATGTCGCTCCGAACCAATAACATGTAACCCTCCGCTTTCGATCACTCGATTGTGACGCTGTTGCCACTCATCTCGGGCTTTTTGGATCAAGGTTTCGTCCTCAGTACCTAATGCATCCAATTCAACATCGAAATTACCACCCAAGACAATATCCGTTCCACGTCCGGCCATATTGGTTGCAATTGTCACTGACCCAGGCCTGCCAGCCTGGGCAACAATATGTGCTTCACGTTCGTGCTGTTTGGCATTAAGTACTGCATGTTTAATCGATTTCTTTGTCAGCAACGACGACAAATACTCTGAGTTTTCTATCGACGTTGTTCCTACCAGGACTGGCTGGCCCCGCTCGACACTTTCACCAATTTCTTCCGTAATCGCTTGATACTTCTCTTCTATTGTCAGAAAAACGCAATCACCTTTGTCGTCACGTATCATAGACAAATGAGTAGGAGCTACCACAACTTCCAAGCCATAGATCTGCTGGAACTCGAATGCTTCTGTATCAGCAGTACCCGTCATACCCGCTAATTTTTCATAGAGACGAAAATAATTTTGGAAGGTGATTGAAGCCAAGGTTTGGTTTTCATTTTGAATGGAAACACCCTCTTTAGCTTCTATCGCTTGATGCAAGCCCTCTGACCAGCGACGACCAGGCATAGTACGGCCAGTAAACTCATCAACTATGATAACCTCGTTGTTTTTAACGATGTAATCAACATTGTTCTGGTACAACACATGCGCACGCAAACAAGCATTTAAATAATGCATAAGCCTGATATTATTAGCGGCGTACAAACTCTCCCCGTCCTGAATGAGGCCGGTATCAGACATCATACTCTCAATGCGCTCGTGCCCTTCCTCAGTCAGGTGGACCTGTTTGGCTTTCTCGTCGACACTATAATCCCCATCACCATCCTCTTCCTCCTGTTTGGAAAGTAAGGGAATAAGTTTATTAAGACGAACGTACAGATCCGTTTGATCTTGAGTCGCGCCAGAAATAATAAGCGGTGTCCGCGCCTCGTCGATGAGGATAGAATCCACTTCGTCAACAACGGCAAAATGAAGCTCCCTCTGCACTTTCTGTTCAAGGCTGAAAGCCATATTATCGCGTAGATAGTCAAATCCGAATTCGTTATTTGTCCCGTACGTAATATCAGCCCCATAAGACTCGCGCCGTTCATCGGGCTCCATACCACCAGTAATAACACCGACCGTCATCCCCAAAAATTCGAAAATCTTTCCCATCCATGCCATATCTCTCCGCGCCAAATAATCATTCACAGTAATGATATGAACACCCTTCCCCGGTAAAGCATTCAAATAAGCCGGGAGTGTCGCTACTAGAGTTTTCCCCTCCCCGGTTTTCATTTCCGCAATTTTCCCTTCGTCGAGAATCATGCCTCCGATCAACTGAACATCAAAATGGCGCATATTCAGGACCCTTTTCGCCGCCTCTCTGACGTTGGCAAAAGCTTCGGGCAAAAGATCCTCCAGTTTTTCCCCAGCTTTTAATCGATTCCGAAACTCTGTAGTTTTTTTACCCAACTCCTCATCACTGAGATTTATGAATTGGTCTTCTAATCGATTAATTTGAGATACTATTTTCCGCTTTTTTTTGATCAATCGATCATTGCGGGAACCGACGATTTTCGTAACCAGTTTGCCTAGCATACCGACTCTAATATATTAATGCTGAATAAAAGGGAAAGAGTAATGTAACCCCAGCGCTCTTTTGTCCACTAAAAGTGCCAAGGTTTGAAAATAGTATCCCATGGATTGAATCACAAAAGCAGGAGGAGCCCGAACCGGTAATAAAGCCCATTTGATCGAAGCACTTTATATCGAAAAACTTATGGAGTATAGCTTGATGACCATCACGACAATCCCCTATGAGAAAGGAATCTTCAATTCAACTTCTACGGGCCTGGGAAAAAATGCAGTAACGAAAAAAAATTAATGTAGGTGACTGAATAGTGTAGCACCTAAATTTGATTTCCATCATTAAAACAATCCACCCTTAGATTCCCGCAGAAGTTCACAAAATTAAGAGGCTTAGATTTTACCAAAAAGGTACTTACCGGCGACGCCCACGACCACCCTTTCGCCCCTTATCCGGACTCGCATAGATTGTACTGCCTTCGAAATCAGTCTGATTTAAGGCGGCCATTGCCGCACGAGCCTCATGCCCTTCCATATCGATCAAACAAATCCCCCTCGCTTTTCCCGTAAAAAGATCTTTATTCAATTTTAAAGAACGAACTGTACCATATTGAGAAAATAAATCTGTTACGCTTTCCTCGGTCGCAGAGGGCGGCAAACCCCGGACGAAAATAGTGATCATACAAGTCTCCGTAAGAAGAATTAGAAAAAGAAATCAACACCCTATCCAAACTATTTTATGCCCGCAACAATTAAAGGATTCGATACAGCATTGTTTGCGATACCGGTCATTCGTTTATTGAAAGGGCGGATAAGGCGGGACTTAGGAATATTTTTTACTCAATGGGCACACCGAGAAACCCCAACCCCTAATGGTAACAAACATGCTTTAACGATTCAAGAATCTCAACAAACATTAGCTGTAATCTTTTTCCATATCCAACCATCGCAAACGATTAGCATTTGTGACGACCGTCACTGAAGACAGTGCCATCGCAGCCCCAGCAATCATAGGATTTAACAACCATCCGAAGAATGGGTATAGGAGACCTGCAGCAACTGGGATACTTACAACATTATATATAAAAGCACCTAATAAATTTTGTTTGATATTTGTCAGCGTTGCTCGAGAAAGCTTGATAGCTTGCGGGATTTTAAATAAGGAACCCTGCAAAATAACAACATCAGCACTCTCAATAGCAATATCAATTCCTGTACCTATGGCAAACCCCACGTCAGCTTGAGCCAAAGCCGGAGCATCATTTATTCCGTCACCAACCATCCCAACCACTTCCCCATGCGCCTGTAACGCCTTAATTACTTCTGATTTACCCTGCGGAGAAACTCCAGCTTGGATTTCTGAAATCCCTACCTTTCTCGCAATGGCCTGAGCTGTAATTTCATTATCACCCGTAACCATCATCACCTTGAGACCACAATCTCTTAAAGCCAAAACCGATTTTTTCGAATCTAATTTAACAGGATCGGAAACACAAATTAATCCTACTACGCTTTGATCGACCGCTAATAACATCGGTGTTTCTCCGTTTCCAGCGTAGTGTTCCAATTTAGTTAGAAAACCTCCGCAATCTATTTTTCGATCTTCCATCAGTTCGCGGTTTCCAAACAAGGTTAGTTGCCCGTTAACTAATGCGGAAACACCCCGACCGGCAATCGTTTCGAATTTTTCAGCCGACAACAACGAAAAACTCTTCGCATCTTCGGCTGCCATAATCGCAGCAGCTAAAGGATGCTCCGAACCTATTTCCACACTTGCCGCAATTTGCAAAACATGATCAGCTTCCCACCCATCTGCAGGTTCTATACGGGTGACAACAGGTTTCCCTTCGGTAATCGTACCGGTTTTATCGAGGATAATATAACTCAATCTCTCCGCACTCTGGAGAGCGTCACCATTGCGAATTAGAATCCCTATTTGTGCCGCCTTTCCGACCGACACCATAACCGAAATCGGAGTTGCTAAACCTAAAGCACAAGGACAGGCAACCACTAAAACTGTCATTGCAGTAACAAATGCAAAACCTAATACTGGATCAGGACCAAGAAACAACCAAATAAAAAAGGTAAACGCCGAGATCATCACCACACTTGGAACAAACACGGCCGCAATCCGATCGACAAGCCTAGCAATCTCTGGCTTGCTGCTTTGAGCATTGCGTACACTTTCGACAATCTGAGCAAGTGCCGTATCTTGTCCGATACGTGTCGCTCTAAACAAAAATGACCCACTTTGATTCAATGTTCCGGCGACAACCTCATCACCTTCACGCTTTTCTACGGGTACGGGTTCACCGGTTAACATCGATTCATCAACGTTAGAATACCCATCGATTAGGACACCATCTACCGGGATTTTTTCTCCCGGACGCACCCGTAAAGTATCGGCCAATCCAACTTGAGCTATAGGAATATCTATTTCTTCTCCATTACGAAGAATCCGTGCGGTACGGGGCTGCAAGCCAATTAGTTCTCGAATGGCGCCCGATGTTTTTCCCCGAGCGCGGGTTTCAAGAGCCGTTCCTAAATTAATGAAGGCAAGAATGATGATCGCTGCTTCAAAGTATGCGTGTTTCGCCAACGGTGGCAAAGCATCGGCGAAATCAATAACAAAAGTTGAATAAACCCAAGCGGAACCTGTTCCCAATGCGATCAATGTATCCATATTGGCTTGTCGTTTCTGCAACGAATTTAGCGCACCAATATAAAAATGCCCTCCAGAGTAAAACAAGATACCCAACGTTAAAACCGAGATCAATAACCAGAATATTCTTCCCTCTGGCGCGCCGATGGTAGGTAGGACATCGAAGTGACCCGCCAGCATAAGCGGTAACCCCAGTAGTGCGGCGGCGGCAGATTTCCACAACAATCCAGAGTATCTTTGCAACTCCAACAATTCTTCTTCCCGAACGTCTTTAAGACCCTCCATTACCGCAACTTCATAGCCGGCATCACTAACCGCTTTTTTGAGAATCACCAGGTCGAAATTGCCTTCTACCGTTGCCGAGTGATCGGCAAAATTAACGCTCGCCGATTTAACTCCCAGTACTGATTGAATGCTATGCTCGACGCTAGCCACACAGCCGGCACAACGCATACCCGCAATGGATAATCGAGTCACGATATGGGCAGCGTTATCAAGGGTTACTGATTTCGCTTCTATTTGCATAAGAGCGGCTTGAATATCGGAAAAAATAAATACTTAACAAGTATTCGCTAGGATATTGCTTTATTGCAGCTATTGCAACGCAGAGATATGGTTAAATCAATCGGCCCAAAGACTTGTCCGAAAATTGCGCCCATAGCGAGGGGCAAGACAAATTGCGTCAGATTTTTCGATCAAATGATGAAATATATCCTCACATTCCCCCCAGGTGAGACCACTACCCCGTCCTAGGTTGCTCCAAGAAAGTTTATGAAGCAAAAGATTAGAGTAGCTGCCATAAGGATAACATGGGGGCATATCCGAGAATCGGGGTCAGAATCGCAATCCACCGACAGCTTTGCAACTTTTAGAAGTTACTTGTGTTTAGATCCCTAACCTATTGAGTGAAATCATTCTTCGTCTCAAGCAACTAGATATCGATCAAGTTCATCCCGGTTTAGCAGAACCAACGGGTGGGAAACGGCTTCGGCATCTGAATCATTCAAGCCGATGCGCATAGTGTGAAGAAAAAAATCGACCAACGCCGCACGAGTCGGGTAGGAAACCAGACCATTTTCCATACCATAATCGGACTCAATCACAGATCTTTGCATTTCATTCAACCCGGGATGAGGGCCAATTTTTACAGAAACATCTGTATTCCACGCTGTATCATCAGTCTCATTAAAATCCGCTGTTCCAGTAATTTTAATTTCCTGAATTCGAACCAATAAAAAGTTTTTGAACTCTTCGTGAGTATAACTATAACCACGAACATACCAATGCAGTCCATCAAACACAAAATTATGTGGACATAACACGTGCCTAACAGTTTTCAGCCGGCTCATGGTTCGATATACAATCTCCAATTCTTCGCCTTTTTGTATTGCCTGCACCAACCCCTGGAGGGTTTCGGTCGACAACTCCTGAGCAACAGGCTCCACAACACATCCCGATGCTATTTTGTCAACTAAAGGAACGACCGGACCCTGAACATTCCCACGTGCTGCATGCAAAAACTGAAGATATTCACTCACACTTCCTTCCATGAAAGCAGGCTTGAATTGTTCCGTAATCAGATAACACTTTTTGTGTTTATCGTACCGCAAGTTTTCCGGACATAATTCCTGGTATAGGGTGAAATCTTTAGAGGCTTGAACACGGCTAATACCAAATGTCTCGACCAAGCTATTAGTCCGTAATCCCCCATTCCAATACACCGTCGACTCCAATAATGTCAGCCTTTGCCTAACATCCCATTTAATATTAGATTGTAACGGTTTAGTTTTTAATTCGGTTACCATAATTACTCGGTTGTTGGCCACAAAATGGAAAGATTACTTGGTATACAGTTCAGCATGGTATATAGTTCTGTGTTTTACATAACATCAGCAAAGACAAATGATGGATATTATATATTAATTGACCTAAACAGGCCATCATCGACAAAAAACATCAATTATTTTTGCTCTTGATTTCCACTCGATCAACACTCCTAAACCCTCGCGGCAATAGCACCCCTCGTCGTGCCCGTGCCCCAATATACGACTGAAAACTGTCCGATTTTAACGTGAATACCCGTTTACCGCTATAAAATCGTAAATTATTTTGTTTGCCAAGCACTTTCGTAGCAACAATATAGTCGTTTCTATTTCTAAATTCGGAAATAGAAATCTGAATGAGTTTATTTCCCTTTCCTCGGGTTAAATGGGGAATCTCATGGACCGGAAATAATAATAACCGTCCTTGGAGCGTCACTACAGCGACTAAATCTGTATCAGGGTTGGGCACTCTAACAGGCAACATAACACCAGCTCCTTCAGGTACGGTTAATACATGTTTCCCTGCTCTATTCTTGGTGCCGAGTCCCCCTGTTTGTGTTATGAATCCATATCCCGCGTCAGTTGACAAAAGGTAGAAACCCTCGTCACCACCTCCAAAAACTGCTTTAAATTGCGCTCCTGCCGGTGGTTTTAACCGTCCAGTCAATGGTTCACCCTGAGTTCTTGCCGAAGGCAATTCAAAGACTGGCACACTGTAAACACGTCCAGTGGTATCCAAAAAAAGAATATTTTGCTTGCTTCTGCAACGAACCGAGGATAAATAACCATCACCCGACCGATAGGCCAAACCAATTCGATCGATATCGTGCCCTTTGGCTGCACGCACCCAACCTTTTTCGGATAGAATCACGGTCATCGGCTCATTAGTAATCAGACTACTTGCATCGATGCTTTGGGCAGCCTCACGGCGGACTATAGGTGACTTTCGGACATCACCATATTTTTCAGCATCCTCCAACAATTCACCCCGAAGCAGATTATTAAGACGTTTCCTAGAACCCAGCGTTTTGCTGAGATCTTCCCGTTCAAGATTCAATTCATCCTGCTCTCCTCGAATCTTCATCTCCTCTAGACGTGCGAGATGGCGCAATTTCAGATTCAAAATCGCTTCCGCCTGGATATCGGACAAATTAAAACGCAAAATTAGCACGTGTTTCGGCTCATCTTCGGTACGAATAATCGCAATGACCTCATCGATATTCAAATAGGCAACCAGCAGCCCATCAAGAATATGTAATCGTTCGTTGACCCTTTCTAACCGGTGTTGCAAGCGTCGCCGAACAGTTTGTGTTCTAAACTCAAGCCACTCGAACAGAATTTGTTTAAGATTCTTAACCTGGGGTTTCCCACTCAAGCCAATCATATTCATATTGACGCGATAGGTTTTTTCCAAATCGGTAGTAGCAAATAAGTGGGACATCAACTGGTTTAAGTCCACCCGATTTGACCGGGGCATAAGTACAAAACGAATCGGGTTTTCGTGGTCCGACTCATCGCGAAGATCTTCCAGCATCGGTATTTTTTTTGCCCGCATTTGAGCTGCAATCTGCTCCAATATTCTATTCCCTGAAACTTGATACGGTAGCGCGGTAACCACGATATTGCCCTCTTCCCGGTCAAACCGAGCCCTCAACCTAACAGAACCTTTTCCAGTTTGATAAATTGTTTTTATTTCATCGCGAGACGTAATAATCTCCGCTTCGGTCGGGTAATCCGGTCCTTTAATGTGCTCATATAAGTCATCGAGAGTTGCAGTCGGACTATCAAGCAGGCAAATACATGCATTGACCACCTCATGAAGATTATGCGGAGGAATATCCGTCGCCATACCCACTGCTATCCCCATAGTGCCATTGAGCAGGACATTCGGAAGTCTTGCTGGAAGCAGTTTCGGCTCCTCTAAGGTTCCGTCGAAATTGGCGTTCCAATCCACAGTACCCTGCCCAAGCTCAGACAAGAGACTCTGTGCATATGGTGTTAATTTTGCCTCCGTATACCGCATAGCCGCGAATGATTTAGGTTCATCCGGCGACCCCCAATTGCCCTGCCCATCAATCAAGGGATAACGAAAAGAGAATGATTGTGCCATGAGAACCATAGCTTCATAGCACGCAGAATCACCATGAGGATGATACTTACCCAAAACATCCCCAACAGTGCGGGCAGATTTTTTAAATTTTGCCTGCGCCGACAACCCCAGTTCCGACATGGCAAAAACAATCCGCCGCTGAACCGGCTTCAATCCATCGGCAATATGCGGTAAAGCACGGTCAAGAATCACGTACATGGAATAATCCAAATACGCCTTTTCGGCGAAATCCTTAAGAGGAATTTGTTCGTATTCTTGGACAGTCATGGATATAAGGATAAATCTGAAAACTCAAACAAAATCGGGTCAACGGAATACAAAAATTTAAACAAGGAATTTTTATGCATTTATACTTCAGCGACTCTTGTTAATCCAAGCACGACGCCACAAGGTTCAAAAAACGCGATAATTTTCCCAATTCGCCAACCAGTGAGTATTTCAGCCACCTTTCGTGGGATCCAACAATTGAAAAATTATCACCCTGATTTCAATAGCAAAAAACTTGGGACATTGCGGTAAAAAGCTATCCATCAGAATCTTCTTCATCTTCATAAGGTTTGGGTCTTATCGACTTGGGAATCTTCGGGATATTCGCGGTACGTAAAAGGATAATCGTACTCCCAAGTATCAACACAAGCGATATAACTAGAAAAATCCACAACATATTGTCGTAACCAAACACAAATCCAATCCATAGAGCTTTCTGACACCAGATCTTACCATCCGAATTCTCCACCATGCAAAGCGGAATCGACAACTGCTTTTTGTTGTTCAATGTGAACACTAAATTGACCCACCGCTGGAGAAGCCGACATGGGTCTTCCGGCATAACCCAATTTAGTAGATTTGTCGACGATATCCAAAAATCGGTGCCTGATCTGGTGCCAAGCACCCTGATTTTGCGGTTCTTCCTGACACCAAATCAACTCCTTCACTTGGGTATAACGCTTAAGTTGTTTGGTTAACTGTTTCTGGGGAAAAGGATACAACTGTTCTAAGCGCAAAATGGCTACATTTTCAAGTTCCTCAGCTCGTCTGGTTTCCAGCAGGTCGTAAAATATCTTCCCCGAACCCAGGACCACACGGCTAACACGTTTAGGATTTATATCATCAATTTCACCGATCACGTTTTGAAAACTGCCTCCGCTAAAGTCCTCCAAAGTTGAAACTGCAAGTTTGTGGCGCAACAAGCTTTTGGGACTCATCACGATCAACGGTTTTCGATATGGTCTTAAAACCTGGCGACGTAAAAGGTGGAATATTTGGGCCGGGGTCGTGGGAGTACAAATTTGAATATTGTGTTCCGCACAAAGCTGTAAATAACGTTCGAGGCGTGCCGAAGAATGTTCGGGACCCTGTCCTTCATATCCATGGGGTAATAACATAGTAAGGCCACACATACGCCCCCATTTACTCTCCCCGGAACTGATGAATTGATCCATAACCACTTGGGCTCCGTTGGCGAAGTCGCCAAATTGGGCCTCCCAAACAACCAAAGTATCCGGTTCCGCACTGCTGTAACCATATTCAAACGCCAGCACCCCTTCTTCGGAAAGTAATGAATTATAAATGTAAAACTTTGCCTGTTTTTCGCTAAGGTTTTGCAGTGGAATATAGGTTTCACCATTAAGTTGGTTATTGAGGGTCACATGGCGATGAAAAAAGGTTCCTCGTCCCACATCCTGTCCAGAAATACGGATGTTTTTCTTTTCCACCAACAAACTGGCATAGGCAAGGTTTTCGGCATAGCCCCAGTCAATTGGCAACGCACCAGCTGTCATTTTTCGGCGATTGTCCATTAATTTAGCAACTCTGGGATGCATTTCAAATCCTGGCGGCAACTCGATCATTTTCTCGGTCAGTTCCCGAATTCGCTCTAACGATACATTCGTGTTACAAGCAATGTCCCACTCATTCCCGGTATAATGACTCCATCGGACAGCATTAGGATTAACCAAGTCTTGAATGATGGGACGGGAAACAGTTTCACCTTTGTCCAATGCCTCACTGTAATCAGATGCCATTTTCTGAGCTTGACTGTGACTAACCACCCCACTTTCAACGAGTTTAACGGCATATAACTTAGCAGTTGTTGGATGACCCCGGATCTTCTGATACATGATTGGTTGCGTAACCGCTGGCTCATCCGCTTCGTTATGCCCATGCCGCCGATAGCAAATCATATCGATGACAGCGTCCTTTTGGAATTCCATGCGGTAATCGATAGCCAATTGGGTAGCGAACAAAACCGCTTCCGGATCATCGCCATTCACGTGAAACACTGGAGCCTGAATCATGTTTGCTACATCGGTACAATACAGTGTAGAACGAGCATCGAAAGGATTACTAGTCGTAAATCCAATCTGATTATTGATGACGATATGGACTGTTCCTCCTGTTGAATACGCCGGTGTTTCGGCGAGATTGAGAGTCTCCATAACCACCCCCTGCCCCGCGAAAGCCGCATCACCATGTATCAAAATCGGGAGCACTTCACTTTCTCCCTTTTCACCTCTACGGTCTTGTCGCGCACGAACAGAACCTTCGACCACCGGATTAATGATTTCAAGATGTGATGGATTGAACGCCAACGCCAAATGAACAGGACCGCCCGAAGTTTCCACATCGGACGAATAACCAAGATGATATTTCACATCGCCCGAACCGTTTTGTAATGGAGTTGGGGAGTGTCTCCCTTCAAACTCATCGAAAAGAATGCTCGGATTCTTTCCAAGAATATTGATCAATACATTCAAACGGCCACGGTGTGCCATACCCACCACTACCTCCTGAATTCCTTTTGCCCCCGACCTTTGGATCAATTCATCGAGAAGAGGTATTAAGCATTCACCCCCCTCCAGGGAAAATCGTTTCTGGCCAACGTATCTTCGGTGTAAATATTTCTCAATCCCCTCCGCGTCTGTCAGTTGTTTTAGCAAACGAATTTTTTGTTCATCATCCAAATTTAAACGACCACGGGTTCCTTCAATACGGTTGATGAGCCAAGAAGTTATCCCAAGATCCACAATATGGGTATATTCGAAACCAATACTGCCGCAATAAGTTTCGTTTAACATACTGAGAATTTCTCGAAGCGTTAAACGCTTACTCCCATATAAAGTTCCGGTGTTAAACACTGTATCTAAATCAAGTTCGCTTAATCCATAGTAGGCAGGGTCGAGATCAGGTACCGGAGACCGATGCAATAAATTTAACGGATCATAGTCGGCCTGTTGATGACCGCTAACTCGATATTGATTGATCAACCGGGTCACGGAAGACTGTTTCTCCATGATTTCTTCCATGAAATTATCTTGCAAGGAAAATTGTCGCGTAGTCGGTACACGCGCCATTTTTTCAAATCGTTCTTTAACCACACTGTGGGGTATATCCAGATTATAAGTAGAATGGTTTTGAAGCGATTTAAACTTCTCTCGCCAAGCTTCCCCAACAGAGTCAGGCTCTTGGAGAAATTGTTCGTACAAGGCCTCTACAAAGCTTGCATTACCGCCATAAAGCGACGAGGACTCAATAAATTGGTCGAGAAGTTTATTCATTTTAGTAATCCAGAGATATAGGTCTTTTCATAATAATAGATCGACAATCGGTAACTTTTTTCTACGTAAACAAGGTTCGTCACAGAACCGGATAAATTGCTCGCTCTGAACTGACAAAACAGCATTAGACACACTTAAAGACAAGTATAAATAGGGCTCATAACCTTATGTAATCTAAATACAAATAGATTATTACACTCAATGATTTTACACATTATGTGGAGACAAACAAGGATTACCTCGCGGAAAAACAAAAACCTTGCTTCAAACAAATTCAAACCAATGTTTTTAAGCCCATGACAAGTCGATCCATACCTTCCTCAACAGTAGCCTGTTGTAACGACCCATAAGCAACACGAAAATAACATCCGTCTTGAATCCCAAATGCCGACCCCGGAATCGCTGCGATTCGAAACTGAGTAATAAGCGCCCTCAATAAACTCATATCGTCTTGGTCAGTATGCACTCGCAATAGCATGTAGAAAGCCCCTTCCGCGCTCGGCATATCTATTACCTGACCCAAACTCTTGAGTTTTTCCAATGCACTGCGTCTAACCTTTTCGATAATCTTGATTCGTTCGTCCCTATAAGCGCTTCCTTCAAGCGTTGCGCCCAACGCCACAAGTTGTGAAACAACAGGTGGACAAATTAAAATTGTATCTTGAATTTTTCGAACCGCACCGTAAAGATGTTCGGGAATAACCATATATCCGATTCTCCAACTAGCAAAACCATAGCTTTTGGATAAAGAATACAAGGAAATCGTATAGTTCACTGCATGTGGCATAGATCCAGGCGAAAAATGCCGATTACCTTCGAAAACAAAATGCTCGTATGCTTCATCACAAATATGATAAATGCCATGTTCTCGACACAATTCGTTAATGTTTTGGAGTGTTGATTGGGAATAGACAGCACCAGTGGGATTGTTTGGCGAAATAGTCACAATCGCTTTAGTTTTTTCTGTAATCGCATCTGCTACCTTGCCGACATTCCAATGAAAATCTGCCTGAGTCTTTACCAAAACGGGTTTGCAGCCCGCCATGGTAACTGCCATTTCATGATTAAAATAATACGGTGATTGCAAAATCACTTCATCCCCATGATCAGCAATAGCGAGAATAGCGTTATAAAACCCCATATTCGAACCCGCAGTAACTACAATCCGGTTTTTACCGCTGACTTCTAACAAGTTTTCAACCAAAAGTTTTTTCGAAATGGCCTGGCGTAACCAGGATTCCCCATCGACTACACCATATTTGTGGGTCGTAGAATCACCCAAACATTCCCGTATTTTGTCAAACGCCAGGGGAGGCGGACCATAATAAACCACGCCTTGTCCAAGAGAAATCGTTCCAGGATTCAATCGGATCAATTCCGCGACTGTAGGTATAATAGGTTGTTGAACCGCCTGAATTCGATGGCCTTCCATTGTGTCTATAAATTGATTCGAAATAAGATGCGTGATAGCTTAAATGCCTACTTTACCAGAACCGTCCGATAAGAATAATTTTTTAGCTGAGCACTTAAAAATTCTAAGCGACAGCCTGACCCAATGGACCGGGCGTAACTTAATTGATGCGGCATTGTCCCCATGCGAAGCGGCACACAGGATATATTTCGCCGATTTCGCCTTGGTTTCCCATAATACAGCGGGAGATCCCGTATTCAATTATGGAAACCATACAGCTTTAAACCTGTTCGAGATGGATTGGTCCGAATTCACCAACTTGCCCTCTCGACTGTCCGCCGAACCGATAAATCGCGAACAGCGTGCGGCGCTACTTTCCCAAGTAAGTAAATACGGTTACATAGAAAACTACCAAGGCATCCGAATTTCCCGCTCACAAAAAAGATTTTTGATCAAAGACGCATTAGTATGGAATGTACTGGACGCTACCGGCAATGCTTATGGCCAAGCTGCGTTTTTCCGCAATTGGAGCTATTTATGATGGTGTAACACTTCAGGAGACTGATGCTCAGTCGCAGCACCAAAAGGGACGTCGTAACTCGCTATGCGTTAACATCCAGGATGCGTACCTAAAATCTCATTGTAAACCTCGACACTTTTTGCACCAACCTGAATTTCTAATGTTGCTTCCTTGGCATCGACCAAACCTTTAGCAAGGTCTGGTGTATTTCCCCAATAGATTTGTTGAATCCTCGCTTTTAAAATGCGGGATATTCGTCATGAAAATATGTTCTTTCCTTATAGTTTTTGGCCACAAACAAAAATAATATAGCTGTAATCAACATTAGAACAGTAAAAAACCAATAGTAGTCAGCACCTGCTAATTTACTTGTTCCGTCTTCATTTTGAATAAAGAAATTCACAGCACTGGTGAATAGGTTTCCCAACGCTACCGACAACATGAAAAAGGCCATAATAAATGACTTCATTGTTTTTGGTGCCTGGGTATACGAAAATTCTAAGCAGGTGATAGAAACCATGACTTCTGCCGAAGTCAAAATCAAATATGCTAACAGCTGCCAACCAATGTGCGGAACCTGACCGAGATCAAGTCGCATTTGAACCCAGGCAGGTATTGCGAATGCTACCGCAGTCAAGAACAAGCCTATTGAGATTTTACGCACCGCCGTCAGTTGGACAACCCGCTGTAATGCAGGATAAACTCCATACGAAAAAAGCGGTACCAGCAACATGATTAACAATGGGTTAGCTGCCTGTATCTGAGATGGAAGGACTTCATATCCCATAATCATTCTATCCATTTTTTGGGCTTGCAATACCCATGACGAGCCAGTTTGATCGAATAATGCCCAAAACATCGCTACAAACAGGTAAATTATCCCTAGTCGTACAACTATCTTCAACCCTTCCTGGCTGAAAGCCTCATTAAGAAATACCATTCCACCGGGTCGTATATGAGCAAAACGATGACGACCAGACCAAAACGTAATCGTTGCCATTACCATCAAGATTCCTGGCACAGCGAACGCCACCTCTGAGCCGTATTGCTTAAGTAGCCAGGGAGTCACTAGCATGGACGAGAACGCTCCCAAATTAATAGCAAAATAAAACCAACCATAAACTCGACCCAGGAGGTGAGCATTCGAATGCCCAAATTGGTCTCCCAGGTGAGCTGAAACACAGGGCTTAATACCCCCAGCCCCAAGCGCAATTAGTGTTTGTCCAATAAACAACCCAACCCTAGAATCGTCAATAGCCAAGGCAAAATGCCCCAAACAATAAACCAAGGACAAAGCGATAATTGTACGATACTTTCCCAAAATGCCATCGGCAATCAACGCACCCACAATTGGCGTTAAATAAACTGCAGAAACGAAAAGATGAAAATACCCCTTGGCTGCGTCCTCGCTCATAACGTCAAGCCGTCCTGCTGAGTTAAGAAGGTATTGAGTCATGAAGACCACCAAGATAGCGCGCATACCATAATAGCTGAAACGTTCCGCGACTTCGTTGCCAATAATAAATGGGATCCCGGGTGGAATATTAGGACTTGCTAAGGGTGCCGTTCTATAATTATTCATGTTCGAAAGGTTAACACAGACACACCAATTTGCTCATATTGGGGTGAAACGAATATTACTGATGGTATTTCAGTGCTTACTACTGTTAAATTTTAAAAAAGGCGAACTTATTTTCCCTTTTTAATCGCTAATGTCCCTGCAGTTAGTAAAGATTTCTTAAATGGGTATTTTAGGTTTGTCGAATATTGGGTTAACCCGGTGCTCAACAAAAAGAGTAACAAACAACCCTATCCCAAACTTATGAATCAATTCCAACAACATCATCAAAACCTACTTGCCTGCCGCGCCTGCCCAAACATGGTTGGTCCAGTAGTTAGCGGCAATGCCATAGCATCACCCGTACTCATGGTCGGCCAGGCACCTGGCGCGCGCGAGGGTGAAATGGGAAAACCATTCGCCTGGACAGCAGGAAAAACCTTGTTCAAATGGTTTGCTTCGATAGGTATGGCAGAACAAGATTTTCGTCTACGTGTATACATGGCTGCCGTATGTCGCTGCTTTCCTGGCAAAAATCCCAAAGGCGGTGATCGCGTTCCCAACCCACAAGAAATTCAACGGTGCAGCAAATGGCTGCATGCCGAAATCGATCTATTACAACCCAAATTGATAATTCCAGTTGGTAAACTCGCGATCAGCCAATTTCTTGAGATAAACAAACTAGTCGATATCATTGGGCAACTGCAACAAGTCACTTTACAAGGCCAAGCCATCGACCTTATTGCCCTTCCACACCCTTCCGGCGCTTCTACTTGGCACCGCCGAGAACCTGGCATTTACCTACTGAAAGAAGCACTCAAAAAAATCCAACAACACCCTGCGTGGGCAGCTAGATTGTAATCCGCATACATCAACTTCTTACCCATCCATACTATTCCCTATAGCCTGCATTTCTCAATAGATACGCTAGGAGGCTTTCCAAGAATAGGAACCGTAGCGAGGGAAAGATGGTTTGAGCGTGATTTTTTCATTATTTGAGGCGAATACTGGCTGTATTTAACGAAAATAATGGGGAAATCAGGCCAAATCCAACTTTTCCGCAGTAGGTTCTCTATTCTCGGAAAGCCTGCTAAGTACGCTGGTTAGAAATACTGGGACCTACTCCCACACTTAAATCCGGGATCGAAAAACCACTATTTATTGACACTACCACATTCAATACAACGATATTGTGGCTCACGACCGGTAATATTAAACACCCAGAAAAATATCCAAATTCCGAATGTTAGAAGAGTCAATAATATATGAATACCGATGGGTGCTGACACTTGTTCGTGTGATGTTGATTTGTTACACCTTTTACACTCTTTCATTGTTTTTTCTGACATTTTGTTTCCTCTTCAAATTCCACGTGAAGCCATACCCAACTCGGTTTCGCGCTTTATCATACAATGTTTTTTTTAGCGTTCGCCATAAAAAATCGGAAAACTAGATTTTCGCCCTTGATATACCTCAAGCAAATGCCTGTTTCCGAGATCAAGGTGGATAAAAGGTTTGTCATGAACATGCTGGCAGATGACGAAGACGAAACTATCGTACAAATAATTATTCGCATGGCACACGAATTAGGCTTGGAACTTACTGCTGAAGGAGTGGAGAATCAAGATATAATCGACCGATTGATCGAACTCGGGTGTGATACAGTCCAGGGATATTACCTATCACGTCCTTTGCCTCTTAGCGAATTCAATCTGTGGCAGAACGCATATTCCAGCGAAACCTTCAAATCTTCCACCGCCCACGCTGAAGAGTAAGCTCAAACAATGACAATGTAGGGCGCATTCCTAAGGAGACAACGGGGCAACCCCCTATACGTCATCAGAATATACAGACACTCCTAAAAAAATTGCCAAAACATCAGCAAACCGTAAATTCGGCTATTTTGGCACCTCCTATCGTTCTAAATTTCTATTATTTCGCGTAATGCGTTCACGGATCAGCATAAAAAACACCAATATAGCTACAGTGATAAACAAACCTAATAACGATAAATCAGGCACCTTAACCGTTTTCACTGCTTTGAGATTCCCTATTGCCATCGCCCTAATCTCAGCATTTCCCCGGGCAAGGCCTATTACAGTAATTTCTGCAGAACCATTCGCATCAGTTATCGCCGATGACGCACTGACGGAGGCGGTCTCCGGGTTAGATGAGCTAAATGCCACTGTTACCTCCGATTGTGGCACGGTTCCTTTTTTAACCGTGACGCGAGCTATCACCGTTTCGTCGATTGAAAGTGTCTTATCAGGGTCCAAAACCAAAGATAAATTAAAGGCTCCTCCACTTTCAACCGCTCCACTTCTTTCAGGAATCGCGCTTTGACAATCAGAAAATGATGAAACACAAATATCGTCAGTCCCAATAGCCTGCAAGGAGTAAAAATACTCTGTTCCCCCGGTTACTATATGATCTGTAAAATGGGTTGTATTTGAGGCAACCTCTGCAATAGGAAGAGCCCCCGAATCACAGCTAAACGGATTGCGGTAAACCCGATATCCCGCTGCATTCGTTACGGGTTGCCAACTCAGATCCACCTTTCCGTCAACGTCGCTGCCGGTCGGAGCAGTCACCGACAACCCACTTGGTGCGGTAAGTTGGGGACATGTTGTATGGGTAGTCGGTGCCGAGGCACCACAAGCGATACCATGTTTGTTAAAAGCATCCCAGATAAGATCAGCATTTGGAGTGCCATCTGTTAAATCACCATTGTCATCGTCGAGCGCAAGAAAAACTGTATACCAATTGTCCGCCCCGCAACCATCAACTGTTGCCACCGTGTTGCATTTCCCTCCAGACACCACTTGGTAAGCACTTCCCGTTTGGTAAAGAGACTCGTACCAAATTCGATCACCGAGCGCCCACCCCGCCCCATTGCCATATCGTCCGACGAAACCCTGAACCATATCCCAAACTGCGCCAGATGCAATCAGACTTTCACAGTGGCCCTCGTAACCCATGGGGCCTTGGTACGGAAAAATTCTTGATTGCCTGAAAGGACACGCCCAACGATCGCAATCGGCAGGAGCTTCCTCAATTGTCGCTGGACTCACCTCTGGTCTGACGCTAACATCCCGTACACCGGTACACGTCTCATCACAACCTAATCGACATGCCGTTCCCGGTATAAAGTTGTTGCCTAGACAGGAATCGTGGGTCTGGAGAAACGCCATCGTATCTCCATATGCCTCACCACTCCCCTGCTCCGGCGGTGTACCGTTGGTATTATCATCTAACGCATGACCGTACTCATGCAAAAACACTGGCGCCAGTTCGCCTGTATTCGAGCACCCACCCCCACTTTTAAAAAAATTTACCGTTCCCAAACCCGGGTTATAACTAGCATTGCAGGTTTTATCGATATTGACAGTTACAAGCAACTTTTTATCCAACCACGACGTTGATTCCTGTGGCTGATTCAGAAACAACCGCGCTTTTTCCTTAGCCAAATTAAGATGATAATACGCCGATCTCGCCGCATGTGTATTGCCAGAACCACCGATACCAGGCGTTTGGCAGTCCGTTCCCTCACTTTTCCCAAAATCGAGATCTCCGGGACTCGACGAATTCGAAAGAGCACTATCACCACATTTGTCATTGATTTTCACATAAGGTCCTTCTATGCTTCCTGTCGCACTAGTGTTTTCAGTGGAATAGTTAAAAACACCTGCAAGATTTGCAGCTTTGGACCCATTATTGTCGACATTAACATACGGTAATCCCCGAATGACTTCCGGATCGAGGTTGCTTACCGGATAGATACCCCCTTTTACCGTACCCGATACATTAAGCCGACGATTGATCGCATTCACCAGTTCCCCGCTATGAGCATCAAACCATAGCTCCACACTCAAATCAGTCGTCTCTATCAAAAAACTTCTAACAAGCTTATGTTTTAGAGTACCGTCTGGAGCATTCAACGGTACAACTTGCAAACTCTTATCTTGTTGGCCGACATCCACAACGACATTCCCAATGACTTTATTTACTGGATTTTCCATTAAGTTGAGCCCATTCGTCACAGCAACCTTTTCAGAAATGATACCTTTGGTATCAATATTCTCAGGCATAACGGCAAATTGGTTTCCGAATTGGATCAAATTCCCATGACTGATTCTGGCGAAAACGTAAGCGCCCCGGACCGGAATATTACCAAGTGTGGAATCCTTCAAAACGTATTGGTATCGTAATGACCAATAACGGTTTCGTTTTCCGAACCCTTTGCTGAGCTTATTATCCAATAACAAATTATTTGGCTCAGTCAGCAATAACCCCTTATTCTGCTGGAGGAATTGCTGAACTAACCTTGAGATTTCCGCCAAAGAAAAAGAATCATTTGCTGCAGTTCCTGGCTGAACAATAGCGGATTTCGTAAGATTGTTACCATTACCGGGTACTAATGGAATACCTTTCCCTTCGAGAAGGAGTGGCGCCTTGAGTCTTGAATCAAGCTCCATACGCCATTCGCCTCCATAGCGGCTCTCAAACGATGACCAGCCAGGAACCATCGACTCCGCCACGAATCCTTGAGGGATTTCTACCAGCTGTGGACGAACCTCATAAGACTCCAGATTGATTTTTTGAATAGCTTGCTGAAGTTTCAGCGGAAGGGAGGGGTCTTTAGCAGGCATCGTTATAGCCCGTACAGACATACTGGAAAGAAGCAAATATGCTGTCAATAGGAAGAACTTCGCAACACACAAATTGCGGACATTTATTAGCTTTACGGAATAGCGATTCATTGATTCTCTCCTTATTGCCGAACCATATTGGGTGCCGAACAACCAGATTACGCCGCTAATTTAACGCAGTTGCGCGGTATTCGAATTCACAATATTGAGCTAGGAACCCCAATGATAGTTACCAAATTACTAGAGATAAATATTACAACTTGCTGATCACAGAGGCAAGGCATTGTTCGTAAGGGAATTATTAATGCCTTTTTCCTAGACCATTAAACCAGGCCGATCCATCCCCTCAAAATTGCCATAATCGCATATAAACATAGAAACAAAAGGCATTACTATATCCTAAGAAGATTCGACCCTTAAGTTTTTGACACGGCTTACCCCTGCCTATCGGTAAAGCCTTGCCCTGCAATACCCCTTGAATTACGTTCAATAACTGACAACCAAAGACTTTAGGTTGCTAGAATTCCATTTTTAAGACAATCCCCAGCGAAGACTGGGAATTGAAGCTTACCTGAAAATCAAAACTCAGTAGGATTACAATCGAAACTATTGTACAAATGCTAAAGCAATATACGTAACTCTAAGCTGCTCCCTATCGCTGCCTTTATGACGAGCATTAGACCTATTTAGTAATCTGATCAATTTTCAGCAACACATCTTTATAGTCGGTTGGTCGATAATCCTGTAACCATTCCGCTAGCCAATTTGTTTTTCTGCGCGGATTGATAGACGCATCGCGTAGCAATTCATCGTGGTAATTCCACATATGCAATTGCAACAACGCGCCTCTTCCGTAGACATCGGGCATGAAACCACGCTTCCACTGCTTCATCTCCTTTATTTCTTCCAACATCACTTGTTGACTCGGAAGCTGTACAACACCTTGTAATACCTTAACCAACCAAACTGAAGCAAGATGTGCGGTGAGAGAATTGGAAAAAGTTGACGCCCAACCGATAAAGGCCAAATTATTTAGATCTGCACTCAATACATGCCGATAAAGGTAAACACCGTCATTGTCTAAGGACTTTTTAAATTTATCGGGCAAAAAACCAAAATGGGGTTTCCATCCGGTTCCAAATACTACAGTATCACAGGGGATACGTTCACCGTTCTCCAGAACAATACCATGGGCATAATAGGTACTGATATTTCCCCTGCATCCCTTAATTTTTCCGCCACGCAGTAGCGAATAAGTTTCTTTACGCGGTAAAAAGGCATGGTTAAAGAAATCTTTTTCCGGAGGATCACTTGGGAGTGTATCCGTAGCAGCAAGTGGGAATTGTATCCGCAGAAGCGCTTCAACGAACCGCCAAAATCCTTTGACCAACCATGAACCATATCGATGCAGTTTCTCGGCATATTGGCTAGGCCTCTGATAAAGCGGCATGAAACCTAAAACCAAACGATTCAAAAAAATGCGGCGAACATCAATCAAATTTAGTACATCAACCGGGATTGGCCAGTGCGCTTGGCGATATAGCAACGTCACTTTCTTGGCATGGTGGGTCGCATCTGTAGCGATATCCAGCGCACTTTTTCCAAAGCCAACGATAACAGCTTCGTCCCCCTCTATCATATTTGAATCGGTATATTCCGACGAATGAATAACCTTTCCCAAGAATTGGTCCCGAGCTGGAATTTTGGGTACGTAGGGATTTGAGTAGAGACCGGTCGCTACGACGACAAAATCAAAAGCGTGTTGATCTAATTTTCCCGTTTTCAAGTTCTCAAAATGGAGAAGCCAGCCAACATCTTTGACCTCCTCCAGCTTATGAATTACCGTGTTGAATTGAATTTTTTCTAGCAAACCGAAATGCTTGGCATAGCTCTCAAAATAAGCCTGCAACTGCTTGCCTGTAGGAAGTCTCGGATAATGATCCGGGAATGGGAAATCTGGAACCTCGTAGAGCGTGTACGGCGTTTGTAAACCAAAAGTGTTATACCCAACGGTCCATACCCCACCAACTTTACTGCCTTTTTCAAAGATTTCACAATCATAACCGGCGGACGACAGAAGTCTGGCCGCAGCCAATCCGGCGACCCCGGCTCCAATAATACCAATACTTTTAATTTTTGCGGAAATCCTCATAGAAGGTTTAGTATTTTATAATTAGGTGCAGGAATGTGATATCTATACTAGGTTAATTCCTAAAGCAGGCGATATTCTACCATGCCAAAACGAGATTCCCACAGCTGGTCGAAGCTCTTTCCACGGAGCTATTTTACTCCAGCCATAGGCACGGCAAAGGAAAGTAACTGTTACACAATTTTCAGGATCGAATTAGGGTAAATAGGATTAAAATTAAGGCTATTTTTATTTTCCCTAAACTTTAGTCACAACCTAAATAACTTGCCCAACCTAAACAGCAAGGTGTAATGTCTTCGCTTGATATTTTAAAAAATGGTATCAGTACTCTTTTTTTACGCAAAATATAGACATTGATCGAAGTAAGCCATCTAACCTTTGAATATACAGGCCTTAGGGCCTTAGGCGACGTATCATTCACCATAGATACGGGTAGCATTACCGCACTTGTTGGTCCCAATGGTGCGGGCAAATCCACTCTCATGCGATGCATTTGTGGCTTAGAACGGCCCTTAGCGGGTTCGATCAAAGTCAATGGTATTGATGTTATAGAGGAGCCACGTCGTAGCCATGAACACATCGGATATTTACCCGACTTCTTTGGGCTCTACAATAGCCTACGTATAGCACAATGTTTTCAATATACAGCGGAGGCCAACGGCGTCGCCAAGGTAGACCCCGATTTGATAACGAAAACCGCCAACCGACTGAATCTTTCCAATCGATTACAACAGCCGGTTGGACAACTTTCACGAGGTTTGCGTCAACGTGTCGCCATTGGACAAGCAATCATTCATGATCCAAGCGTCTTGATTTTGGACGAACCAGCAGCAGGTCTGGATCCCGAAGCACGATTTGCCCTAGCCGATTTATTCAAGAGTTTGCAAGCCGCGGGTATGACCCTGTTTGTCTCTTCGCATATCCTGGCCGAACTTGAAACCTATGCCACTGAAATGTTGGTCATTAGGCAAGGTCAGATTATTGATCATCGTCAACTGGCTCAAACGGTGACTGAACAACGGCGACTGCGTGTAGCTTTGAGTCAGCCGGATATAAGGTTGAGAACCTGGCTGGAGAATCACGCATCTATCTCAGCTGTCAAAATCGAGGGCAACAGCGCCATATTCGATTTCAGAGGCAATGAAGATGCTCAACACCAATTGCTGAAACAACTGGTTACAGACGATTTCACACCGACACGACTAACCATTGAAAAAACGGATCTACAACAATCCTATCTTGCAACCATGAAAGATACACCCACACCATGAAACTTAATCCTGAATTCCGACGTAACCTCTGGATTGAATTATCCCCTCATCGTGTAATTCTCCTAGGTGGATTTCTAGGGACCTTATTCATTATGGTATGGCAAGCCCCGGCGTCAATAGGAGGGAACTTTATGGGAGAACGGGCTAATTTGTTTTCCAGCACTGTTCTGGCCACGGCGTCCATGCTTATGTTTATTCTGATAAGCATAGTATGGGGCGGTTATCAGGCTGGCGAATCGATCCTAGATGAGCTTCGCTCGCGCACTTGGGATAGCCAGAAAATGTCTGCTTTAGGGCCCTGGCAAATGACTTGGGGTAAGCTGTTTGGCGCCACGATTTTGTCCTGGTATGGCGGTTTGATTTGCCTCTTTGTGTATCTATTTTCGCGCGCTCACACAGACAGCTTTCCTTTTGGAATTGGTATCATTTGTATTGCTATGGCTGTGATAGTGCAATCGGTCAACCTCATCGTCGCACTGGTCAGCACCCGCCTGGTAAAACAGATCAAAGGCGCTCATGGGTTGCTAACTACAGTAGTTTCACTCGCCGGTATTTGGTATATCTACAAAGGTTTCGGTATCGGTGATGGCGACAACGCATCGGTATTCTGGTACGGACAACGCACGCAAGCTCTAGATTTTTTAGTCATCTCGGTAACGAGTTTGGCAGCATGGAGTCTATTCGGATTGTATCGAATGATGTGCATCGAACTAAAACTAGCAACGGTTCCGTGGGCTTGGGCCGCTTTCGCATTTTACCTGGCATTTTATATCGGTGGTACCTTAACCGATGTGGGTGATGGTATTCTGGCAGTATTATCGGTGGTGGGCGCTGTCGGATTCAGTATCAGCATAACCGCAAGCTATTTAACCCTATTGATCGATTTTCAGGATCGGTTGGTTTTGCGCCGAATTCGAAGTTATATTGGCATGGGGCAGTGGAAACGAATGTTTCAAGAGCTTCCGCTTTGGTGTGTCTCATTGGCAATTGCTGCGGCTTTTTCCTTGCTGTGTTACTTATTGGCTCGTCATTTTCCTAACGTAGATACGACGGTTAGAAACGTAGGCGCTTCCGCAATACCAGTTTGGTTGTTAACCTCTAGAAATATTTTAATCCTTTTATTTTTCAGTTACGACGCGAAACCCAACAAACCGATCCTGATGACGTTGATTTATGTTTTACTGCTAGACCTATTAATTCCTGGCTTGCTAAACATATCGGGATTCGGAACGATCAGTTGGGTCGCCAGCCCGCCAGTTATGGAAAAACCATTACTATCGGCGGTAATCGCGATAATACATATCTTGATTATTTCTTGCCTCTGTTGGCAACGGTATCAAAGGAACGTTATGCCGCATTAGATCGTGGTTTTGGATGGAAATAGGACTCGTAAAAATGTTTAGGGCATTAATTTTCACTCTCACATACAAACAGGTAATGCTTGCACCTTGTTTTTTGGGTCTTTAACGACCAATAACCTGAATGTACATTACACTTTGTATCCCAATTGAGCCAAAAACTCGCTCACATCTAACGATTCCATAGACTTTTCCCTACTAACGATGAAAAAAATAAATTGTATCGCATTAATTTTCCTACTATTATCACTAATTCAAAACGTGAGCGCCGACAAAGCGATTCTTGCGGGCGGCTGCTTCTGGTGTATGGAATCAGATTTCGAAGCATTGGAAGGGGTAAGCGACGTGGTATCAGGTTTTACCGGTGGTAGCTCAAAAAACCCAACTTACAACGGAAACCACACCGGCCATTACGAAGCGGTGGAAATCACTTATAACGCTAAGATCGTCAATTATCAAAGCATACTAGATCATTTCTGGGTAAACATCGACCCATTCGATGATAAGGGACAATTTTGCGACAAGGGCCCAAGCTATCTTAGCGCCGTATTTGTTTCCACAAACAAAGAAAGAGCGATTGCCGAACAATCGAAACAAAAGGTGATTGAAATGTTTCCAGGCCAAACTGTCGTAACACCGATACTCGATGCTGTAACTTTTTACCCGATCATGGGGAACGAGATATACCACCAGGATTACTACAAGAATAATCCGTTACGATACAAATATTACCGCCGGGGATGTGGCCGCGACAAACGCCTGAAACAACTCTGGGGCAATAAGGCTACAACTCATTAGCCGGCGTGTTAAACGAAAATTGACGCACGACAAACACAGGAGGAGGACAGACCCTAATTTTTAAAAACAACACAAATTTATAAGCGTCTGGAAAAATATTCACTTCTAACAATCAAATTAAAAGTAATTGACAACCCATAGGGCCTTTAGTACGATTTATCTTGACAGAAGAGGGCTTTATATCTTTCCTAATCCAACTGGGGGGTCAAAATGAAGAACGGTTTATACTTGGTTACCATCATTACATTTCTTTTGATGGCTGGGGTAGTTTTTGCCCAGACCTCCCTAGTTGAGGCGAATACCGAAAATGGAGTAGTTATTGCCGAAGAGCCGCTTATTGATATCGACTCGGGAGATTATGCTAGCGTCACCTTAGTCATGTTTCTTGCTGGGGCTTTTTGTGCACTCTGGGCACAAAATAGCGGTAGAAATCCTTGGTTATGGTTTTTCCTCGGAATGCTTTTCAATTTTCTCACTGTGCTAATCATGCTGATGAAAAATTCGTCCGATCTTGATCATAAACCTTCACCAGGATAATCGGTTTATTCTCCGAATGTCACGTCGAGAACTACTTACGAATGGATCGATAACAGCGTTATTGGATAGCGTAGTGCAACTAAGAACAAGTAAGGTTTGGGAGTAACAATTTAAACCATAAAAACCTTCGTAAGGCCTTGACAAGCTTGATTATTAAGGATTCGAGCTTAAAGTAAATCTGTCAAGGTTTTACGATCTAATAGAACAAACCAAGTCTATTCGTATTTGTAGAGCTACTTGCCTTAGGGTGGTGTTAAGCCCCTAAAATTTTGTTTCAATTGTAATCAACTGCAGGTAACCAAGTAACCAGTTCAGGGAATAGCGCAACGATCAACAAACCTATCATTTGCAACATAACGAATGGGACAATACCTCGGTATATTTGCGACAAGGAGATGTTTTCCGGGCACACTCCTTTCAGATAAAAGAGTGCGAATCCGACGGGTGGGGTTAAAAAAGATGTTTGCAACGTAACTGCGACCAAGATGACGAACCACAGCAGCGTAGGATGATCTACTTGCCCGAATCCATTGACTTCAATACCTAAAGTTGAAATTACCGGTTCGACGAGGGGTAAAATGATTAAGGTAATCTCGATCCAGTCCAGGACAAAACCTAACAAAAAGATAATAAATAAAATAAATGCAATCGTTCCAAAACCTCCAAGCTCTAGGTTAGATAAAGTATTCTCGACCACTTCGTCACCACCAAGCTCTCTTAATACTAACGAAAAACAGGTCGCGCCTACAAAAATAGCGAAAATGTAGCCGGCAGTTTTATAAGTTTCTAACAAAACCGATTGCATCGTTTCAAAGTTCAATTTTTTATAGAATGCAGCTAATAATACCGCACCTAATGCTCCAATTCCGCTAGCTTCGGTGGGCGTAGCGATTCCCATAAAAATTGAACCGAGAACCGAGAGCATCAAACCTATGGGCGGCAGCAATGCTTTAATCAATGCAACTGTCGCTGCTTTGTCTAACGCGATGGGGTTAGCAGGCAATGGCGCATGGTGGGGTTTAAGGTAACCATAGCCAAGAATATAGCCAAGATAAAGCAACCCGAGGATTAATCCAGGCAAAACTGCACCGAGAAACAAATCGCCCACAGAAAGGCCAATTTGATCCCCAATAATTACCAACATAATGCTGGGGGGAACCAGAATCCCCAGCGTTCCGGCACTCGCCACCGTACCTAATGCCATCGGCGGGTAATAGCCCTGTTTCAACATCGGATTCAACGATAACATTCCGAGCAACACAACCGACGCACCAATGATGCCAGTTGACGCAGCCAGTAGAATACCAATGAACATCACTGTAATTGCAAGCCCCCCATGCACACGACCGAATAATGCCTGCATAGATTCCATCAAATGGGCAGCAATCCCCGACTTTTCCAACATGATTCCCATAAAAATAAACATGGGTAAAGCGACCAGAACCCAGTTCTCCATGAGTTGGTAAACCCGGTTTACCACAAGACCCAACGTATTAAAATCGAGACCGGTTAGCGTCCCGAAATACAGATCCGAAACATACCCTATTGCGGCAAACCATACACCTACACCGGCTAGGACATAAGCTACTGGTATACCCATAAACAGGAAACCGATAAAGACCACAAACATAGCAACGACCATTATCGTATTGATATCCATTTGCTTCTTATCGACCTACCGAGGTGATGAAATCACGATCACGATATTGTGCAGTAAGCGGGCGAACGCTGCGGCGAACAGCAACCCGAAACTAATCGGAATAACAGACTTTATGAGCCAACGCCACGGCAAACCGGTCGGTGCCGAAGAATGTTCGTTAACCCGCCAGGAATCGTATACGAATTCAAAACTATTGATCAGTACAACAATGACAAATGGAATGACAAAAACAATGATGCCAAACATGTCCCATCTCGCACGATTTCGAGGCGACCAACGACGATAAAAGATATCAACTCGGACATCCAAGTCAATCGAAAGGTTGTACGCGAGAGCAAACATCATCGTCACCGCGTAGATATGCCATTGCAATTCTTCCAAGACGACCAATCCTTTGTTGAATCCGTAACGCAGTGCAACCTGAGCCGTGATGACTCCCAGCAACAGGGCATTAGCCCAACAGATAACCCGCCCAAAACTTTGTATTACGGCATCGATACGATTGCTAAGCATACCCCACTCAACCTATTGGGGAGCCAATCTCGGTAAAAAAGCGTAGGTTTCCCACAACGTGTATTGCTCATGGAATGCCCGGTAATTATCCCAAACTTCTTTAAAAAACGGATCTTTGGTGGCTTCCTCAGCGGCAACCTGATGCCATGCTTCCTCGAAACGTTTGAGCATTTTGACCGACCAAATCTTGTTGTTTACACCATGTTTTTCAGCATTACGTTTCATTACCGATGCCTGGATCGCCTCAGTATATGAAAAAGATTCCAGGGTAACGGCTCGACAAGTTGTATCTAGCAGAACTTGCTGACTTTCGCTAAGGCCTTGCCAAATTTCTTGGTTCACCAGCAACTCAAAAACAGTACTCGGCTGGTGCCACCCCGGGTAATAGTTATATTTGGCGATTTTATACAACCCCAATCGCTCATCAATTGCCGGCATGGAAAATTCGGTCGCGTCGATAACGCCTTTTTCCAATGCCGGAAAAACTTCAGCAGCGGGTAATAGACTGGTCGATACACCGAGCTTTTCCATAACCTTTGCACCCAGGCCGAAAAAACGCATACGCAATCCGTTTAGGTCTTCCGCTGTTTGGACAGGTTGCTTGAACCATCCAGAGGTTTCAGGGCCAATCAAGCCACATAGCAGAGAATGGACTGTATAGCCTGATTTGTCATACATTGTTTGACGCAATGTATTACCATCGCCGTGATACAGCCACGCCAGATACTCACCAGCTTCCGGACCAAAAGGAAATGAGGAAAAAAATGGCGCGGCCGACATTTTGCCAGCCCAGAAACCTGGTGTAGCATAGCCAGCCGAAATTTTTTTTCGAGATACTGCGTCCAATACTTCTAACGGTCCCACCAACTTATTGGGTTCGTATACTTTAAGCCTAACCTTATTGTCGGTGATAATAGATATTTTTTCGGCAATCCATAGCAGATTAGTCCCAAGACCTGGAAGATTAGTAGGATACGTGCTTTGTACTTTCAATAGTACCGGTCTGGACTCTGACACTGCAGTTGCACTTATCGATAACAACATCAAAACTAACACCGCTTTAAAGATTTCAATCCTCATTCCATTCTCCCGTAGGCTTCGTTACTCAAGACCTTCGACATGTATTAAACAACCAAAGATTCACCAGACTAAACACTAAAAGTCAGCAATTCATGCAGCAATTCTTTATCCTGATAATGTGATTCAGCAGACCCGAAGCCTTGTCTTAAAGCCTGGCCAAAAAGCGCACTGCGGGTCTCCTGATAGTCGTACGCAATAACATGGTCTTGAATCAAATTAATGTCTTCCTCGGTCAAAGCTTTCCAATGCTGTTTTAAATGGGTTATATATCGGTAAAGAAACTGAGCGCGTGTTTCATTTTCGCCTCGCACAGGATCACAAATGATCAAATGACCCTGGTCATTCAGAACCCTTCTCGCTAATTGAAAGAAACGCTCTTTTTGTTCGACACCCAAATGATGGAGTGAAAAGCCAACAAATACCACATCGACCTTCTGACCAAAGTGCTCCACAAAATGGCAAAACTCAGCTTGATGAAAACTTTTTTGAAAAAGAGCCTTGGCCAAGTTTTTTTCAGCCAGTTGGAGTGCAATTTCAGACAAATCAACACCCACATAGCGACTAATTGGGACTCGATCGAGTTTCTTAGCAGTAAAATAAGCATCACCACACCCCAAATCAAGTACGGTAATCGGTTTGGTGAAAAATTTGGAAAGAAGAGAATGTAGCTTTTCACCAATCTCTTCATGATGCATATAGTTATATTGGATAAGTTTTTTATAAAGATTCCATTGATCAAAAAATGCTTTAATCTCGGCTTCAGTATCCATGGTTATTTTTCATTTTACCGGATTCATCACTACAGCAGCCCTCTGGACGAAAATTGTTGCTGGAAACCTACCCTATCACTTTTTGAAGCAAATCAATGCGTATACCTGATTCGGTCCCGTAAATAAGACCCGAGACCGGACAAATCCAGATTGCCTCCCCAAAGATTGCCAGTTTGACAGCGTTTCTGGAAAATCAAACTCGCGAATATGCGCATCAACTTCATTGTATTCCGCTGCGCTCAACCCAGTTCCATTGTTTCGAACCAACTCCATGTTGCGGTTCAGAAAGTCGCTTCGGACTTCGCCTTCAAGGAGCGTAGGTTCATATATAAGGAACTTGCCGTCCTTATCCATCAACCTGTAGATATTTTCAATTAGCTGTTTTTTTTCGATAGTGCATAAATGGTGCAAGGATAAACCAATCCAAACGATATCTGCACATTCTGTCCTCTGACGCATTTCGTCGACGAAGTCAGCTTGTTCAAGTTCACTCGTACATTTCAAATTTTGTAGATTCCGATTGGCTAATTGAAGTGCTTCCCCAGCCAAATCTATTCCTTGGTAGTGAACGATTTGAGTTTCTGAAAGCGCTTGAACCGACTCTTTAGCATCACCACAAGCCAAGTCGAGAAACCGAAAAGGCCGATTAAGATCCTCCACTAAAAACCGATTGAGCGTTTGGTAGGCCTCCCGATGATTAAGATAATTACCTTCAACGACCTTACGGTAAATGTTCCACTGTTGTTTAAAAAAATCTGTTGCGTCCAAATTGATCAATACCTCTGGCTTGCTATCCGAGAATATAAGTCACCGCTTGGGAAAGCATTTTTTCGATTAATTTAGGCGAATATCGTGTCTATTACACAGCACTTTCGCCGGGCACGGATTAGTACCGCTTAAAGCGACACCGAAAATTTAAAATATTAGGGATGTAATTTATCAATTTTAATCGGAAATATGGGCCGAAACCCACTTTCCCGTAGTAGCCTTCCTAGGCTCGAGCAGCCTCGTACGTGCCTTCCGTCGAATCTTGGTCGATCTAACCCAAAAAATAGGTCATATATAGAACTACAAAATGCCTCCACCATAAACCAATGTCATTTTTAAAGTCTACACAAATTCAAAACCCATTAGAAAACTAGCGATTCGCAGACATTCGCCTTATCAAGGATATCTATTTCCAGGTCTTTGAACCAAACTTGCATCGATATCTATAACCTTGGAGCAACCACTGAGAGCCATTGCTGTATCAAATTCCTCCATCAATAGCTTAAGCATAGAGTAGACACCGCTTTCTCCACCCCAAGCTAATCCCCAGAAAATAGGACGGCCTAGCAACACCGCCTTAGCTCCTAACGCTAATGCGGTAAGAACATCTGTACCACGGCGAATTCCGCCATCCATCAACACTTCGACACGGCCTTCGACGGCGATCGCCACTTCACTTAGGGCATCGATAGAGGCAACTACACCATCTAACTGCCGACCGCCATGATTTGACACAACAATACCATGGGCACCGTGGCTCACCGCTTTCAACGCATCATCCGCACGTAAAATGCCTTTAACCACAATTGGCAAATCGGTAATCGACCGTAGCCAACTAAGGTCATCCCAGCTGAGACCGGGATCAATTTGCTCAGCAAAGTAGCTCAAAAGCCCATAGTTCCCATCGGTTAAAGGATGCATGTGCTTACCCAGAGTAGTCAAATTGGCGAGCTGCATTCCAGAGGGCAAACCAAATTGATTTCGCTTTTCACGTTCCCGTAGCCCAAGAACTGGTGCATCGACTGTCAGACACAAGGCTTGATATCCAGCTTCTTGGGCGCGTTCAACGAGTGTCCGCGTTAAGCCACGATCACGGTGAACGTAAAGCTGGAACCAGAGGCTTCGGTTTGGTACTGCATTATTTGACCTATCAGCAAATTCTCCTATCGCGACTTCTTCGAGACTCTTAGTCGACATGGTGCTCAAAACCATCGTAGTTCCGATTTTTTCCGCCGCTTTCACAGTGGCAAGCTCGCCATCCGGATGCGCTAGACAATGAAATGCTGTAGGAGCAATGATGACGGGAAAGGAGATGTTTTGTCCAAAAATCTGAGTACTCAAATCTCTCTTTTTTACATCAACTAATACTTTCGGGTGCAAACGATAGTCTGAAAAAGCCTCTCGATTACGATTTAGGGTTCTCTCATCACCCGCCCCACCAGCAATGTAGTCAAATGCCACCTTCGAGAGACGCTTTGCTGCGAACGTTTCATACTCGCACAGGTTGATTGGTTTAACCATGTTGTTCTTGGCTTTTAGATGCAGAATTGTAACTATACTAAAAGGCCGCCCGAGAAGAGATAGCCTCCAAAATCAATTGTGGGAAAAACCAAGGTCTACATATAACCTTTACCGAAGATTTCTTATTTCCACGCCTCCCAAAACAGCCCTTTTTAAAACACTTGCTCCAATACAAACCACAACATGTTGTATCTGCGAAAAACGACCATTTTCTAGAAGGTGGTCAGAGTCCCGGAAAGGGAATCGACCAACCTAATGTTAAATTCACAACAAAAAATACTCTTTAATACCAGCCAAAACACTTGAGACACCCACCGAGGAAAGAATTAACCCCATTACTCTACTGATAATGCTCGCTCCACTATTTCCAATTAAGCGATGAATCCAACTTGCGGCGAATAGAAACACCAGTACAACAAGCAGTACGAATAGCATAATTGCAACAGTCTGTGCCTGCTCCCATAAATTGTACCGGTTATTCTCTGTAAGCATGACAGCCGCAAGCATTGCACCCGGACTTGCAATCGATGGAATAGCGAGCGGAAAAATTGCTGTCTCAGTCCCACTCTCTGCCAGCTTGAGCTCTTCATCTGGCTTACTCTCTCCAAATATCATCGAAAGCGCAAATAGAAAAAGGATAATTCCACCTGCTATTTGAAATGCCGAAAGTGGAATATCTATTGCCGTAAGAATTACTTCCCCCGCCACGACAAAAAATAGAAGAATCATTGCTGAAATAAAAGTCGCCTTAACGGCGATTTTTATTTTCAACTGATCTTCATACCGACCAGTGACTGCAATGAACACCGGAATAGTTCCTATAGGGTCAATTACAGCAAAAAAGACAATGAAAGTGGCAACTAGATCGATCATTTTTTCCCAATTGGCATCTAACGATGCAGAAAGTTGCTCGTGAATGATTGCAAAATAGTATCGTCTATTGGGGAAAACATAAAGCAATAGAAGTTTGGAATACGTTCACTAGAACTTGAATGGAACAGACCAACCTTAAACACCAAGAGGAGCGACTCCCGCCACCCCCCTTGGAGTGAGAAAATCCATTAAATATTTTTTTGTCGCCAATTTTAGTCGGATCATTATGAGTCCTACGGAACCCACTCCTACTCCTACTCATGCTAATCCTGTGGGCTTAGGTCCAATGGGTATTGATTCCTTTTTACAAACAGACAACCGGTATTAAAGAGTACCAATACTAAAAGAACTAAACCTTTCCCCCCTGTCGCAAGGACCACAAAATCATGGCCAGGTTAGCGGCATCCACTTCCTGTCCAGACGACACTGATGTGTGTTTCATCATCATTCCCATCATTTGACGGTAGTTTGCAGGGTCGTCCCAGCCACGGTAGCCTTTGATAGCTTGTTCACGAAGGCGTGCTTTCATTTCGGTTGAAAATTCGTCAACAGCTCGGTAGAGTCGCTCGATTTCTTGTTGTGTTTCTTGATCCATAGATACAGATACATTAATTAAAAAAACCCAAAGGGCCATTATATACTTGTCCCCCTACAGTTTTGCTCATTTCAACAATAATTCGCATGAGAAAATTTTTTCTTTTTTCTAGTTTTACACTCATCCTAACAGGCTGCCAGTCGTATTTTGGCCCATCTGCCTTGAGCAATACTCATCCCGCATACAATCAAGCAATTGTCAAATCGCTGGGTGAACAAATGTTGCTGAATTTGGTGCGATTAAAGTACCGTGACGAGGCTTATTTTCTTAAAGTTAGCAGTGTGACAGCAGCGCTGACGTTGATAGCTAGTGGCGGACTCGACACAGAAATCGATTTGGCCCCCGGTGGGAATATTCTTAAACCTAGATTGGGGATAAATTATGCCGATAGACCCACAATATCATACACGCCCCTCCAAGGTGAAGACTTCCTGAAAAGTGTTCTGTCTTCAATATCGCTCGAGGCTATCCTTGTTCTGACTCAATCGGGTTGGAGTGTAGAACGGGTGTTTGGCCTATGCATAGAACGTATGAATGAGCTCTACAATGCACCGAGAGCCTCAGGGCCAACGCCAAAGGACGCACCAAAATATAAAAAATTTAAACGGATGCTAATGCTATTTCGTGAGCTGCAGCTTACAGGTGATATAGAGATAGGCCCAGATTTAGATTTGGACGAAAAATCAAAAAGTCTGGTGATGCTTTTTGAGGGTAATGACGTTGATCGAAAAGTACGTCAAGAACTAAACTCTCTCCTCGGTTTTAACAGAAAACCCCTAGTAGATAAAAAAGTACATCGCATGAAGATCTCAACAAATTTTCTGCGCATGAAACCTCACCAAATAACTGTTCGAACTCGCTCAATCTCAAGCTTGCTTTTCTATCTTTCCCAAAATGTAGAAATTCCAAAAGAGCATAAAGATGCCGGACTTATCACCATCACGAAAACTCTTGATGGGCAAAACTTTAACTGGGGAGAAACGCCGGCTGGCTCAGTATTTAAAATACAATCCAGCGATAGCCACCCCGACAACGCTTTTCTTTCAATCTTCTATCGAGGATTCTGGTTCTACATTGCTGATAACGACTTACAATCTAAATCCACTTTTATGTTGCTTACACAATTATTCGATTTACAGGCGGGTCAGACGAAATACACAGGTCCAACGCTCACTCTGCCAGTTCGGTAGGTTCGCAGCAAGGCACGTTCAGGATATTTTTATATCTCCTAATGCTTATTATGGGTGTTTTGCAACAGAGTGAACACCCGTTTGGCCAGCATAAGCCCATAATACGCAGATCTATCTGCAAATAGGTATTTTAGATGGCATGTCAATCCTATCGTTTCGTCAAGACATCCTCTGAAAAAAATCTCTCAATAGTTTGGGAAGAATATCAAGGGGCACTTTCATTTCGATAAGAACTCGATAGAGCTGTCCAGTACTTTGTTGTGTTTCTAGATCCGGAGGCACACCTTAACTATAAAAACCCCAAGGCATTATTAATATGACGAGCTATTTCAGATTGACTAATTCGCATTGCAATAGTCAATTTTCCCCTCCGTAACCACGCAAAAACTTTTCACAGAAACCAATAACACAGGCCAATATCAACTACCCACCTTGAGCGAGAGCGCTTCCAGTTCGTCCCATCTAACATAGGCTTGCTCTAAGTCTTTTTCCAAGCAATTCAATTCGGCCAAAGTCTCAGCGATTTTCGCTTTATCTTGTAGATAGAAATCAGGAGAAGCAACACGGGCATGAAATTCCTCTTGTTTAGTTTCTAAAATTTCTATTTGCCGAGGGAGTGCCTCGAGTTCACGCTGATTTTGGTAGCTTAATTTTTTCGTTTGCCGTTTTGGTCTAGGTGTATCCAGGCTCTTTGTATTTTCCTTTGGTACATTATTTTGAATAGGTCGCTGGTCAATCCAATCGGTATAGCCCCCCACGTACTCTTGGATTTGGGCATTACCTTCTAAAACCAGAGTGCTTGTAACAACATTGTCAAGAAACGACCGGTCGTGACTGACTAGCAATAATGTACCATCGAAGTTGACTAACAGATCTTCAAGTAACTCCAAAGTTTCAACATCAAGATCATTGGTGGGTTCATCCATCACCAAAAGGTTGGCCGGTTTGGAGAAAACTTGCGCTAATAACAAACGATTTTTTTCGCCACCCGATAAACTGCGAACTGGCGAACGAGCACGCGCAGGAGAAAATAAAAAATCCGACAAATAGGACATCACATGACGCTTGTGATTATTAATCACGATGAATTCATTACCGTCAGCAATCGAATCGGCAACAGTCGCATTAGGATCGAGCTGCATTCTCATTTGGTCAAAATAGGCAATCTGCAAATTTGTGCCTAGTTTGACGGTTCCCGAATTAGGTTGCAATTGACCGAGCAACAGCCTCAGTAGAGTCGTTTTGCCAGAACCGTTTGGACCAATTAACCCAATCCGATCGCCTCGAATAATAGTATTTGAAAACTCGCTGATAATACAGGTATCGCCATAGTAAAAACTCACGTTTTTGACCTCGACAACACGTTTACCTGAACTATCGGCGAGTTCCAATTCTATTTTTGCTTTTCCTTGCTGCTCACGCCGTTTGGACCTTTGTTCCCGCAATTTTTTTAACATGCGGACCCGTCCTTCATTGCGGGTGCGCCGTGCTTTTATTCCCTGTCGAATCCAAACTTCTTCTTGGGCGAGTTTTTTGTCAAATTCGGCGTTGTGTCGTGCTTCCTCGTCCAACGATGCGGCCTTCCGTCGCAGATAGTCCGTATAATCTCCGGGCCAGGAAACCAGTTGACCGCGATCAAGGTCGACAATTCGGGTAGCCAACGCTTGTAGAAACGCTCGGTCATGGGTGACAAATAGCAACGCACCAGAAAATTGCCGTAATCGCTGTTCGAGCCATATTATGGTATCAATATCCAGATGATTGGTAGGCTCATCCAGCAGCAACAACTGCGGTTCAATAACTAAAGCATGGGCTAGTGCGACCCGTCTTTTCCAACCACCAGAAAGTTGTGATATGTGGATATCACCCTCTAAACCTAACCAGCTTAAAGTAGATTCAACACGTTGTTGTAATAACCAGCCATTGTGGGATTCCAGTAAATGTTGTAACCGTCCCAGTTCTTTCAATTGCTGCGGATCTTCACCTGAACCCATGCGAGTTGATATCAGGTGATATTGACCCAGCCAATGACCGATCTCACCCAAACCCTCTGCAACGACATCGTAGACCGTAGCGTCATCCGGTAATATCGGCGCCTGATCCAAATATGCCATTTTAATTTCGGGTTGCCGCCAGACTTCACCGGTTTCGGGTTGAATTTTACCACCAATAATTTTCAGCAATGTTGATTTTCCTTCGCCGTTCCGGCCGAGCAATCCAACACGTTCGCCAAAATCAATTTGGAAATCTGCTGAATCAAGTAGAGCGTGGGTTCCAAATGCGATCGAAAGCTTACTAAGGCGTATAAGTGGCATGGTATTTCGCTTTAAAACAAATAGCCTTGAAGATAACGTCTAAGAGTATCCAAAGCAATCGTAGCCGCGACGGTTTGTTTACGCGCAGCAGGACCCCCAGCCTTACAAATGTAGTGGAAACAACCGGTTGGTGTTGCCAGTCCAGTGAATAACTCGATCGTACCGGACTTATCATTTAATGCATTTGCATCTGGATGCCATAGTTGGACTAAACCGATTTCGGTATGGGATCGCTTACAAACTAATGATGCCAAATGTTCAATCGCTTCATTTACACTTTTAAAATCAGCAAAATCTGGAGGTTGGTAATCGTATCGGTCAAAAACTCCGAATACGTCTTGGACAACTACACTTTCCACAAGCCATCGATAATTAAAGCACCGGCTGCCAATTTGTCCGCTACTGACAGTTTCGACAACGGCTAATGAATGTCCCGATTTTGACAACAACAAATCGATCGCATCAACCATATTTCCTTTGTCACCCTTCAGACCATCGATACTAAATACATATTTACCTAGTTTTTGTGCAACCTCTCCAACAAAATCTTGAAGGTTAGTTTCGGAAAATTTTGGCGGGAAAAGCAGCTTGGTTTGATTTTCGAGATTACCTGTCCGAAAACTCAAAATGATCTCTCTTGGAAATGCAAGAGCATTAAGTTTTTGCTGGAGTCGTGATTCCCCGATCCCCGCAGTACGTACGGTAACCAATCGCCACGGTTTTAGATCAAAATGCCGGAGCAATTCTGGTTTGATCCGCTCGCGGAAAAGGTTACGCATTTCGTAGGGTACTCCGGCCACGAATGCAAACCAGCACTGGCCGATCCGTATAGAAAACCCCGGAGCGGTTCCCCAGTCATTGTCTATCCTCATCGCGCCTTGTGGAATCATCGCCTGTTTACGATTGACTTCCGGAATTGGGCGCCCCAAGCGGATAAAATACTGGCTTATATTATGCCATGCCTCTTGATCAAAGATGAGCGGTCGATTGAAAGCTATTGATACTGCTTCGGCCGTCAAATCATCCTGTGTTGGTCCTAACCCACCGGTGCAAATACAACAATCGGTTCGAACAGAAATTTCTTTTAATACGCTAACCAACTCACCAACACGATCACCCACTGTCGTATGCCGAGCAATCCGGAACCCCATTTCAAACAACCGTTCGGACAGCCAAGCTGCATTGGTATCCACGGTTTGTCCATTAACAATTTCCTCTCCCTGTGAAAATATTTCTACTGTCGGCATTGAGGAACACTTTTATTTTTACCTAACCAACTAGAGACTAGATTTTTCACTGAAAACAGCTATTCCATACGAATGCTCAATCAAACCTATGTTGGTGGTGTACCACTGGTATCGCGAGTACTATTTTCAATAAGGGGGGTTTCTAAACCTTCGATTTCTTGCAGTGCTCTACCTGCGATCCCCTGAAGGTCGCCATACATACCAACAGTCGATTCTATAACACCCTGTATTTGAGCTTCTCTCTTGGCCCAAAGTCTTGTCATAGACTTTCTTTCACGATTCAAATCCACTTGCATATCCGAAAACTTTTCAACAATCGCTTCAACTCGATGGCGAAACCTTGGACCGGTTAAATACTCATAAACCAACTCCATTTTCGACTGTTGACCTTCTTGGGCCTGCCTGGAATTCGCGATTTCGATTAAGGACTGCCGCAGAACAATCACTAAAGGCACAGCATAGCAAGGTGCTGAAACCCACACACCATCAACCGGCCCAAAAGTTTCTATATCCTTCGGTAGGGTTACTGAAATCAAAATAGCGAGTTCCGCCTTCGCTGTTCGTTGATCACCCCGCAACTTCGCAAGCCAACCGTCACTCCAATTTTTGGTCCGTTTTGATTCCCACAGAATTGAGCCACAGGCTTGCCCCATGGGTCCAACAACACGTTGTAAAACATCACCACCAAACTCACCCTTTCCAACGGGTTCTATACTGTCGAATGGAAACTTCTTGCGGAGCGTCTCTTCCAGCACCAACTCTAGCACTTCTCCTTGGAGTTGTTGTGATCCCTGCTCTGCCTTACGTTTCAGCTCTTCAATCTGTCGCTGCATCGAAGAAATCTGCTCTTCCTTCTCAAAAACTTTGAGCTTTAAACGTTCCTCGACTTCTTTCTTTGCCTTCTCACGAACGACAGAAATAGATTCCTGGACGCGTTTTTCAACGGTAAGATCAAATTCACGTTTTGCATCGTCCAATTCACGTTGTTTGCGTATTAGCTCCACTTGCGCTTTTTGAGCTTCTTCAAGCTTTGAATTGCGCTCGTTGAGAACTTCTTGTAGTTCCTGCAACTCTTTAGCTTTCGCTGCGAGGTCAGATGCAACGACGAATTTCGCCTTCTTAGCCTCTTCAGCTACTATCGATGATCGTTCTATTTTGAGCTTTTCTTTAACTTGATCATCTATCGTCTTTTTAGCATTTGCAATAATTTTTTGTTGCTTCCGTACTTCTTCTTCACGTTCAGCAACAATTTTTTCCTGCCGAAACAATTGAGCCTCATATTTCTTCCGTGTAGCTTGAATTAGCGGGGCTGCTAACGATTCTGTCAGCTTGACCTCAATGGAGCAGTTTGGACATATTATTGTTGGTTCTATTGACATAGCCCTTCTTAAGACAAACACCTCTTAAATCCATTAAACACGTCATCTCTATCCCCCTCCACCATGCCGATCAAGCAACTTCTTGGAGTATTGAGAAAATGTCTGAATACTACTAGGAACCTGCTCAAGAATAGAAAGCCTACTCTAGGACAGCCTCCTAGGCTCGATGCTACTAATCGGCGAAATAGCAAAAGCATTATAGGCGAGCATGTCCTATAGATCACTTTTTTCGGCGTCGAGATGACAACCCATCTCAAAAAACTCTTCAATCCGCCAGCCCTTATCTTCCACATATTCTCGGCGCTTTCGGAGTCTCCATAGTTAATAGCAGTAATGTTTGTTCAAGTGCAGCAAGAATCAGGTTGCCCAGCCTGTTGAAAAAGGCTAAATTCAAGCTCATTATTAATAGGAGAATTATTTGAATTCGGACTACGAACGGATCGCCAAATCAATCTGTTTCATTCATCAGCACGCATTGCAACAACCCAGTCTTGATGATATTGCATCGGCTATTGGACTAAGTCCTTATCATTTCCAACGCCTTTTTCGCCGCTGGGCTGGAATTACACCTAAACGATTTCTACAATACCTGACCGTCGATCATGCAAAACAACTACTGGCCGACTCTAGTATCTTAGAGGCCGCGATAGGAGTCGGACTTTCGGGTCAGAGTCGGTTATACGACCATTTTATTTCGTTGGAAGCTGTAACACCGGGCGAGTATAAACGTATGGGCCAGGGCTTAGAAATTCACTACGGAATCAGTCCAAGCCCTTTCGGAGACGCCTTTATCGCGGCCACCGACCGTGGCGTCTGCAGATTATCTTTCACTGACAATCAAAATCCCACCAACAATTTGGACACTTTAAGAAAAAATTGGCCAAAAGCTGATTTAAAAGAGAATTTAGACCGAATCCAAACATTAGGTAGAGCGATATTCAGCACTTCACTCAAGACAAATACCAACATAACCCTGATGGTCCGAGGGAGTAATTTTCAAATTAAAGTATGGGAATTTTTGCTATGCATTTCAACAGGTAGGCTTTTATCTTACGGGCAAGTCGCTGCTGCCATTGACCATCCGTCTGCATCCCGCGCGGTTGCAAACGCCATCGGCGCTAACCCCATCGCCTTTTTGATTCCCTGTCATCGAGTCATTCGGAGTACTGGCGTCCTCGGCGGATACCGCTGGGGAATCGAGCGAAAACAAGCCATGCAAGCTTGGGAATCCGCCACTAAAGATCAGGATAAATTTTCTAAGGCATAATCGCTCACTGAGATTATGCCTACTTGTCCACTGGAGAAAGCCTTGTATAACCCTTGCCAACCAAGGCGCACCCGTTAATGCAACGGCATCTATTAAACAATACCAGGCAGCAATTCCACTCGGCGGATTAGCTTGTGACAGGCCCAAGGTTGGTTCATACACCGCCCAAGCCCACGTACCGGCGTAAGTCCCGACTAGCTCAAGAAAACTTGTAATATAAAACGCTCCTACATACAGCAATGGCGCCCTGCCTTTCAGCACAAAAATAAAAAACACACAGAAAAGCAAGGCACCCGCTGTGTCACCACGCTCGGCAAGAACCGAACCCCATAACGACCATAGCGTTCCAATACTCAAAGTAAACCCCATTACCAACTGCCGATGACGGTGAAAAAATGTCGACCGCCCTAACGCTACGGCTGTCAAATAAGCCATACCGTGACCAGGTGAAGCATAGCCTGGAACATTCTCAAGTCGGTAAATATATGCTCCTAGGAATGGAGATGCGATATACTCTCCGATCGTAGCAAATACAATCGCTACAGCCACCTGTAATCGAACATCCTTTTCTTCACCGAATAACAACGCTATTAAAATTATCCAGCAACACACACCCAAGATCAGTTGCAAAGGATGGCTAACAAACCCATCCAGATTTAAACCGACACCAATAGAAAAAACGACAACTATCGCAATCGTCATATCCCAATAGTCTTTTTCCTGCAGATCACGGATCAATAATTTATAAGATGCCAACATAACTTAATTTTTTTTTCTTAGTCTATTTTCCAGTTTCCAATTTGGGGGAAATAGTATACTTATCCAGCCGACTTCGGCAACGCACTATGGCCCTACAAACGTTCTTTCAGGAGATAGGGTAATACCTATTGAACCCGTTTCTGAGATCAATTAACAACTAAATTTTCACCCATCCGAACCCATAATTGGCACCATGAGGGACATTACCAAATTTAGTTTTGTCAAAGTTATACTTCGGTTTGGGTTGTGTACTGTAATTTCATGTTCCGGTATTTTTAGATCGGGTGACAGTTTAATTAAAGAACCAACAATACATGAAGACGAAAATACAATTCAATAGTCTACGTTACCTATTCAGCATACTTCTAGTGGGTATGCTCAATGGATGCGCAACAACCACTGCTGATCCGGATGATCCATGGGAAGACTGGAATCGTAACGTCGATTCTTTTAATGATTCAGTGGATAAAGCCGTCCTTAAACCAATGGCAGAAGGTTACCTATGGTCAACGCCTAAACCCGTTGATGAAGGGGTAACTAATTTCTTTAGCAACATTCAAGATATTGGGGTCACAATTAATGGCTTGTTACAGTTTAAGTTTAAACAGGCAGGTATGGATGGTTGCCGTTTCGTCGTTAATACTACTGCCGGTATCGCAGGGGTTATCGATGTGGCAACGAAGATCGGACTGCCAAAACACAATGAAGATTTTGATCAGACACTCGGCGTTTGGGGAGTTCCCATGGGAAATTATATGGTGTTACCATTCTATGGATCCAGCTCACCACGAGGAATACTTGGCATCATCGGTGATCTCGCAATGGACCCATTAACCTACACATTTTTACTTAGTGGGAATGCAATCGCTGCAGGTACTTTGGGTGCAGGCATACTGGATATAACTGACACACGAGCAGGTTTATTGCTACTGGAAAAAATTGTTGATGAGACAGCCATTGACCGTTACGAATTTAATAAATCCGCCTACCGGCAACGACGTCAATATCTAGTAATGGATGGAAATTTACCCGAACAGGACGACTTATTCGATTTGGGTGAAGATTTCGATGAAAATTTTGATGAAGAAATAGATAGCGAGTAAGCAATAATAAGTCTCATATGAACAACATAATCCAGGCTACAAAAGACATTGCCAGTCAAGAGTAGAAACTCTATGAAATTTATGAGTTACTGGAAAATCACCGGGACTTTGCGTTCAAACATAATCTCCAATGGAGATACCCGGCAGGAATAAGCCAAAGCAACAACACCTTGATCCATGACCTGTCGTAACGTGTTGCCATAAACCGGGTCGATATCGTCGGCGGGGCTGAAGCTTTTAACGTCTTGGCGTTGAATACAAAACAAAATGACGGCGCGTTTCCCCAGAAGCACCATTTCCCGAAGTTCCCTAAGATGTTTGGTTCCTCGTGCAGTAACAGCATCAGGAAAAAAACCAACGGAGTCTTTCATTAAAGTGACATTTTTAACTTCAACATAACACGGGGGTTTGGATTTAGCCTCAAGCAACAGATCAATTCGGCTTCTCTCCTTGCCGTACGGGACTTCCTGGCGAATAGCGTCATAACCTTGAAGTTCCACAATCACCCCATTATCTATTCCTTCCATTACCAAGCGATTGGGCAGCCCCGTATTTATACCCACTATCGTATCTGTCGCGACTTCCACAAGTTCCCAAGATAAAGGATATTTCCTTTTTGGATTATTCGACTGACTTAACCAGACTTTTGACCCCGGGGAACTGCATCCCTGCATCGAGCCTGTGTTAGGCGTATGTGCGGTAACTATCTTTCCGTCGTCAAGGTCCACATCGGCAAGAAAACGTTTATAACGTTTTATTAAGGTTCCAGGAATTAGCGGCTTTTCAAATTTCATGGTGCATGATTCGACATCACATGACTCTCAAATCGATCCACCTATTTTACAGGGTAGCGTTCAAGAAATTTATTGGTACGCTAGTCAGGTACACTACAAAAAGCGAATAGATACTCGTAGCCAGCCACACATATCACTAAACACTGCAGATGTAGGAAATATAGAATGCTACATTTAACCTGAATCGAAAACTGTCACTTGTGTACAACCGATAACCCTTCGGACTGACTCGAAAAAAATGCCGCTAAATTTTCGATATCCTCATCGCTAAAGCCACTGACCATACCACCCATCAAAGCATTTTTTCTTTTACCCGATTTATAATCCTTAAGAACCCTCACAAGATAGCTCTCATATTGGCCTGCCAAGCGCGGATTATTTGGGTCTGATCCATTTCCAACCAAACCGTGACAAGTAATACACGTTTCAGCCCTTAGATTCCCCTCGACGGCATCCCCCTGTATGATAGAATCACTTTTAACGAATTCGATTTGCGCCAGATACGCCGCAATATCTTCCATATCCTGCTCGCTCAATCCCCGTGCGTTCCCTTCCATACTGCCATGTCGTCGCGACCCGATTCGATAGGCTTTCAAAGCGGAAAGGATATAGTTGACCTTTTGCCCTCCTATTTTCGGTACATTGTAGCGTGGATATACATTCGCAACACCAGGTCGCCCATGGCACCCTATGCATGTTGAAAACTTAAGTTCTCCTGCTTCGACATTACCAACCGCGCAGGCACTGCTTCCATATCCAACCAACAAGGCTCCAATAGCAAAAATTGGCCATATTTTTTTTGATCTAAACATTGCAGCTCCAGGGTATGAGGTGTCTAAATTCATCGGATTTTAATAGTATATTCCGATTTTAAAATATTGTACGTGTTAACCTAACATAGGTTTGTAGGGTTGAACCAGAAATTATTGAAAAGTTAAAATTCAACCGTTTACGAGATCAAATGAATCAAATAAACCCGCTACTTGAAGACACGCTGAAATCTAAATTGGAACTCGAAACTCGATTGTGTTCTGGATTCGAAATGTCTGATGTTACCCTGATCAAAAAAGCGCTATCGATCGCTTTAGAAGTGGAAAGCACCAAGACAATGCGGCCTCGGGGTATCGATGTAGCCACTATTCTCATGAAACTTGGTCCAGATGTCCAAACCATTCAGGCAGCTCTACTCAGCGAACCCCGCATAAGGAAATCCTTAGAACTATCGTTTATCGAACAACATTTTGGTAAAACCGTCGCTAGTTTGGTCAAAAATATCAATTGGCTGAATACATTTGGCGCCTATTCAAAAGATATCATTAATGCACCTGAACAGGCGGAAATCCTAAGGCAAATGCTGCTTGCCATGGTAGACGACGTTCGAGCCGTAATCGTCAAACTGGCTTACCGTATCCAACGTCTCCGCAATTTACCTGGTGAAGACTATAAAGCGCGACTCTATATCGCACGCGAAACTTTGGATATCTATGCACCACTAGCCAGCCGTTTAGGTATTGCTCAACTCAAATGGGAACTTGAGGATTTAGCTTTCAGGTACCTCGAACCCAGGACCTACAAAACACTAGCAACCTCACTAACCGAAAACCGTGTAGATCGTGAACACTATTTGAGTAAATTTATCGATCACCTTCAAAACCTCTTGATGAGAGAGGGGATAAAAGCCAAAGTGTCTGGACGGCCAAAACATATCTATAGCATTTGGAAGAAGATGCAACGCAAGCATTTGGGTTTCAATGAACTTTATGATATTCAGGCAATTAGGATTCTTGTCGACGAAGTCTCTACGTGTTACGAAGTCTTGGGTATAGCACATGGGCAATGGCAATATGTTCCTAAAGAATTCGATGACTATATCGCCAATCCTAAGAGTAATGGGTACCAATCGTTACATACAGTTGTTGCCGGTTTGGAAAGCGTATTGGTGGAAATTCAAATTCGCACCTACGAAATGGATCAATTTGCGGAAATGGGAGTTGCAGCTCACTGGCGGTATAAGGAAGGCGGAAAGAAGAATACTGCGGTAGAAAAAAGCATTGTGTCACTTAGAAAATTCTTGGAAAACAAAAAAAGTGATGAAGGTTTGGTAGAGGATTTTAATACCGAATTCTATTCAGACCGTATATTCGTATTAACGCCTAACGGGGAGTTAAAAAATCTGATTGAAGGTGCCACACCAATCGATTTCGCCTACGCAATCCACACCGAAGTAGGACATCGCTGCCGTGGTGCAAAAGTCAATGGCCGAATCGTAAACTTGGCCTATACGCTTCAGTCTGGAGAACAAGTTGAAATCTTAACATCAAAAGAGGGAGGTCCAAACCGAAGCTGGTTAAATCCTAATATGGGGTATCTAAAAACCAATACTGCTTTGAACAAAGTCCGGGCCTGGTTCAGACAACAAGACCATGAAAAAAACCTGCACGATGGTAAAAGTATTCTCGAAAAAGAACGTCAACGTTTGGGTATTCAAAACTTGAACTTAAATGACATTTTGAAGCGATTTCACTTATCCCGACAAGAAGAATTATTCATTAGGATCGGCCGCGGGGACATCAACTCAATACAATTAGCTAACGCGTTAGATATTCCTGAAGTCCCAATAAATACGCTTCCCGTCAAAGCGAAGAAAACAAAACCCAAACACGAAAAAGACCGTATCCATGTACAAGGCATCGGAAATATGCTCACAACCTTCCCCAAGTGTTGCCAACCGGTGCCCGGCGATGCCATTATTGGATATATAACGGTGGGCAAAGGCGTCACGATACATCACCCTGAATGTAGCAATATACTCAGTTTACCGATCGAAAAACAAAGACGACTCATTAAAGTTGAATGGGGCCACGAAGATGAGTTATTTCCAGTGCGGATCCATATAGAAGCGATCGACAGGCAAGGGTTGTTAAAAGACATTACACAAATACTCGCCAATGCCCACGTGAATATTATCGATGCGAATATTCACCCCAAAAAAGATAATCTTGTTGTACACATGGATCTGACAGTAGAAGTTAGAAATACTGGAGAATTGAGCCAAGTATTAGGCAATATCAACCTCCTTCACAATGTATTGGAAGCGAATCGTAAAAATTAGCCAGCGAATTCCTTTCCTCCATCCCCCAATTTTGTCAATCAAGCGTGAACGTTAACACCCGTACTTTTGTTCAGGAAAACTGAACGTTGTAACAGTATCTTTAAACGAGCAAAGTGCTAAAATGACCCTGTGCAAGAAAAAAAAAACAAATTTTTAGTGCGTGTTGGTATAAGTATACTTGGTTTATGTATTTCGCC
>CAZZET010000008.1:0-8134 GCA_964653275.1 uncultured Methylococcales bacterium
CTTCATTCCCTTAGATAAGGTCGGCGCATTGGTTTCAATGAGCAAGTGGTAATGATTATCCATCAAGCAATAAGCATGACAGTACCAATCATAGTGATTAATCGTTTTGGACAAAAAATCAAAATTTTTTGCCGATCATCGTTTGATATATAAATAGCTTGCCTGGCATTTCCTCGGGATGTCACATGATACAGAGCCGCTGCAAATTCAATACGAAGCGGTCTAGCCATAGTATTACTCATAAATAAGATTTTATTTCAATGCAGGACAAAATAGTTATGCTAACCTGTCAATTGTAAGGCCTGACCCCGTTTCTCTCCGTCGTTGGTAGCATCGGGGTGACAGGGGAATCCACAGGCCGATTCGATTAGCTCGATGTTTCCTTGCCAGAGACCAAATTCATTTCGAATTCCTGTTCCCCAGCCATGATGAAACAAAATTAAATCTTCCCTTTTCGTCTGCTTAACTCGTTTCTTGTATTTGTCTGAAAGGCCTGCAACTATTTCTCCAACAGCTTCATCAATAGATTTTGGCCAATCGTTACCGCCCGCAAACGAAGGGCTCGAAATTACAGTAATCAGAATAGCAGTTGCGAGTTTCAATTAAGCCCTTTAACGCCAAAATCAGCCGCGCGTTTTTTGCGTCGGCTGCATTTGCTTGTTAGCTGTGAGATCTTGCAGTGAACCAGATATATATTTGTGGATTATACTCGATACAAAAGTCTGGTACGGAATACCTTCCTCAGTCGCTCTTGACTGAATAGCCGTTAAATCTCTATTTGAAATTCGAATATTTATTCTTTTATCTTTTTTAAATGTATTGCTCGCAATTGCCTCAAGTTCCTTTTTTCGGTCTTCAGTTAAAACTGACTCGAACTCACCAGCCTCTAAAGCTTCAAGCAGCGCTTTCTCATCTTTTAACAATTTGGCTTTACTCATGATTAACCTCCAAGATATAGCTTGGTAAATTTCCTACTGGGAATGATCGTTTTCAGAAATACTTCATCCTCGTTTTCCACATATGGGACAAGATGAACATATTCTTTAATACGAACTATGAAAATCCGTTGATTAGGGTAATCCGAAGCATTCGGGTGGACGATGTCATCTAATAAGTCACCATGCTCAATATGAAAAATCACTTCTTCAAAAGACACGTTTCTTCCGATTAAAAGTTCCTGATTTTTATCGGAATTCCAATTGTAGATTTTCATGCAACAAAGTGTAGCATATTTGTGTGCATTTTGTCATCAATTCAGCTAACAAATAATTATAAAGTTTCTACATATCTTCCCGATTTTTTGGCTCCAAAACAACGAACTTGTGAATACGGTCCAATTGGCTACCTGTCTATCATCCTAAAATTGCATGATAGACAGATCAGGAAATCATGCCGATGTTAACAATTCGTACTAATTTAACCCAAGAATATGAACGCTGTTAGTTCAACAAAGAGGTAACTGGTATGAATGATGGAAGCGAAATATATATCCAAGCTGACTGCCGTTTTAGTATCCGACGAAAGTTCTATCAGATGTTTTAATGGCACTCATAGAGACGGAGCGGTTGTTACTCTTGCGGTGCAGATCTTATTCCCCGAGCTGGAACAGGCGACTGAGAGTAGTAGGTTAGTTAACCAGGATGCAAGCTCAATCCTGTTAGTTCTCTCTTTTTTGAAAGTAACGTTGCCCGTGAGGTTTTACGGTTACGGAAACTCATTGATTAGTGGAGCGGGAAACGAGATTCGAACTCGCGACCCCAACCTTGGCAAGGTTGTGCTCTACCAGCTGAGCTATTCCCGCATCAACATGAAGCCGAAAAATTATATCGTTTCAGGTATCAAAGTCAAGTTAAAATTATGAGTACCAGCGCATTTCAACTTTCAAAATGAGATTTTCTGTCTAGGTCCTTTTTCATCATCACGGGCATTGCTGCTTTTAGATAATGCACCATTGACCAAAGCGTTAGCGTGGCAGAAATGTAGAGAAACAAATACCCCAAATTGCGCATCGGAATTCCAAAAAAATCATCCCTGAACAACAAAGCAATGATAGCGATCATTTGCCCGATGGTTTTAATTTTACCTAACCAGGAAACCTCAACTTTTCCGCTATGGCCTATTTCAGCCATCCATTCCCTTAACGAGGCAATTGTAATTTCTCGACCGATAATTATTGCGGCTGGAATAGCCAGATAGGGTGAGGGATCGGCCTGAACGATGAGAACCAACACAACTGCGACCATCAATTTGTCAGCTACTGGGTCTAGAAAAGCGCCAAACCGTGTGATTTGTGCCATTTTTCTAGCCAAATAACCATCCAACCAATCGGTAATGGCTGCAAGCGAAAATAGAAACGTACAAGCGATATTAGACCATTCCCACGGTGAATAAAAGAAAATCACCAAAACTGGTATCAATACAATTCTAAGCAGAGTCAGATGCGTCGGCAGATTAAATTCCATATTACCAGATCGGGTTAATGGTCAAAGTATTGAGCTTCCTATCTTAACCTATTTTGTTAGTCTAACGTAATCAGCTTAAGAATAGTCCAGAAAAAATGGGACGATGTCACACATTCATTTGGGTCAGATTGAATCGATCTAATTAACGAATTTAATCGGAAAAACGGGCCAACGTCGGTTTATCCATAGTAGGCCACTACCCTTAGACATCCTGTCTAGGCTTCGTGAAAATTGTCATATATTCTCTGCGCCAAGCAACGACTAATTCCTTGCAGACTGGCCAGGTCATCGACACCGGCTTTTTTGATGCCACCCAAACCTCCGAATTGTTTAAGCAACAACTGACGGCGCTTAGGTCCAAGACCGTCTATTGCCTCCAACACCGATTTGGATTTCGACCTTTTGCGCTGTTGCCGATGGCTGGTTATCGCAAAACGATGCGCTTCGTCTCGAATATGCTGAACTAAAAGTAGTGCCGGTGAATCTGGCGCCAAAATTATGGGGTGCGTATCGCCTGCAATAAAAATCGATTCCATTCCAGCCTTTCGATCGTGGCCTTTGGCAATCCCAGCTATCATCATATGATCAAATTCCAGATTGGTTAATGCTTTTTTTACGGCATTAACTTGGCCTTTTCCACCATCAATAAACAAGATATCGGGGGCGTGATATTCACCTTTCTTTATCCTCGTGAAACGCCGCGTGACAGCTTGGGCCAATGCTGCATAATCATCATTCCGGCGTATTCCTGAGATATTAAACAATCGATATGCTGATTTCACCGGTCCATCTTGATCAAAAACAACGCACGAGGCTACAGTTTGATCGCCTTGGATGTGGCTAATATCAAAACATTCCAATCTCTTCGGCTGGTCATCACAACCCATTTCTTCCTTTAAGCTCAAAAACCGCCCATGCAAATCCTGCTTATTAGCCAACCGTGCGCCAAGAACATTTTCAGCATTTGTTTCAGCCATCTTAATCCATTTAAGACGATCTCCCCTTGGATTGTGTTGAATCCGCACTTTGTGTTGAGCCTCTTCACTCAGTACCTCTTCCAAGAGGATCGGGTTTTTAAGTTCATGGTTAACCAAAATTTGGCTCGGGATTTTTTTTCCGAGATAATATTGGGGAATAAAGGCTTGCAAAACTTTATCAGCCGTTTGCGCTTCCGGCATTTTTGGAAAGAATGCTTTATTGCCAATGTGTTGGCCGTTCCTAATAAACACTACTTGGATGCACGCAATTCCAGCTTTTGATGCACAGGAAATTATATCCGTATCGCCAGTACCTCTGCTGACAAACTGTTTTTCCAACACACTTCTTAATGTGGTAATTTGGTCACGGTAATGAGCTGCCTGTTCAAATTCCAGTGCTTTTGCTGAGTGTTCCATACGATCAATTAAACCTTCAATCAAGCGATCACTGTGCCCCTCTAGGAATAATAATGTGTCGTTTACATCTTGACGATAGACCTCAGGCGTAACAAAATTCACACACGGTGCAGTGCAACGCTTGATTTGATATTGCAAACAGGGTCTTGAACGATTCCTAAAATAAGAATCATCGCATTGCCTCACCGGAATAACTTTTTGCAACAGTTTCAGACTTTCTCGCACCGAACCTGCGCTAGGGTAAGGACCAAAATACTGTCCTTGCTTCCTCTTTGCCCCTCGGTGGAAGGCGACACGGGGAAAATCCTGATGTGTTGAAACACAAATATAGGGGTAACTTTTGTCGTCCCGAAGTGTAATGTTGTAACGAGGTTTATTACGTTTAATCAGTTGGCTTTCGAGCAATAGCGCTTCACCCTCTGTATGGGTCACCAGCACTTCCATTGCACAGATTTGAGAAACTAGAACCTGATGTTTTGGGGAGACAGAACCAGAACGAAAATAGCTGGACACGCGTTTTTTCAGATTCTTCGCTTTACCGATATAGATAACATTATCATTTTTGTCGAGCATCTTATAAACACCCGGACGTTGAGTTAAATTCTTAGTAAAGGCTTTCGGGTCGAAATGAACTTGATCGGCAACATCGACCTTCAATTTTTCTAGTTCTTTTACCTCGATAAACCGCATTTCTTACAATTTTCACAATATTAGATCGCAGGGGTACAATGTAAACAATGTTGACCGAAATTCTGTGAACAAGCAGTGCTTAGATAGCTCAATCCGAAGACACAAAGCTCGACTAACCGCATTACAGCCTTGTAGGCTAAGTCTAGCGAGAAATGCCAGTCAGCTATGTTCCAGTCAAAAATACTTAACCTTAGAAAAGCAGGTGATAAATGTATTTTACTTTTCATCCAGTAAGTTCACTATAGTCTGGAAAACATCTCTGAACATTTTCGGCGTCAAGCGCTTAGTCTGTATGTTATACCTGCTGCAATGGTAACAACTGACCAAGACTTTTGATTCATCGATATTATGAATTTCGGCATGTTTAAAGGGAAACAATTTTTGTCTGAGATTCAAAGCTCTAAGAACAGATTCGTGAGCAATCCGGCCCAATGCTAATATAACGCTATTGGAAGGTAACAAATCAAACTCTGATTTTAAATACGAATTACAATTGTGGATTTCGGAAGCTACCGGTTTGTTTTGGGGAGGCAAACACTTGACCGCATTCGTAATAAAACACCCCTCCAAGACTAATCCATCATCCCGTGAAACCGATTTTGGGTAGTTACTAAACCCAAATTCAAACAACGTTTGATAAAGAAGTATCCCTGCAAAATCCCCAGTAAAAGGACGACCGCTGGCATTCGCGCCGTGCATACCCGGAGCGAGTCCGACAATAACTAATTTAGCTTTAGGATCTCCAAACGCCTGAACGGGACGGCCATGGTAACCAGGATGAGCCGTTCGTACTTCGCTTAATAATTGGACCAATCTAGGACATCGTTCACAGTACGGATCAAAACAATTCTTTTCGCTACCCATATATTTTCACGAATTGGGGGAAATGTTATGGAAAACCCGAGTTAAGCCACAAAAAAAAGGGCTATAAAGCCCTTTTTAATTCCGTACCACCAACCGTTTACTCGACGGCCTTCATACTTAATCGGACACGTCCCTGGCGGTCGATTTCCAAAACTTTAACTCTAACCGAATCACCTTCCGACAGCTTGTCACTTACGTTTTCTACTCGTTCATCCGAAATTTGGGAAATATGGACCAATCCATCCTTACCAGGAAGAATCGTAACAAAAGCACCAAAATCCATAAGTCTAACGACGCGACCGTTATACACTTTCCCAACTTCAACATCCGCAGTGATTTCTTCGATCTTTTTCCGAGCTTCCAAACCCGCTTGTTTATCAACAGAAGCAATCTTTATATGTCCTTCGTCGGTGATATCAATGCTTGCTCCAGTTTCTTCGGTAATAGCACGGATAGTAGCCCCACCTTTGCCGATCACATCCCGAATTTTGCTAGGATCAATACTAATGCTGATAATCCGAGGTGCAAAATCCGACATCTGCTGCCTCGGCTCTGACAATGCTTCATTCATCTTCTCCAAGATATGCAAACGCCCTTCTTTCGCCTGACCTAAGGCCTTTTCCATAATCTCGGAGGTGATTCCATCGATCTTTATATCCATCTGCAACGCGGTAATACCATTTTCCGTACCCGCAACTTTAAAATCCATATCACCTAGATGATCTTCATCTCCCATAATATCTGAAAGCACCGCGAACTGGTTACCCTCCTTGATTAACCCCATAGCAATCCCCGCAACAGGAGATTTAACCGGAACACCAGCGTCCATAAGCGAAAGGCTAGTACCGCAAACCGAAGCCATTGAGCTTGAGCCGTTTGACTCGGTTACTTCCGAAACAACACGAATAACATAGGGAAATGTATCAAAGTCTGGTAAAACCGCTTGAATGCCCCTCTTTGCTAAACGACCATGTCCAATTTCACGCCGTTTAGGCGAGCCAACAAAACCTGTTTCGCCTACACAAAAGGGTGGAAAATTGTAATGCAGCATGAATAACTGTTTGTACTCACCCTCTATCGCATCAATGATCTGGGCATCTCTTTCAGTACCCAGAGTAGTTACGACCATTGCCTGAGTTTCCCCACGTGTAAATAATGAAGAACCGTGAGTTCTTTCAAGCAACCCAGTACGTGCATAAATGGCCCTAACATCCGCGAGACTTCTTCCGTCAATGCGTTTCCCACTCGTTAGTACAGTCTCACGAACTGTATGTTTTTCTAGTTTCTCCAGAATCTGGCCAATCTCAGCAGGATCATTTTCTTCACTAGCCGAATATTTTTCAACGACCGCCTTCCTTATCTCTTTCAGTTTTTCTTGCCGAGTCAACTTTTCCGGCACTTGATAAGCGGAGGAAATCGATTCGCGAGCTTCTTTCTCAATCGCTTCCTTCAAATCCACTTTTGTAGTAGGAGGCACCCATTGTATCGGCTCCTGATTGACCTCAGCAGCTAACTCTTTTATCGCTGTGATAGCAACCTGCATTTTCTCATGCCCAAAAAGAACCGCATCCAGCATGACCTGCTCAGGTAATTCTTCGGCTTCCGATTCGACCATTAAAACCGCATTTTCAGTCCCCGCAACAACCAAATCTAGTTGGGAAGATCCTAATGCAGTTTTATTCGGGTTAAATACAAAATTTCCATCGACATAGCCCACCCGAACACCCGCAATCGGTCCATTGAAAGGAAGCCCAGAAATTGCTAATACCGCAGAAGCACCCAAAATCGCAGGAATATCGGGATCAATTTCAGGATTCAGGGATAAAACCGTCGCAATGATTTGAACTTCATTGGTATAACCATCAGGGAACAAAGGGCGAATTGGCCGATCAATAAGCCTTGATGTCAGAGTTTCTTTTTCACTTGGCCGTCCTTCCCGCTTAAAAAACCCACCAGGGATTTTCCCAGACGAATAGGTTTTTTCTTGATAATTTATTGTTAGGGGAAAAAAATCCCTTCCAGGAACCGCTTCTTTTTTTGCCACCGCAGTAACAAGCAAAGTAGTTCCTTCCATATCCAATAAAACAGCACCATTCGCTTGCCGCGCAATTTCGCCTGTTTCAATAGCAACTAAGTGCTCACCGTATTGAAATTCTTTCCGAATTGGATTCACGTTTAATCTATCCTATGGCCGAAATATAATTATTTCCTTAAACCCAATCGATCAATGATTGACCGATAGCGTGTCAGGTCTTTTTTATGAAGATACTGGAGTAACTTTCGACGGCGATTAACCATCCGCAACAACCCTTGACGAGAATGATGGTCTTTTGTGTGCTCAGCGAAATGAGGCGTTAAATGGGTAATTTTCGCAGTCAGAAGCGCTATTTGAACTTCTGGTGACCCAGTGTCGCTAGAGGATAAACAGAAGTCTTTTACAACTGCATGTTTTTGTTCTGCGCTAAATGGCATGTATTTTCACTCCCAGTGTTAATTAAATTTAAATCCGGCGATTCTATCAAGAGCAATAGATTAGAACAACACCGATCAATGATTAGTTACCCGAGGAGATTGTCCGAAAATAAAAGTCGTAGCGAGAAAACTTCGACTTGATAGTGATTTTTTCATTATTTGAGGCGAATATTAGGGTAGCATTGGGCTTCTGAAAGTGGCCCCGAAGGGGTGAACTATGATGTATTTCATCATTATAATGGGGCGATCTGG
>CAZZET010000008.1:8234-27011 GCA_964653275.1 uncultured Methylococcales bacterium
ATAATGGGGCGATCTGGCCAAATCCGGCTTTTCCAAAGTAGGCTTTATATTCCCGAACAGCCCCCCTAGACATTTAGTATCCGGCGTGGAGCGACTTTCCCATCGGTTAACACTTCCCCAATTCCAAAAAAGTGCTGATTTTGAGTTAATAACTTAACCCACCTTTCTTTTGGCGTTTTAGGCGAAAGCACGGCTTGCCCCTGCTTAACAAAAAACGCGAGCTCATCGGACAAACAAACCGAAGGCCAGGATTTTAATGCATCAGAAACGGAAACCAAACTGGTATTCAGGTTCCCCGTGCTAGCAAGGCGTTCTAATTCCTCAATTTTGTATCCGTCTTCAATGACAAATTCACCAACCTGAAGACGAAGCAATTGTTCGACGTAACCACAAGATCCCATCGCAACAGCAATATCTTCTGCTAAGGTCCGTATATAGGTACCCTTAGAACAATGAACATCTAATTCAAGAGTGTCATGCTTATAAAACAAAAGTTTCAGCCCGAAGATTGTTACGATTCGTGCTTTTCTCTCGACATCAACCCCTTTCCTTGCCAATTCATAGAGCCGGGTACCATTGTGTTTCAATGCAGAATACATCGGGGGAACCTGAGCAATTTCCCCTACAAACTTTTCTAAAACCGGAACAATATCCTTTTCATTAACATGATCTGTCGGTTTTCTTTCAACAACCTCACCTTCCGAATCACCCGTCGTTGTCGATACGCCAAGTTTTACTTTAACACGATACCGCTTATCAGAATTTAACCAAAACGACGAAATTTTCGTCGCTTCACCCATACAAACGAGTAATAATCCACTCGCAAGGGGATCGAGACTACCCGTATGACCAGCTTTACGAGCATGAAAAAGCTTCTTGACCTCCTGCAACGCAGCATTCGAGGAAATTCCAACCCGTTTATCGAGTATGACTACCCCATTGACGTCTTGCCCCAACCGGCGATTTCGTGTCATCGAATATTAGAAATCGGAAGAAAAACTGTTACAAATAGTCTGCTTAAAACGTATTGAAACAAAAACCAACCATTTTGGTTCATTTGCATTCAAAATCTCTTATGCCTAAACAGGCTCTCATCAGTCACTATCAGATTGATTGTTTTCCAGACCATCGAGTAGCATCGATATTCGCCGCCCTTGTTCGATGGATTCATCATAAACGAACCGCAAATCTGGAATATTTCGGATTCGCATTCTTCCACTCAGTTCGTGGCGGATGAATGGTACCGCTTTCGCTAATATCTCTATAAACGTTGCCTGCGCAGACGCACTTTTTTCCTCAATCGAAGTCACATACACTTTTGCTACCGAAAGATCCCTGGTCACTTTTACCGCATTTACACTGATAAAACCAAGCCGAGGATCTTTTATCTCTCGCTGTATAATCCCAGCAAGTTCCCGTTGGATCTGCGACGCCACACGATCATTTCGAGCAAATTCTCTAGGCATTAAACAGCCCGCTGGACCTCTATTTTTTCGTAGACCTCGATCTGATCACCAATTTTAACGTCATTGTAGTTTTTAACCCCAATCCCACACTCCATACCCGCTTTTACTTCAGCCGCATCATCTTTAAAGCGCCTCAATGATTCCAATTGGCCTTCGAAAATGACAATGTTATCCCTCAGGACACGAATTGGAAGGTTTCTCATCACATGTCCCTCAGTGACCATACACCCAGCAATAGCACCAATCTTGGGGGATCGAAATACATCCCTCACTTCGGCATTTCCGACAATTTGCTCCTTGATTTCCGGCGACAAAAGACCAGAAATAGATTTCTTGACCTCATCAATTACCTCATAAATTATGCTGTAGTAATGTAGGTCAATTTCTTTTTCTTCGATAAATTTTCGGGCACTGCTATCCGCCCTTACATTAAAACCAATAACTATCGCGTTCGAGGCCAGAGCAAGATTCGCGTCGCCTTCGTTGATACCACCGACTCCACCTGCAATGACCTTTACATGAACTTCATCGTTGGACAAGCTAGTCAATGAGTCACGGAGGGCTTCAAGGCTCCCTTGAACGTCGGCTTTGACGATGAGATTCAAATCAATGATTTTACCCGACTCCATCTTTGAGAAGACCTGCTCTAACTTAGCCGCCTGCTGAGCTGCAAGTTTTGTCGAGCGTGATTTTTCGCTTCGCTTCAAGGCGATTTCTCGAGCCGTACGCTCATCCGAGACTACCGAAAAATCATCGCCAGCACCAGGAGCACCAGACAAACCCAATATTTCGACAGGAGTAGACGGCCCAGCTTGGCTGACGGCCTTGCCATTCTCATCAAACATGGCGCGAATATGACCATATTCTTCGCCACACAAAATAATGTCACTTTTATTCAAAATACCCTTTTGGACAAGAATAGTGGCAACGGCTCCCCGTCCCCTGTCCAGTTTCGATTCTACAACAACACCCGACGCTTGACCTTTTATGGGCGCCTTGAGCTCAAGAATTTCCGCCTGTAACAAAAGCGCTTCAATCATGGCATCAACGCCTTCACCAGTTTTTGCTGAGACATTAATAAATTGACAATCTCCACCCCATTCCTCGGGCACTACTTCGATTGCAACCAATTCCTGCTTAACTCGTTCTGGTTCAGCATCTGCTTTGTCAATCTTATTGACCGCAACCAGGATCGGAACACCTGCCGCACGAGAATGCTCAACGGCTTCTTTGGTTTGTGGCATCACTCCATCATCAGCAGCAACAACAACGATGACAATATCGGTCGCTTGCGCTCCTCGCGCTCGCATTGCCGTGAAAGCCGCATGTCCTGGAGTATCAAGAAAGGTCACAGCACCATGATCGGTCTTAACTTGATAGGCCCCGATATGTTGAGTTATACCGCCAGCTTCTCCAGCAGCGACACGACTATTTCGAATATAATCCAATAAAGATGTTTTACCATGGTCCACATGTCCCATAATCGTTACAACAGGAGCTCTAGGATGTTGGTCAAATTGATTCAACTCTAATGAGGATAACAATTCAGATTCGAAATCTTCGCCCCCCTGCAATTTAACTTTGTGGCCAAGTTCCTCAACAACAATAGACGCTGTTTCTTGATCTAAGGCCTGATTAATGGTGACTATAACCCCTAAACCCATTAAAGCCTTGATCACTTCGGTAGCTTTAACGGTCATTTTTTGCGCCAACTCAGAAACGGTTACAGTTTCAGGCAAAACAACCTCGTGGACGATAGGCGCCGTTGGTTTTTCAAATCCATGCTTTATTTCTGAAACAACAGCCTCAGATCGCGAAAATTTCGATTTCTTCTTTCGGCGTTTTTTCCCTTCAGATACATGCAGCTGTTTCCCTCGTCCCTGTTTATCTGCTTTCTCAAGATTGTCCGTTCCCGCTTTTTTTGCTGACTGGGACGGACCCACTTTTTTCCGGTCTTTTCCCGGCTTAGCAACAGCTTCCTCTGCCTTCTTCAACAATTCTTCTTGACGTTTTTTTTCGAGTTGTAGTTTTTCTTCCTCCGCTTTTCTCGCCTCCTCCTCTGCCTTTTTCACGGCTTCTTCAGCCTTTCTAGCCGCTTCCAGCTCTTCTTTTTCACGGCGGAGCTGCTCTTCTTCCAACAACAAACGCTTGGCTTCGATCTCTTTCTCTTTACGCTTTAAGGCAGCCGCTTCAACATCAATGAGTCTGGACTGATCTTCAGGTAAAACATTAGTCTTCTTAGTTTGAACCGTAACTTTGCTTTCCTCACCCAACTCACTGCGTTTTATATAGGTACGACGCTTTCGTACTTCTACGCTGACGGTCTTAGTACTACGCCCAGGAACTCGACCTTGCTTAAGTTCACTCACTGTTCGTCGCTTAAGAGTCACCTTTTTGGTAGGATTAGATGGATCACCTTCTTGTTTCCCATGTTCATGTCGCAAATGAGAAAGCAATTTCAACTTTTCATCGTCATTCAAAACATCATCGGCACCCGCCACAGCCAATCCCGCATCGCCTAACTGTGAGATCAACCGGTCGATTGGTATGCCCACTACATCTGCAAGTTGTCGTATTGTAACTTCGCTCATCTCAGGTGCTCTCCCCACAGATTCGTTCACTTATCTTCAGCAAACCAAGGAGCACGAGCAGTCATGATTAGTCGCGCTGCTTGTTCCTCTTCGATTCCTTCAAACTTAATCAATTCGTCGACCGATTGCTCGGCCAGCTCTTCCCTTGTTGTAATATCTTGGCTGGCCAGCATATAAGCCATCTCTTTCTCCATCCCATCCATCTCAAGGAGATCCTTTTCCGGATGAGCTACATCCAGTTTTTCTTCTGTAGCAATTGCTTTGATCAATAAAGAATCCTTAGCGCGTTTACGCAATTCCTCAATAAATTCCTCATCAAACTCTTCGATTTCCAACATCTCCTTTGCAGGCACATAGACTAATTCCTCTACGCTGGAAAAACCTTCTTGAACCAAGATTGAAGCAACATCCTCATCAACATTCAACTGTTCGACAAAAGTTTTTACAAGTGCCCCTGATTCTGATTCGGCTTTCTCATCAGCCTGTGCCTCGCTCATGACATTTAATACCCATCCAGTGAGCTCTGAAGCCAAACGCACGTTTTGGCCACCACGCCCTATGGCTTGCGAGAGACTATCGTTTCCCACAGCAACATCCATGCTATGAGTATCTTCATCAACCACTATGGAAGCCACCTCTCCAGGAGACATGGCATTAATCACAAATTGAGCTTCGTTTTCATTCCAAAGAATGATATCTACCCGTTCACCTGCAAGCTCGTTAGACACAGCTTGTACTCGCGAACCTCTCATTCCTACACAGGCTCCCACAGGATCAAGACGCGGATCGTGACTCTTCACCGCTATTTTTGCTCTCGACCCTGGGTCACGAGCTGCCGCAAGGATTTCAATCAACCCTTCGTTAACTTCTGGCACTTCTAACCGAAATAGTGCTGTAAGAAATTCGGGGGCAATCCGGCTAACCACAAGCTGGGGACCACGAACTTCTTCTCTAATCGCCTTCAAATAGCCCCGGACCCGGTCTCCTACTTGAAATGATTCCCGTGGAATAACCTCATCTTTCGGTATGATGGCTTCAGCATTCGCCCCTAGATCAAGGAAAATGTTACCTCGTTCAACTCTCCTTACAATACCGGCCACTAACTCACCAGTTCGGTCTTTATAGGCTTCAACAACTTTTCGACGTTCGGCTTCACGGACCTTCTGCACGATTACTTGTTTGGCAACCTGTGCGCCAATCCTCCCGAAATCGATAGATTCGAAGGGTTCCTCGATAAAACCTCCCAATTCGACACCGGCATTTTTCAGCTTTGCATCCTCAAACAAAACATGGGTTTTTGAAAAATTCACCCCAGGATCGACCGCATCATGAGATTCGACTACCCGCCAACGTCTAAACGTCTCATAATCCCCGGATTCTCTGTCGATTTTTACTCGAATGTCAATTTCGCTGATATGGCGCTTCATCGTAGCAATGGCCAAAGCAGACTCTATCGCCTCAAAAATCACTTCTTTGTCGATCGCTTTTTCATTGGAAACAACATCCACAACTAATAAGATTTCTTTATTTGCCATTTCGTCGCCCTATCATCTTTTGCTGTTTCTCATCAGGAACCAAACGTGCTTTCTTAATTGAAGAAAAAGGAATTTCAATCTTTTCCCCTGCTTCTTCGACGACAACATTGTTGCCATTAACGCCAATAAGTTCACCTTTTAAATTTATTCGTTCGTCCAACTTCTCAGTCAATTGGAGAGTAACTGTATTTTTCTTAAATCGCTCAAAATGTTCAAGTTTAAACAACGGCCTATCTAACCCTGGCGATGAAACTTCAAGCTGATACTGCCCAGAAATAGGATCCTCCACATCCAAAGCACCACTCAACTGATGACTGACCTTTGAACAATCATCAATTAATATTCCGGTCTCCTTATCAATATATACCCGCAACAATCCTGTTTTGCGTCCAGGAACATACTCGATGCCAAAACACTCATATCCTAATCCGGTCACGATGGGGTCAACCAACTCCATTAACCGTCTCGATACCCGCATCATATTTGCTATAATGTTACGCTCATAAAAAATGGGCCTAAGGCCCATCCTGTTCTCCCAATTTAATTTCCGCTAGATTAAAAACCCTTTGCGATGGCTTTTATCTTGGTAGCGGGGGCAGGATTTGAACCTACGACCTTCGGGTTATGAGCCCGACGAGCTACCAGACTGCTCCACCCCGCAATTGAACCACCCATTGTAAGCAATAATTTTTATTTTCTCAATGATTTCTGGCACAATTTTAAATATTTTCAGATGATCCACCCTAACTGCCCAAATCCTGCGAGACAGAATGCAGCATAAATGCCGGCAAGAACATCATCCATCATAATTCCCAACCCACCGTTCACCTTTTTATCAATTTGGTCAATCGGCCATGGCTTTACAATATCGAATACACGAAATAATAGAAATCCAGTGACTATAGAAGCCACAGACATCCCACCAACTCCCATGGTAATCAGAAAGCCAACAATTTCATCCCATACGATGCCAGGATGATCATGTACTCCAAGCTGCTTAGCGGCTGAATCACATAACCATATACCAATCAGAGCCAGTATGACCACGATAGAGAAATACATCAATGGCTCCAAGGAGCCCATCAACAAAAAAATTGGGATAGCAACAACAGTTCCAAACGTACCAGGTGCTTTTGGCAAGAGTCCAGAACCAAAACCAAATGCAATAAATACTATTGGATCCTTTAATGCTCCCGGTGGAACATAACTCGCTTTTTTTTTCAACTCTCCTCCGTTCGTCAAAAATGCACAAAACCTTGTGACCGGAAATCTATTTGTTCCGACTCTTTCATTACCCGTAACCCCTTCTTTTTGTCGATCACACCAATCCGGGTATAGGAACATTCGGCGTTTATCATACTCCGATGAAGCCGGTTTTCATTTGCAACAGGAACAGTAAAGCACAGCTCGTAATCATCACCGGCTGTCAACGGCATAGTCCAATCATCGGTTGTTTCCACATATTTTTTCAAAGCACCAGATATTGGGATGTTTTCCCAAAAAATAGTTGCCCCAACTTGGCTCGATTTAAGGATATGCCATAGGTCCGAAACCAATCCATCAGATACGTCTATGCACGCGTTTGCGACACTTCGGATACGAAGTCCAGCTTCAACTCTTGGCGACGGTCTATGCAATCGAGCAATAGCGGATAAGTCGGAAGACTCAAATTCTCCACTTAAGATTTTTAACCCCAACCCTGAGTCACCAATACGCCCGGTCACATAAATCGAATCTCCTACACACGCCGAACAACGAAGCATAGCTCGGGCATCTGAAGGGACCAAGCCCATTGCCTGTACAGTTATGTTTAATGGCCCTTGTGTCGTATCACCACCTATCAGGTCTAGTGAATAAAATTCAGCCAACCCACAGAAACCGGCAGAAAATTGCTGAAGCCACTCTTCATCTGCGGTAGGCATCGTAAGAGCAAGGGTTGCCCAACAGGGTTTTGCTCCCATTGCAGCCAAATCACTTAAATTTACCGCTAACGCTTTATAACCTAAAAATTCCGGATCAATTTCGGGAGAAAAATGAACACCTTCCACCATACTATCAGTGGTAATCGCTAACACTTCTTCTTTAGTTACTTCAACCAAGGCACAGTCATCCCCGACACCAAGAACAGTCGATGAGTTTTTGCTATCTTGGCTCCGAAAAAAACGATCAATAAGCTCAAATTCAGCAAGGGCCACTAGAATAACTCCCTAAACATTGGAGGTGACTAAATATAGGGACTTACTCAAGAATAAAGCTACCTCTTTTTGTTTTTCTTGAACCTGCATCCATGACTTCAAAACGAAAAGCAGAGCCCAGGATATTAGGTTCACAAGGGAATAAGGGCTAACGCCATATACCGGAGTAAGATCACAGATTTAGTTTGAAAGCGAAATAATAGACAAGTAAAACGGAACAACTATTTGTCCACAAAGCCTTTTTTCACTGGCTTTCTATCCGCATGATAAGAATCGATTTCAGAGGCGCGAAGAGAGCATGCAATTTTATCCAAGATGCCATTAACATATTTGTGGCCATCCGTAGCCCCAAAGCACTTAGCCAAGTTAATTCCCTCATTTAAAATTACACGATAGGGGACGTCGTGCCGATAGATTAATTCGTAAACACCTAATCTCAATATCGCCAGCTCCACGGGATCAATCAGCTTGATTTCCCTATCTACAAATTCCTTGAGTTCACTATCAATATTTTCTACCTGCCTTGGAACCCCCAACAACAATTCATTAAAATAGCTTAATTGCCCCTTACTAACATCAGATCTCTCAGAAAATTGCTGCTGAATATCAGATATAGTTTGGCCGGTAACATGCCATTGATACAAAGCCTGAACAGCCGCACTTCGAGCCTGTGTACGCGATTGCTTCATTAATCTTTGAGTTTTCGAAATAAATTAACCATTTCGATCGCCGACATTGCAGCTTCTGCACCCTTGTTCCCAGCCTTAGTTCCCGCTCTTTCGATAGCTTGTTCAATTGTGTCTACCGTCAAAACCCCAAAACTCAACGGTACACCGTAACGTAAGGATTCACTGGCAATTCCTTTAACACACTCACCGGCAACATATTCGAAATGGGGTGTCCCGCCTCGAATTACAGCCCCCAAACAAATGATCGCATCGTATTGTTTTTTTTCGGCCACACGTTGGACCGCTATAGGCAACTCAAAAGCACCGGGGGTTTTAACTATGTCTATTTCTTTTTCATCTGCACCGTGTCTTTTCAAGGTATCAATCGCTGCACTGACCAATTGATCCACTATAAAACTATTGAACCGCGACGCAACCAAACAAAACTTTGCTTTTCGTACGATCAAATCACCTTCAAAACAATTAACATCCGACATCTATATTCCCACTATAACCCATAAACAATTATTCTCCCGATAAGTATTCAACAACTTCAAGGCCGTATCCAGAAAGTCCCAAATACTTCTTTTTCGCCCCAATCACTTTGATTTTTCGCAAACCGAAATCAGCAAGGATTTGGGCACCAGTTCCGGTCGAGCGCCAATCAACACCTTCTTCTTCGCTCGTATCTTCAATACCACGATCTTCCAATTCGAAACGGTGGATCCGCTCCACCAAAGATTTTGTATCCTCTTCCTGGCGGATGACAACCAGTACACCCTCCCCTTCATCAGCAATTATTTGCATAGCTTTGCGGAGGGGCATACCGCAATCTCCACGAGTTGACGCGAATAAGTCACATAGCAAATTTTTACCGTGGACACGAACCAACACCGGTTGATCACCTGAAACATTGCCCATTGTCAGGGCAAGATGTAGTTTGTTTCCAACTTTGTCCTGATAAGCATGCATTTTAAAGTCCCCAAACTCAGTAGGGAAGTCACAGGTACTAATACACTCAATCGTCTTTTCATGTTGCAATCGATATCGAATCAAATCGGTAATCGTTCCGATTTTCAAGTCATGCTGTTGCGCAAATTTCTCGAGGTCTAGAAGACGAGCCATTGATCCATCATCATTGAGAATTTCAACGATTACGGCCGCTGGCTCAAGCGAAGCTAAACGAGCCAAATCACAACCTGCTTCCGTATGTCCTGCACGGTTTAATACACCACCAGGATGAGCCATCAATGGAAACACATGCCCTGGTTGAACCAAGTCCTCGGGTTTGGCATCTTTGTCTACCGCTGCCTGTATGGTCGTTGACCGATCCGCGGCCGAAATCCCTGTAGTAACACCACGAGCCGCCTCGATAGACAAAGTGAAATTCGTTGAGTGTGGCGAACTATTTTCATTCACCATGAGCGGTAATCTTAATTGCCGACACCGCTCTCTTGTTAGTGTCAAACAAATCAATCCTCGACCGTACGACGCCATAAAATTGATGTCCTGCGGTTTAACAAACGAAGCAGCAATAACCAGGTCACCTTCGTTCTCCCGATCCTCATCATCCATAATAATGACCATCTTACCATGACCAATATCTTCAATAATTTCTTCAGCGGTATTCATGGAATCATCAGAACTTTATTTCGTTTCGTGTCAACCCACTGCTGTTTTGCGCCAAAACGGCTTCACAAAAACACCTAGCTCGATATTGACCAGCCGAAACTGACTTAAAGCGCCGAACGCGTGGGCAGTTAAAGGAATACTATTTATTTGCATGTGGATACTGCGAGTTCTTGACCTATTCAGAAACAAAATAGAAACAAATTGAACAATAGCTTTAATGCTTACTTTACCCCTCACCCAAAAATCCGGTACGTATCAACAAGTCTTTTGTCACCCCAGCACTTCGAACACTATTCCCTTACCAGCCCGTGGGCTCGGCTGCTTTTTCTCCGAGCAAAAGGCGTTCAATATAACGAGCCAACAAATCAATCTCCAAATTAACTTTGCCACCCTTTTCAGCATCCCCTAGAGTAGTCACCCATGAAGTATGAGGGACAATATTAATTTCGAATTCGGCCCCATTTACTCTATTTACAGTCAAACTAATCCCATTAACGCAAATAGAACCTTTGACTGCAATGTATTTAGCCAGCTCATCCGGAGCTCTCACAACAAATATTATCGAACGTCCTTGTTCTCGCCGACCCATCAATTCACCTACACCATCAACATGGCCGCTCACAAAATGCCCCCCCAACCTGGTTGCTGGGGTCAGTGCTGTTTCCAGATTAACGGAACTCCCCACTACAGCCTGCTGCAAAGTTGTCCTTGAAAGAGTCTCCATAGAAACATCCGCCGTAAAATATCGTTTGTTCAGTTCCACCAAGGTCAGGCAAACTCCATCGACCGCGATACTATCGCCAATCTGAGCTGTTTCTATCGCTAAACTTCCAACATCGATTTTGAACCGAGAATCAATTTCTAGAGATTCAATTGAAACAATCCGGCCTACCGATTGAATAATTCCTGTAAACACTTGCTTCCAACCTTTAAAATTCTTCGATATCCACACCAAATTATGGGTTTAGACCACAAACTTTAGGCGGAGGTCCTGGCCAATTTTGCGCACATCGACAAGATTTAACTGAACTTTTTCGAAGATCTTCTTTATTCCCGGCATATGAAACAAACCTAATCCAGTATCACCTATTACACAGGGAGCCATGTAAACAATCAGTTCATCTATAAGATTCGATTGCAACATCCCACCGCTAAGGACAGCCCCCGCCTCCACCATCACTTCATTGATCTCTTTTGCGCCAAGAAAATCAATCAATGCTGCTAATTGAACACGCCCATCTTCCCCTGCTGGTAAAGAAATAACTTCGAAACCCATCTGCTCCAGAGGTTGCTTTTTCACAGGATCGGTTACTACGGTTGCTATAAAACTCTTTCCCGGTACCCCCCCCATAGCTGCAGTCACGGGCGTTCTTAGTGTGCTGTCAACAATGACCCTCATCGGTTGGACGAGCTCATCATTGTTAGCCCCGAGACGGACATTCAAGGAAGGGTTATCTGAAATTACAGTTCCAATCCCTGTTACGATTGCACCACTTTGGGCGCGCAATCGATGGACATCCTGTCTCGCAGCATTACTTGTAATCCATTGGCTTTCACCCGAAGCCATCGCAGTTCGACCATCCATACTCATCGCGAGCTTTGCAAATACGTAAGGTTTACCGGTTCGCATTCGCTTGCAAAACCCCCGATTTAAATTTTCCGCATCTGATTTCAAGAGCCCACAACTCGTCTCTATACCAGCACGAGCCAAAACACCCAAACCTTTCCTTCCAACTTTAGGATTGGGATCATACATTGCGGCAAATACTTTAGACACCCCAGCTTCAATTAACGCCTCAGTGCACGGCGGTGTTTTACCATGATGACAACAGGGTTCGAGCGTCACATATGCAGTCGACCCCCGGGCCTTTACACCAGCCCTTTCCAAGGCCACGATCTCAGCATGAGCCCCCCCGGCTCGCTTGTGCCAACCGGCCCCAACAATTTCCGCATCTTGAACCAGAACACAGCCAACTCGCGGGTTCGGATCGGTACTGTACCGCGCACGATCTGCAAAGCGAAGGGATTGCGCCATAAAAAAAGCATCCCGATCAGTGAATCCTGACGTCACTTATAATTACTTGAATTACATGATTACTGGGATTGACGATCTTGCGGCGTACTTGCAAGCTCATCAATAACCTCCTTAAATTCGTTGACATCTTGAAAACTTTTGTAAACCGAAGCAAATCGCACATATGCAACATGATCGAGGGCACTGAGCTCACTCATCACTTCCTCTCCGATTTGTCGTGACGTTACTTCACGATCACCCAAAGCTAATAGATTTTTTTTTATTCGGATAACGGACGCTTCGATGTGCTCGCTTCCTACGGGACGTTTTTCCAATGCCCGCAACATACCTGCTCGAAGATTAGCTTCCTGAAACGGCACACGGTTCCCATCATTTTTAATAACCCTCGGCAGATTTAACTCAGCGGTTTCATAGGTCGTGAAACGTTCTTTGCACGCAACACATTGGCGACGACGGCGAACTTGATCTCCCTCGTCAGCTAACCGAGAATCGATCACTCGCGTATCGCGAGCCGAACAGAAAGGGCATCGCATGTTGACCGCGCCTTAGGCAGAGTGCGTCGTGTGGGAGAAATTGCCAGGACCTGACATTCTACGGCAACACTTCATCCCACCGATACACGTTACAATTAAAATCCGAAAAGCTTTAATACGTTTATTCTTAATTACCGTACACAGGAAGTTTACCGCACAACTCAAGAACATTTTGCTTAACACGTTTTACGACATCTTCATTTTCAATATCATCCAGAAGGTCACAAATCCATCCGGTTAAAGCAATACATTCACTTTCTTTAAAACCACGCGAGGTAATTGCCGGTGTTCCAATTCGGATCCCACTGGTAACAAAGGGCGACTGAGGATCATTTGGTACCGCATTTTTATTCACAGTAATATTTGCACTACCTAGCACTGCATCTGCTTGTTTGCCAGTAAGTCCCTTATCAATCAAATCAAGCAAGAATAGATGGTCATCGGTGCCACCAGATACGATATTGTATCCACGATCCATAAACGCTTTGGCCATCGCCCTTGCATTATTAAGTACTTGCAATTGATATTGCTTGAAATCAGGTAACAGCGCTTCTTTAAAAGCAACTGCCTTGGCTGCAATGACATGCATGAGTGGACCACCTTGCATCCCTGGAAAGACCATAGAACTCAACTTTTTTTCAATATCGGCATTTGATTTAGCCAATATCAATCCGCCCCTTGGCCCACGAAGTGTTTTATGTGTCGTAGTAGTCGTTATATCAGCAATTTGAATAGGACTAGGATAGTGCCCGGCCGCGATCAAACCCGCTACATGCGCCATATCTACGAATAAATAGGCACCAACACTATCGGCAATTGCACGAAACCGCTGCCAATCAACTACTCGCGAATATGCAGAAAAACCAGCAACAACCATCTTTGGTTGATGCTCTTTCGCCAGAGCTTCAACTTCATCATAATCAATTTCGCCAGTTTCGGCATTTAGCCCATACTGGACAGCATTAAAAACTTTACCCGAAAAATTCACGTGCGAACCATGAGTCAAATGACCACCGTGAGCCAGACTCATACCCAAAATAGTATCACCAGGCTTTAGTAGAGCGAAATAAACTGCCGCATTAGCCTGAGACCCTGAATGCGGCTGAACGTTAGCATAATCCGCCCCAAATAATTTCTTAGCACGTTCTATTGCTAAGCTTTCGGCTACATCTACATGTTCGCAACCACCGTAATATCGCTTTCCAGGATACCCTTCAGCATATTTATTAGTTAATACCGATCCTTGCGCCTGCATGACACGCGGACTAGTATAGTTTTCCGAAGCAATCAGTTCGACATGCTCCTCTTGCCTACGAACTTCCGCTTGCATCGCGCCCCAAAGTTCATCATCGAAACCGGCTATTTCCATACCTTTGGTAAACATATACCCCCCTATCGCTGGATTTTCAAAAGGGAATATATTACCGCGATTCATTTAATATGCATAATTGTTAGTGGTTTTAGCAGGCTGGTCACACCACGTTGTTAATGCTATTTCTTACGCTAGCAATGTACCCATTTGTTTTTTTGATACCATTTAAAGAGACCGTCCACGCTGAGTTCTCGTGCTCACGGATTCACCGCACTACTATTCTGAATAAATGAGAAACTGTTGAGTCTAGTCACCTATTTTACTTATCAGCGTCAGGCAATTTACCAAGCATTCAGCTAAAATTAATGTTTAAGCATTACAATAAGTAATATCCTAAAAGTCATCACTATTCGCCAGGAGTATCTAAAATGAAGCTTTTCCTTTATGTTTTTTCAATCGTTGTAGCTTTGAGTGGTTGCGCAACAGTTGACCCCTATACCGGTGAACAAAAAACGAGTAACGCTGTAAAAGGCTCGGCAATTGGTGCGCTTTCTGGCGCTGCAATTGGCGCAATTGCGGGAAAAGGGAAAGGGGCTCTAATTGGAGCAGCAGCTGGCGCGGCGGCTGGTGGCGGAATCGGTTACTACATGGACCGACAAGAAACCGCTCTTCGCCAAAGACTTGAAGGAACAGGTGTCCAAATTCAGCGAAATGGCGACAACCTTAAACTCATCATGCCTGGCAACATCACCTTTGCGAGCAATTCTCCCGATATTCACGCAGGATTTTACGAAACTTTAAATTCCGTTACACTCGTGTTAAAGGAGTTTGATTCCTCTTCTCTGGATGTCATCGGATATACCGATTCAACCGGGAGTTTCGAACATAATCAAACCCTCTCGGAAAGGCGTGCTGCCAGTGTCGCTAATTACTTGACCAGCCAGGGAATAAGCCGAAGCAGAATTGCCGATCGAGGAATGGGAGAACGTTATCCCGTTGCAAGTAACGATAGCCCACAAGGACGTGCAGCAAACCGGCGGGTTGAATTGGATATTCGCCCTAACAGTTAATTCAGTTGCTTTATCGAGGATACTGGGCTGTGGTGGTTTTCCCCTGCACTCCAGGATTCTCGATCAAATGGCATAGCACCCAACAGCTCCAACAATCCTAACTGAGGATCAATCAGGGTTTTTGCTAGGCGATGAATATGGGTGAGGAGGCTGCCCCAGAACAGTGGTCATAGTGGTCCTTCGAAAAGGACAAGTATATAATCCACTTTAAACCTTGGTAATCTCCTTCTCAGGAATATATGAACGCTCTGTAAGCTTAGTTTCGCTGAGAAATAGAAAATAGGTTGCTTCCTGCTCTATTTAAGCCTATTCCGGTTAACCCATGGATCATTCGACGTTTGCATTAGTTTGGTTAGCTGCGGGATTCTCGATGATGCTCGCTGAAATTGTATTGCCTGGAGGCATCACCTTTCTATTAGGCTTATCTGCTTGTTTTGTTGCGGGACTGCTTTATCTAGATCTTATCAATGGGACGATTCAGGCATTTACGACCTGGTTCCTTGGTTCAACCATTATGCTTTTTGCACTCCGCAGCACTGTAACGCAATTTCTCCCTGCATCGGTGGAAAAAGGAAATACCGACGAAGATCTGGATGCCTATGACAAAATTATCGATGTGGTTGAAACAATTCCAACCGATGGTGAGGGACGCGTGTCGTTTCAAGGGTCATCATGGAGGGCTCGACACCACAACAGCAGCATACCTTGTATGAAAGGCACTAAGGTACGCATCTTATTTAGGGAGAATTTAGTTTGGGTCGTACAACGATTAGAGAATCAAAATGCTGTCTATACAATCCCTGAAACTCACAAAAATAACGGTCAACCCTGAAATAGGAGAGAAGCTATGTTAACCGGATTTACCCTATTTGTATTAGTAAGCTTGTTTTTACTCTACCACCTATTTGCCATTGTTCCAATGCGGGAAAACTGGATCATCGAACGGTTGGGCGAATTCCGAACTGTTCTAGAGCCGGGTTTTCACCTACTCATTCCACTGATTGATAATATTGCCTTTAAACATGAGACCCGAGAACAAATCCTAGATATTCCAGCCCAAAGCTGTATTACTCGAGATAATATTCAAGTATCTGTTGATGGATTGGTTTATCTCAAGGTATTAAATGCCCACAAGGCCAGTTATGGTATTGGTGACTACCGATTAGCCAGCATTAATCTTGCCCAAACAACTATGCGTTCCGAAATTGGTAAATTGACCCTAGGAGAAGCGTTTAAGGAACGAGATCGACTCAATGAATCGATTGTAAAGGAAATTGACAAAGCATCCGACTCCTGGGGCATCAAGGTATTACGTTACGAACTGCGCAACATCACACCATCTGATCATGTCGTTCATACACTTGAACAACAAATGGAGGCGGAACGGGAAAAACGTGCTGAAATTACCCGTGCCACCGCCGAAAAGCAATCAAAAATTTTGTCCTCTGAGGGGGAGCGCCAACTAGCCATCAATTTATCGGAGGGTGAAAAACAAAAAACAATCAATGAAGCTAAAGGTCGAGCACAGGAGATTTCCATTGTAGCAAGCGCCACCGCAGCAGGTATTCAACAAATCGCTGCTGCCATACAAAAGCCCGGGGGTAATTTAGCGGTCAAAATGCGCTTATTGGATCAATATATCGATGATTTTCAATCCCTTATGAAACAATCCAAAGTTTCGGTTTTACCCATGGATTTAGCGCAACTCAAGGGGATAGTCAAAGGATTATCTGAGAATATAACAGAACCCAATTTGGGAAAATAAGATTCTACCCCTCATTCATTAAGGCATAAGATCATGAGTTCTGAACTTTTCAATTTTGCAGTATGGGGTGTATTGTTCCTCATTGTTTTAATCGGTTTTGTAAAATCGTTTCGATTGGTTTCTACCAAAACAACTTTAATCGTCGAAAGGCTTGGAAAATATCACGCTACATTGGGACCAGGCTTTCACATTTTGATTCCATTCATCGACCGGGTCGAAGCCAATCAGGACCTTCGAGAAAAGACTATCGATGTTCCTCCCCAGGAGTGCTTTACCCGGGACGAAATCAAGGTTGAAGTCGATGGCGTGATATATATGACCGTCACCGATCCTATCAAAGCTACCTACGGTGTAACGGATTATGAATTCGCCGCCACGCAGCTTGCGCAAACAACTACGCGGTCCGTCATCGGAACCTTAGAATTGGACCGTACCTTTGAAGAACGAGATCTCATTAGCAGCAAAGTCGTACAAACTCTGGCTGCAGTGGGTGAAGTATGGGGAATTACGGTCCAACGCTACGAGATCAAGAACATAGTACCACCCATCACCGTTCAGGGTGCTATGGAAAAACAAGTGACCGCGGAGCGCGAACGACGGGCAATTATCGCTAAATCTGAGGGTGAAAGACAAAGCTTAATCAACACCTCTGAAGGCGCAAAAATGGAAATGATCAATATTTCCGAAGGAGAAATGCAAAGGCAAATCAACGAGGCCGAAGGCCTTGCTTCGGAGATCATAGCAATTGCAGGGGCAACCGCCGATTCGATTGAAAAAATCGGAAGCGCCGTTTCAATGCCTGGCGGCGATCAGGCCATCCGCTTAAATCTTGCTGAGAAATATTTCAATTCCCTGAACCAGCTTGCCTCCAACAATACAGAAATCATACTACCTGTCGATTTGTCGAATATGAATCAGCTGTTGCGTAAACTAGGGCTTTCATTGGAATCAGACAAAAAGGAAATATAGATCATTGGCAGGTTAACCCATGCCTAAGGCAGGCCCCATACAGCTACTTATCATTTTGTCTGTAACAGTAGTTCTACTGTTAAATGGCACAATATTGTTCAGCAAATCCAAGGATCAAAATGGTGATTTTTTCATCGCCCAGATCGATGGACCCATAGGACCATCCGTCTTAGCAAAAGTCCGTTATGGATTGAAGCAAGCGCAACAAAAAAATGCTGGCGCATTAATTTTGCAACTTGACACACCGGGAGGCCTTTTAGCCACAACGAAGCAACTCGTGATGTTGTTTTCTCAATCTCCAGTACCGATCATCGTCTACGTGGGCCCATCGGGTGCCAGCGCGACCTCCGCAGGTGCGTTTTTGGTCTTAGCAGCACATTACTCGGTAATGAACACTGGGACTCACATAGGGGCATCTACGCCGATCAGCGAAACGGGAGAAGATATCTCCGGCACACTCGGCAAAAAAATTGTTAACGATACTCGAGCGTTTATCCGTAGTATCGCCGAACAACACAACAGAAACGTTAAAATCGCTGACGAATTTGTAGCAAAAACACTGAGTCTGACAGCCCATGAAGCATTAAAGGAAAACATCATAGATCTTGTGATTAATCACCCGGAATCGCTATTAGAGCGTTTGCATAATGCCCAGATCAATTTTAAGCAAACGAAAATTACCCTAGACACCCATTCGAAAAACCTAGTTTTCATCTCTACCCGCTGGACCGATAGGGCTTTTGAATTACTAACCGATCCCAATGTCGTGCGTGTTTTACTGACAATCGGAATTGCAGGGGTATTAATAGAATTCCTCACTCCTGGTTTATTGTTTCCAGGGCTATTGGGTGCCATTGCACTTCTGTTAATACTACCGATTTTGCAAAATCTCCCAATTAATTGGGGTTCTTTATTCTTTGTTTTTTTGGGTTTCGGCTTGCTCATCAGCGAGATTTTCGTCACAACTTTTGGGATTCTCGGATTAGCCGGCATTGCCGCACTCACC
>CAZZET010000008.1:27111-73625 GCA_964653275.1 uncultured Methylococcales bacterium
ATTCTTGAGACAACCGGCGATATGGTTTTGATTGTTGAAAAAGCCGATCCATCAATGAAAAAAGATAATTAAGGGAATTCTCCACATTAATATTCACCTCTCTCACCTGCCCATATCGAATTATTTAAGTATTGGATCGATTTTGGCTCAACGTATACCTCCAATTAGCAGTCCTTTGTATATCCTGGCAGCTGCTACCTCGACCCAAATCTAGCTTTGCGGTTGGCTTCGGAAACGTTCGACATTAATACTGTAGGAAAAAACCACTAGCCCATAGAAGCACCAACATACTTACGTCCAGTCCAGCCAATCGCTTGGTGATTGTCGATCGGTAAATCTGTCATACAAAATAACATCCTCTTTGACCTTAAACAAGTTGCCCACTGCTACTCGATCACCAACTACTCCTCTTGAGCAGCCAGAAAAAGACAACTTATCTTGTACAAAGATCAAAAGACACTGCCAATCACATCTATAGCAAGACACATCAGTGTCATTTTCACTTGACGAATGAATAAGTATGGATAACAATGGCCAACTATGATTAACAAGCAAGGAGCTTAGATTGACTTCCCAGACACCTTCCGACGCAAAAGTTGCTATCGCTGAGATTGTTCAGCGTGCCCGCGCAGCACAAGCTACCATCGCGCATTACAATCAAACTCAGATCAATGCACTGACCACTGCCATTGGTTGGGCGGTAATCCGCCAGGATCGGGCCGAATCTTTAGCACAGCTGGCTGTCGATGAAGGCGGTTTCGGTAATTACGATGATAAGGTAGCGAAAATCCGCAATCGGTGTATGGGCACTTTGGCCGATATGGCAGATTTGAAAACGGTAGGTGTGGTTGAACAAATTCCTGAAAAAGGTCTTGAAAAAATTGCCAAACCGGTCGGTGTAATCGGAGCTTTAATTCCTACCACCGGACCTGATGCAACTCCCCCTCTAAAAACGCTATTGGCCGTAAAAGGTCGCAATGCCATCATCGTGGCTGCACACCCTCGCACCCAAAAAACGACGGAATTGGCCGTGCAATATATGCGTAGTGCCTGTGAAATAATAGGTGCGCCAGTCGATTTAGTTCAGGTCATTGAACAGCCCTCCTTGTCCAAAACCGAGGCGTTAATGCAACAAGTCGACTTAGTGGTTGCGACGGGTGGAGCAGGAATGGTGAAAGCCGCGTACAGTTCGGGCACACCGGCTTTTGGTGTTGGCGTCGGCAATTCGGTGCATGTAATCGACGAGACAGCCGATTTGTCAGATGCAGCACAAACAATAGCATTGGCTCAAACCTTTGACTATGCGACCAGCTGTTTGGCTGATAACGCCTTGGTGGTCCACAGCAACATCTACGACAGCCTAGTAGGAACACTTATTCAAAAAGGTGGTCATCTTTGCAATGATGATGAAAAATCACGCCTACTAACTACAATCTGGCCAGATTCTTCCAACCATATACCAGCTCTTCATGTAATCGCCAAGCCAGCGCAAGAAATTGCTAGCCTTGCCCAAATCGAGGTTAAAAATGACTGTGGATTTTTGCTCGTAGAAGAAAATGGAACTGGACCAGAATTCCCCTTTTCCGGTGAAAAGCTCTCCTCGGTTTTAACCATTTACCGTTATCAAGGCGCGATTACCGAAGCCATCAAGCGTGTAAATGCTATCACCAATTATCAAGGTGCCGGTCATACATGTGGTATACACAGCAATACAGAAGCTCACATTAGCGCTTTAGCCATGCAAACTAAAACCGGCCGCGTGATGGTTAATCAAAACCTCAACGAAGGCGCAGGAAGCCCTCGCAACGGCTTACCGTATACATTGAGTCTGAGTTGTGGTACTTGGGGAGGCAACATCACCACAGAAAATGTCAATGCACGGCATTTTGTCAATTTAACTTGGGTTTCCCGTCCTATCCAGCCCAGAACGATTAGCGAAGAGGTATTATTCCATGACTATTGGGAAAAGCACGGGAAAATCTAACTATGTCCGATACCGAAGCATTTTTAACCCTATCCGAAGCAGCTGAATTCTTGAAGGTCAGCAAAAGCTCGTTGCGCCGCTGGTCTAACTGTGGTGACTTAGCCTGTTACCGTGTTGGTATGCGGGGAGAGCGGCGATTTAAGCTAAAAGATCTGACTGCATTTATTAACAAGCGCACTTCCATCGCAAGTCCTGCACAGAAAACGGGGTCGCATATTTGCACCAACTTCAAAAATTCGATGGAACAATGGCGTTTGTTCAAACCATTTTTATCTCGCCATTTGAACCAGGATGCAGCCATCGTTTATTTATACAGTCAAAAAGACTCGCCTATCCATCAATTTTTGGCCGAGAATTCAGATGCAATCAATATGCTTCAGGAACAGCGTTTTCTCTTGCTGCCGACGAAAGATAGCTACTTAAAAACAGGCTATTTTGATTTACAGCGAATGTTAGATTTTTGGCAGGCTCATATTGATCATTTTCGGCAACAAGGGATCAATCGTTTGTTGTTAACCGGTGAGATGGATTGGGCCACGCAAGGGGCACAAGGCTGTGAACAATTGATCACTTATGAAAAGACGCTAGATACTTTTTTACAGAAAACGCCGAATGTGACCGTAGTCTGTCAATATAATCTCAATGCATTCCCAGCCAGCATTATTTTCGATTCTGTATGCATGCACCCGACGGTCTTGCCGACCGCCGCATAACCTGAATAAACCTTCACCCACTGATTAGAGCGATATTCCATGAGCTAATAAGGAGGAGATACGATGAATGAAATACTTATTCCAACCAGTATGGTTGGAAACTATCCGAACCCACGTTGGTGGGATGCAAACTATGCACGCCATTTTACTGGCGATCAGGAGCCACCAGATTCGATGTGGCGCGAAGCTTTGGAAGATGCCACAACCGCCTTGGTCAAAGACCAAGAACTGGCTGGTATTGACATCATATCTGACGGTAGGCTACAGGGTGATAATTACGCTGACACTGCGGTTTATCACTATTTCCGACGTATGGGTTATGACCTGACGGGCGGTTACCTAGGTTTTCCCATATACAGTAAACTGCATGCTGGCACTGTCACCCAGCAAATCAAACGACGTGGTCAAATCATGGTTGAGCAAGCTCGCGCATTACGCCGGGCTACCGACAAGCCAATCAAGGTCCAATATACGGGTATACAAGTGCTCGCCCAAGCCACCAATGACTTACACTATGCCAACAGCCACGATCGAGCAATGGATATTGCCAAAGCCATTAACGACGATTTATTGCAAGTCGATGAACTCGGTGCAGATTTTATTCAATTGGACGAATTTACCTGGCCCTATTTTTTTGAAGACTGGGCAATTGATGCCTTTAATCGAGCGATTGAAGGAGTAAAAAATGCTAAAATCATCTGCCACATTTGTTGGGGCAATTGGGGCGGCACGCCGGCCTATTATCCGGATGATTCTGCCGAAGCTGGAGAAATTTTCGATATAACTCAACGTGCAGATGATGCTGACGCACCCAATCCAACTTCTTCAGTAATTCCTAAAGCTTATGAAGGCCGTATGGATGTCGTCAATGTCGAGGGCATCGGCCGCTTATCTTTGGAAGAATCGGGGCTCAACACCCTAAAAAATCACCCGGTACCAGCAGACAAAATGTTTTGGGTTGGTGTAATAGATGTAAAAAGCACTGTAACCGAGACAGCCGAGCAAGTAGCCGATCGTATTCGACAACTGTTAGCAGTCATTCCTGCGCATCAACTGGGCGTGACCACCGATTGCGGCTTAATCCTGCTACAACGCTATATTGCACAGGAAAAATTAAAAGCCTTAGCTGAGGGTGCCAAATTGGTTCGAGCTGAACTAGTAGCCCAATCTAACGCTTAGGAACGAAGCACGTAACGCTCCTTGGTATTAGCCATTTACTGAAAAACCACTATGCCTGTCTATCAATTATATTGCTGCAACTGTAATCGTACATTTCAGGGTATGGTGATGGCTGGCACCAGGGAGCCGGAACAATGGGTTTGTAGCCAATGCGGGAAGCATGATACGAAACGTTTGCATACCTCGACTGGAGATCATCCGTTAGAAGCAAACCAGGGAACGGGGTGCCCATGTTGTGGTGGACCCTCGTCTTCCAGCATTTAAATATCAGGCAAGTGAGACATCATCAATTCACTATTGACGTCACGCACTGTTTTGCAGCCATTGTTGGTCACAGATACAGATAGAACATATAAATAAGTAGAGGACATGAAAGCAAACACCAGCAAGAACCGTTTTCGTACGGATAGACTCTAAACATAAAAGATTTGATATTATGACCAAATTATCGAATAAAAATGCAATCATTACCGGCGGAGCATCCGGTATGGGTTTCCAGATGGCAAAACTTTTTAGTCAACAAGGCGCTCGCATAGTCATTATTGATATTGACCATGAACAACTCGATTCAGCACTGGAGCAACTCAAACGCATCAACCTCCCAGCCACGGGTTATCAAGTCGATATTACCAATGAAAAATCCATATCAATCGCTTTCGAGCGAATTGCAATAGACTTTGGTGGCTGCATACACATCTTAATCAATAACGCCGGTGTCGCTGAATTTGGTTCAGTAGAGGAAACCAGCTTGGGCAGTTGGGAAAAAATCATGGCGGTTAATGCCACTGGCAGTTTCTTATGCTCAAAAGCAGCACTCCCCCACATGAAACGCAAAGGTGGTTCGGTGGTCAATTTTGCCTCCGTCGCAGGAATGGTCGGGATTCCTAAAATGGCAGCCTATTGTGCTGCCAAAGCGGCAGTAATTGGGCTTACCAAACAAATGGCTGCGGAATACTCTGCTCAAGGGATACGGGTAAACTGCCTATGCCCTGGCACCACTGCTGACACCGGCATGGGTCGCCAAATCCTGGGTACGGACAGTTCACCGGAAACCCAAGCAAAACGGTTGGCTAAATACCCCATTGGTCGTTTTGGGAAACCAGAAGAGATTGCTCAAGCTGCTTTGTTTTTAGCCTCGGATGACGCTAGCTTTGTCACCGGAGCAGCCTTATCTGTTGATGGCGGCATGACAGCCATTTAATGGGGTGTTTTGGACCTTGAACACCAAAATAAAATCCTATCTGTATCTTCCGGTCTCAACTAAATTCACATCAAGGCATTCTGAAAGATGGAAAGAAAAAACTTCCCAATCGCCACCAATGTTAATAAAGTCACCGAATTAGACGCAATGATCAGCTGTGTTGCCAATGGTGACTGTCTAGCCATTGGTGGCGGACTGTCAGCTCGCGAACCCATTGCAGCGCTTCATGCATTGATTCGCTCGGGTTGTAACAACTTGGAATTGATCGGATCGGCTCACGGAATCGATATTGACCTATTATGTGGGGCTGGCGCGGTTGCTATCTGTGCGGAATCTTATGTCGGCTTTGAACAAGATTTTGGTATGGCACCTAATTATCGGCGCGCGAGCGAAAGTGGTGCCGTCCAAATCCGAGATAACTGCTGTTATACACTAGTCCAGCAACTCCGCGCTACCATCAGCGGTGTCCCATTCATGCCCATCACCTCAGTAAGTGGAACCGACTTGATGGGCTTACATCCGGAATACAAAACCATGATCTGCCCATTCACAGGCAAGGACATTGTTTTGGTCCCAGCACTACAACCCGATGTCGCCATTATCCACGCGCAATATGGTGACCAACACGGAAACTTACATATTCAAGGTCCACCCGTCGCCGACGTATTATTTGCAAAAGCCGCCAGAACAGTCATTGCAACCGTTGAACGCATAGTATCTAGGGAAGAACTCTCGGAGAAAGGCGTAACCATCCCTTACTTTTATGTCTCTGCACTGGCCGAAGTTCCTTTTGGCGCTCATCCTACTTCGTGCTATCCCCTTTATGCCTATGATCGCGCACACTACAAAACCTACTATGACGCTGCAAAACAGGGTGCTAAAACTTTTCATGAACGCTATGTTGAACCTTATATTCTAAGTTGTTCATCGCATCACGCATATTTTGAAAAAATCGGCGGTGAGAATACCCGCACGCGGCTTTCTGAATGGCGGGAAAGTCACGAACAATGGATGCGCCTTTATGACTGAAGAATCTAAACTACACGATTGCTCTTTGGGTGAGTTGATGATTTATCAAATCGCCCAAACTATCGAAGATGGTATTTTAGCCTTCCATGGGTTTGGTTCTCCCTTAGTACAACTAGCCCTGCATTTAGCCAAACGAACCCACGCCAAGCATATGGTTCTGGTCGCCGGAGCGACCTATGGCATCAATCCCCGGCCACCCTTTCTAACCCCAACGTCCAATGATTGGGCCATGAGCCAAGGCGCTGAATGCACCTTGGATATTGAGGAACTGTTCGATTTGGCAGCAAGCGGACGCATGGGAAGGATGTTTTTATCCGGCTTGCAAATTGACCGCTGGGGTAACCTTAACGTGACGTCATTGGGAAAAAAACAACTGAAATTAAAATTACCGGGCGGAGGCGGAGGCTGCAATTTGTCCTGTGATGCACGCCATCTTACCCTTTGGACGGCAGCCCACCGATCACTGCCGAATCAACATGGAAAACGCCTCTTCCGTCTAGTCGATCAATGCGATTTTATAACTAGTGTCGGTCATCGCACTACCGATGGTACTCCCCGAAAATCCATGCATTATCGGGGTAAAGGCCCAGATCGTTTGGTCACTGAATTGGGTGTATTCGATTTTAACGAAAACGGACATATGCGCCTTGTCGCAACCTATCCAGATACCCCTAAAGCGGAAATTCGTGAGAACACTGGATTTGACTTTCCGCTTCATCCGCAGCTGTCTACCACATCTTGCCCAACTGCTGGTATGGTTCAGCTGATACGAAATTTGGATCCGATGCGGATACACGAAAGGGAATTGCGTGCTCAAGATGTGAATCGACGTTTCCCTTTAGCACCCAGCGCCGCGAACACAGGTAATCCCCCATGAATGATGACTGTCTGCGTGTAGGTGCACTCCAATCCACTAGCAATTTTGTGCCGCTTCCTTATCGTCGTGTCAGTTACCAACCCTATTCGGAAGCCATGACTGAGACAGCAATCGCGGCCCATTTGATGAGCAGAGAGCTGTATCGCCGAACCGATATCGTTGTGTTGCACAACCATCGCCAAGAAATAGCCGTCGCTGCTGTACAGCGGAAAGGTGGAGGGAACTTATTTACTGTAGCTGAAGCAGTCGAAGTATTGGCACTACCGAATGCTTGCGTGTTTATCCAAGACCCCACCGTCGATCCTGCCAATCCTTCAGCTTTAGCCCATGCTGCCACGATACAGGGTGTTGGCCCCGAACAAACCGCTGTTGTAATGGGTATGTTCGATCATGTCAATATCATTCATCGACCAAACCCATTAGTTATTCGTGTCATCGAGGTCATTCCACCCGAACCACCCAAACTTTACCAAATGGCTCAGCACGTATTGAGCTATGCGGACCTTCCAGCCATAGCGTTAGAATTGGAAACCATTGATCTGCGTGAATTATCCAAGCAGGTACGCCCCAAAGCCTTTCTCGTGCCATGCCGCTCAGGCGGATTAGACAACTTGGGGGTCCCAGTACATTTTCTCGACGAACGCCCGAAACAGCGACATAATTGGACATTGCTTGGATGTGAGCGCAGCCTGCAATTTCATCGTCATTATTATGGAGACGAACCGCCACGCGTGGAAATGTGCCCTCGCCAGCTAACTAAGGATACTGGTTGCCCCACCCTGCTCAAATGCTGTTTACTCGAATTTGATATTGAGGTGGATACCCATTTTGGAGTGGTACCTTGGGGCGCCGATCTAGCTATGGTCGAATCAGCACTGCGCCATATTGCAAGGGGACATGCGAATGACTAGGGCCTGGGATCACATTGTCGATGGGTTACTCAATGAACGTCAGAATAAACCCCGTCAAACTGGCGTAACCATGGTAATAGATAAAGGCATGGGCATGGCTGCAACAAAGGATTTGCTAGAATATGCTGGCGAATATATCGACCATTGGAAATTTAGTTTCGGTACTTCAGTATTCGTATGTGAAAAGCGCTTAAAAGATAAGTTGGCACTTCTGACAGAACATGATGTGTTGACCTATCCAGGCGGAACCTTATTGGAAGTTGCTCTGGTTGAACACCACTGTAGGGAATTCAATCAACATGCTAAACGTCTAGGGTTTTCCGCTGTAGAAATTTCCGATGGCACTATCCCTTTACCGACCTTTCGTCGTGCTAATATCATTGATTGCGCCATTCAGGCCGGATTGATACCAATTACCGAGGTAGGGAAAAAAGATCCGTTGAATCAGCCTAGTCCAGAAGAAATCGCTGAACAAGCACTGTCGGATCTCAAAGCAGGTGCACATTGGGTAATTATCGAAGGACGTGAAAGCGGCAAAAATGTTGGGCTGTTTGATAACCAGGGTAGCGTAAACGAAACCCAACTGGGCAGCATTTGTAATAACATGGGCGAACACGTCCATCAGCTTATATGGGAAGCGCCACTAAAGGAACAGCAAGCCCTATTTATTAACACTTTTGGTACCAATGTCGGTCTTGGTAATGTCCCATGCGGCGACGTATTGGCCGTTGAATCCCTACGCGCAGGACTGCGTTACGAAACCTTCAGTAGCATTGCCGAACGCTTGCTCAGAAGCGGCAGTTGGGATCCTTTTCAGATCGAATCCCACATTACTCCTTAAGTTACGGTACTCAAATTATGAACCGACACCCTTCGGAGTCCGAATATTCCCCAACGGATAATAGCCTCGAAATTGGCGCTCGAATTACAAAGCCACCATCACCCTTATTGGTCGCCACCGCATTTACTGACGAATTACATCATCAAACAGCTCTAGCAGAGGCCATTGGATTGGCAGATATGGCACATACCGTGATGTGCATGGATACCGGAATTATTCCGCCCGCAGAAGGAAAAGACTTATTGAAAGCATTACTCGATTTACACAATCACCCCAACCGCTTGAGTTTAGCGGCTAAACACGGTGATCTATATACCAATCGTGAAGTTTTCCTGAAGCAGAAAACTAATGCTGTAAACTGGCTGGGTGTCGGCCGTGCCCGTCGAGAAGCCACCACAACAGCGTTCTTAATCACAGTACGCAATCAGCTACTTCTACTACAGAACGAACAACTGGACTATATACAAACCATCGCCGATAAAGCCTGGCTGTATCGGGATGCACTGATGCCTGATTACACCTATTTACAGCCGGCAGAAGCCACCCATTTCGGCCACTACATTCTTGGCTTTGGATTTGCTGTGAAGCGGGATTTGGAACGATTACAATGCCTCTTTGAACGGGTCAATTTGAGTCCGGCCGGCTGTGGGAGTACCAATGGGTCTCGACTACCTCAAGATCGACAACAACTGGCAAAATTGCTCGGCTTTGATGGTCTGGTCATTCACGCAAGAGATGCAATGTGGCAAGCTGACTTGCCAATCGAGATCGTATCCCTAATAAGCTCCATCATGATAAATCTCGACCGCTGTGCTGAAGACCTGCACATCTTCAGCACCCAAGCTTTCGGTCTAATTGAGCTGGATGACGGTCATACAAGAGCCAGTAAAATATTGCCCCAGAAAAAAAACCCATTTGCCCTTACTCATATACGTGCAATCTGTAATGAATTTATCGGATTATCTGCCAGCACACTGGCCTATGGCCGAACCCCTTCGGGTCAACCTGACAATCGCTTATCGATATACGGTACCCTGCCAATGGCCATCGAAAAAACCATAGGGGCGCTTGCCCTGATGAACGAAACGCTTTCATTGTGTCGTTTTCACTCCGATATCGGGCAAAAAAGATTGCAAGAAAGTGACTCCCAAGCCACCGGTCTGGCGGAAGCGCTCACGCTCAGTCAGATGGACCCACGTTCGGCACATCGATTGGTAGGTACCGTGGTCAGACAGCTGAACGAGCGTCAAAGCCATTTGGCAAATCTGCAACTCACTGAACTCAAAGAGATTGCTATGCAATATGGAGTTGAACTGAAATTGAGTGAAAACGAACTAGCCATGGCTTTGTCCACAGAATCGTCGTTGCAGGAAAAATTGTCTATTGGCGGGTGTTCTGATTCCTCAATGCAATCCATGTGCGAGACATTATCGGACTGCGTGCGGACAAGCCAAGCCTGGATAAATGTCAAGCAAGCTGCCCTTTCCAATAGTGAAGCTGTGTTACTCCAAAACGTTAGAGCATTGATCCAACCATGACCTTGCATTGTTTCGATTCAGCGATCTTCTCTAACGCTTGGTCTACGCCCGAATTACGAGCCTTACTAGATGAAAAAACTCGCATCAAAGGCTGGTTGGAAATCATGGGCATTCTGGCTGACGTACAAGCAAGATATCATCTGATCCCTCAAAACATAGCAACGCTACTGCGTGAAACCTGCGAATCATTGCCGATCGACGACGCATTACTCGAAGAAGCCCGAATCGGTTTCGAAACCAGCAACCATTCCCTATTGGGTCTTATTCGTGCTGTTCAATCCCGCTGTCCAGCGGATGTTGGCGAATGGCTCTGCTTTGGGGTAACCGTTCAAGATATCACCGATACCCAAACTGCTCGCACGTTAAAGCAAGTTCGCTACCGCTTGCTTTCCTTACTTGAAGACAATTGCGCATTGCTTGCTCGCCTTATAGCAGACCACCATGAGACTATCCTCTGCGGACGCACGCATGGACAACCCGGATTACCAATATCCTTTGCCTACAAAGCAGCGATTTGGTTGGATGAATGCCAGCGGCATCAGCAACGCCTCAAGGAAATTGGGCCTCGGCTTGAAGTAGGTCAGTTGTGTGGAGGCGTCGGCAGTTTATCGTCACTAGGTGCAGAAGCATTGAACTTACAAAAAGATTTTTGTCAGCGCTTAGGGCTAGAAACCCCCTCTATTTCATGGATTAACTCCAGAGATCGTTTGGCCGAATGGATGACCGTATTGGCAATGATCACGGCTACATGTGACCGTATCGGTCATGAAATCTATAATTTACAACGCCCTGAAATTGGTGAACTCCGTGAGGGGTTTGTAGAAGGTACTGTGGGCAGCATCACCATGCCGCAAAAAAGGAATCCCGAAATATCCGAACATCTCGGGACGCTCTCCCGTATAGTCCGCTATGCCGCCAATCAGATGCTGGAAAACCTTGTTCATGACCACGAACGCGACGGTCGTGCCTGGAAAGCAGAATGGGTTATATTGCCCGAAGCTTGTTTAGCAAGTGACAAGGCCCTCAGCTTGCTTCGTGTCTTGCTCGATAAACTCGAAGTGAATACCCAACGAATGGCCGACAATCTCGCAGCCACGAATGGATTTATTTTGGCTGAAGCCGTGATGCTGAAGCTCGCACCAATGCTTGGCAAACAAACCGCCCATCAACTGGTGTACAACCTCTGCATATGTGCACAGAAAGAAGGCATCAGCTTACGAGAGGCGCTATTGACCGATGAAACTGTGGGCCAAACGATGAGCCCCGAAGACATCACAACCTGTTTTGACTATCATGCCAATATCGGACAATGCCAGGCCATGAGCGAACGAGTGGTCAAGCTCCAAACAGACAACAAACGTTCTATTTCTTAAGCACTTTCTAACAATAAGCACCGTGACAACACCTTGGCAAGTTTTGCAAGGCATTCAGAGAATGCCCCTCGGACTCTATCCGACCCCACTACACCCCCTGACAAAACTTTCCGTTGACTTACAAACCGAACTATGGATGAAACGCGATGACCTGATCAGTTTTGCCCTGGGGGGCAATAAAATTCGCGGACTGGAGTTCTTGGTGGCTGATGCACTAGAACAAAAGGCCGATACCCTAGTAACTGGCGCTGGTGCACAATCCAATCATGTTAGAGCTACTGCCGCTGCAGCCAAAACCAATCAACTCGACTGCACTGCTGTATTTTGGGGAACACCCCCAGACCAGATTGATGGCAACCTTCGGCTCACCAAAATGTATGGTGCGGACCTAGTCTTCACCATGGATGGCGAACGCGCTTCGGTAGATGCAGCACTTAAAAAGGCAGCGGCCGGACTGCAAATCCAAGGCAAACATCCTTACATCATTCCCCGCGGCGGCGCATGTGCAATTGGTGCGTTAGGCCATGTTATGGCCGTCTACGAAGTCTTCCAACAATGCCAAGATGCTGCATTCTATCCGGATACGGTGGTCATGGCCATCGGTTCGGGTGGCACGTATGCCGGTTGGAAAGTCGGATTAGCAGCTTTGAACCTCTCGTGGAAAATCCTTGCCGTCAGCGTTAGTCGACCCTCACAAGAAGCCAGTCAACAAGTTGCCAGGTTAGCCAATGAAACCGCTGGTATACTGGGGTTACCCCAACGTTTTGAGGCCAAGGACTGTCCCGTTCTTGACCAACACATCGGTGCAGGCTATGGGATTCCCAGCATCGAAGGTGCGCAGGCGATTCGTACCGTAGGACATTGTGAAGGATTACTACTCGACCCAACCTATACAGGCAAAGCCATGGCTGGCTTGATGCACGCTCTTGACACCGGCTTAATAACAACCAATCAGCGCTTGCTATTTTTACACACAGGTGGTGAACCGGCTTTTTTCTCGGGAGATGGGCACTGGCTCGATGTTTGACAGCAATATGGCTGAAATGCTTTGTGAGGACTGATACCCATCGCTATACTCGAAGCAAGAGAGATTACAAGAAATCGGTTATTAGGACGGGGACTAAACAGTCGTCAATTGCTTAGCTAAAACACCTGCAGCAACAATCACTGGCGATAACACCGGGCTATAAGGCGGTGCATAAGCAAGATCTAAGTGTTCCAAATCCTCACAGTACAGCCCACCGATCAGCGCAGTTGCTACAATATCGATAACTTTATCGACAGCCCCCAAACCGACGGCTTGGGCCCCCAAAACCTTTCCCGTACCGACGTCAGCTAACAATTTCACTACAACCGGTTTGGCTCCCGGATAATATCGTGCTCTATCTCTACCTTCTATCGTTGCAGACACCGACCGCACACCTGCTGCCAAGGCGCTCGTCTCCGTCAAGCCAGTCATAGCAACATTCAAATCAAATGCTTTAAAAATAGCCGTCCCCATGACACCAGGAAAACACGCAGATCCACCCGCTGCATTCTCCCCCGCAATGCGTCCTTGTAGATTGGCAATATCGCCCAATGGATTCCAAACAGGTTCTTTAGTTAATCTATGCACGGACTCAACACAATCACCAGCAGCGTATATGTTCTCATCACTGGTTTGCATGCGCTCATTCACCGAAATGGCTCCCGTGACTCCAATACCTAAACCACAGTCCTTCGCCAAATCTACATTCGGTGTTACCCCCACTGCTATGACCACCAAATCTGCCTCCCTCTCATCACCTTGATCCGTCTGAACAGACCGAACCTTTTCGTGACTCCCATTGATTTTAACAATCGATGTATTCAGTAACACTTCAACGCCACATTTCAGCAGGTGTTGATGAACTCGCTGGCTCATATCACTATCCATTTTTGACATGACACAATCCATTTGATCAACAACGCAGACGGATATACCTAAATTGGACAAGTTATCCGCCAGCTCGATACCAATGTAACCAGCACCCAAAATCACAGCGTTCTTCGGATTAAATGCATCCAAAGTAGATTTGAATCGGTCCAACTCATCAACCGAACGCAAGGTCACCACGCCATCCAACCAGTTACCAGGAATTTTAGGAACCAGCGGTCTCGCACCGGTTGCCAAAATCAAGCGATCATAGGAAACCATGGTTTGCTGATTAGCTTTCCGATCAAGAACAGAAACCTGTTGAATTTCCGAGTGAATGGATTCAACCCGATGAGACACCTTTGCAACAATACCTTTAGCGTTTAAATCATCAGGCCGCTGAATAATCAGTGACTGCCGATCTTTGATAACTCCACCCAAATAGTAGGGCTGACCGCAGGCTGTATACGAAATCTCAGTCTCATCTTGAATCAGTAATACATCCGCTTGTCGATTGACACGCTTCGCTCTGCCAGCTGCTTTAGCCCCAGCCGCGACTCCGCCAACTACAACAATGGACAGACCAGATTCAGACATCACATATAGTGGATACAGAAACCAAAAAATTATTGTTAATCATCACTCAATGTATATTCACTAAATGAAAGAAGCGTTACTATAAACGCTTTCGGACAAACCGCTGAGACAGCCGGTTTATTGAGATTCTAAGAAACCAGTGAATTTAGCAACACACCGGGGCATTGACCCAAATATCGATGAGTCTACACTCATTGTACTTTTCTTGTTCGATACCCACCAAGTTATTCACCAGTTTCGGATATCTTGACACTAGTACCTCAAACCTTAGCAAGGTCAAAGTCAGCCTCTAGCAATTTTATAGCAAAATCAAATAACAATTACACATGATTTGCAGAAATCTTATAACACTAGTTGATAGCAGGCTCGCCCGAGCCACCAACCAAGTCTATACATTTTAACAAGCTGAGACACGGCCATATTAACTTGGACCTGAAACAGACCAACCAGTCTTACCATAGTGCCCTAACCTGGGCGCGTAGCACGCACAAGTACCCTCCAATACCACTAGCCCACCCGTATAGTAGCTTGAGTCAGAAAGAGGCACTAACTAATCCCGTTAAAAAGCCTATTCCTACTACCCAAAAGCAAGCTCGGGCAAAATTAAGACTATATGCGGAAATAGAGCAATAATAATCAAAACAGCGATATATGTGAGGAGAAATGGCAGCACCGCAGTCGATATGCGATCGACACCCAAACGGGTTATACGGGCTGCCACGAAGAGATTGGCTCCCACTGGCGGAGTCAAAAAACCAATTTCGCAAGCAATCACCATGAATACCCCAAAAACTATGGGATGTATACCGATAGAGACGGCGATCGGCAACATCAACGGTGTTAGAAGAATAATTTGTGCAATCGATTCAAGGAACATGCCCGAAACAATCAGAACCCCGGCGATAACCATCAACAGTACAAAACGACTTGAAGTGAAGTCAGTCAGAAAATCACCAATCAGTTCGGGCACCTCCATTAGGCTCATCAATTCACCGAAAGCCTTCGCTGGCCCAAGAATGATGACCACTGAGCCAGAAATCATGGCTGTGGTCTTCATACAAGCGACAATCTTCTCTAGGGTCAGTTCCCGGTAGAGAATTTTCCCAACAAACGAGGCGTATACAACCGCAACAGAAGCCGCTTCGGTAGGCGTAAACACACCAGAATAAATACCACCCAGAATAACCACCGGTGCACTGATCGCCCACTTCCCATCCCACAGGGAATCGCGAAAACATGTCCATGAAAATGGCTCTTTCCAACCACCGTACCCGTTTTTCTTCGCGATAAACCAGGTGCATAGCATAAGCAAAAAGCTTGCGAGGATACCGGGTAGGATCCCGGCGAGAAAAAGCCGCGGGATGGAATTGTCGGAAATAATACCAAAAATGATCATCAGATTACTGGGGGGAATCAAACTACCGAGCGCACCTCCAGATGCTACAACCGCTCCGCCAAACGCTGCGTCATATCGTTCCCGGATCATGGCGGGCACCACTACAGCACCGATTGCCGCTGTAGTGGCGGGACCGGAGCCTGATAGAGCAGCAAAAAAAGTACACCCTAGCACCGCCACGATCCCTAAGCTCCCCCTATAGCTGCCAACCAGGGATTGCGCAATCCTTACAACCCGGTGAGCCAGTCCACCTTTTTCCATTAATGCGCCAGCAAATACAAACAGAGGAATCGTCATTAGGGGAAGTGGCTCAATGCCGGTATACATCGCTTGGGCAAGCGCAACATATGGCATATCAATATAGTAATAGCCAATGATGGTGCCAATTGCCACCGCGATGGGAATAGGTACACCTAGAGTAATAGTGGCAACCAACACCACAAATATCATTGCAACTTCATTCATAGCTAGTACTTTCCTCATCTAACGAGGAGCTCCCTAACAACGGTTCCCCATATTTTATCCAGCGGTAATAGGTTTGAGCTAGACGCACGGTCATCATGGCAAATCCAAATGCCACAACCATATACGGCCACTTTTGATCAATACCGAGTACTGGTGATTCGTATTTTTGTTGCCAAAGAGAGTAATCTAGCAAAATACCCTGCCAGCCAATAAAAATACTGAATGCAAACCAAACTGCATCGCTGAAATAAATCAGCCACTGCGAAAGCGGTTGGGGGGAGATCATGATGAGGTTAAACATACGGATATGAGCTCGCTCTTTTACTGCCCAAGACGCAGAGAGGTAGACCGACCAGATCATGCAGTAAACGGCAATCTCATCGGACCAAGACATCGGGGCATGAAAAACATAACGCATGACCACTTGGGCAAAGACCAAGAAAGCCATCGCTATCAGGGTGATTCCGGTAACAACCGCTTCAAAATACTGGTCGATAAAATACCAAGTGGTTTTCAATCTTGACATGGGATCTTCAATCTGCGCGAATTGGCGCATCAAAGTGCCAAAATATTCATATCCTAGAGTGAACTAGGCGCCATGCCGTCAACCCTAACGCTGTCGACAATTCAAGACTGAGGGATAGCGAAACCGCGTGCAGCACAGGCGGATACCTACCTGGATCACACCCTCGGCTAGTGGGTTCCGATCGCCGCCGCATTAATCGCATCAATGATCTTTTGGTATTCACCGCCTCGCTCTTCCACAAACGCCTTATGAACCTTCACCGAGGCTACGATGAATGGCTTTTTGTCTGGGCTGGTGAATTGGACGCCATGCTTTGTTTTCAAAGTGTCAATGATCGACTTTTCGTTATCGATTGTCTGCGAGCGGGCAACCTCAGCGGCAACTTTGGCAGCTACATACACTGCTTTTTTCTGATCAACTGATAGCTTTTTCATAAACTTATCACCAACGAAAAAAGGCGGTGCTAGTACAAAATGCCCTGTCATAGCAATATGTTTGGCCACTTCGTAGTATTTCTGGCCATAAATGACATCGATTGGCAGATCGCCACCATCAACTGTGCCTGTTTGCACAGCTGATAAGGTTTCTGACCAAGCTAATGGCACCGGTTCAGAACCAAATGCCTTATAGGTATCCACCATGACCACGTTTTTGGGCACGCGATACTTTAGTCGCGCGAAGTCCGCGATCATCATGATCGGTTTCTTAGTATTGTAGATATGGCGAAATGACACCAACACGATGGCCACTAAGTGAACCCCTGTCTCTTCCGCCATATTTCCCCAAATCATTTGGCCAACCGGCCCATCGACCACCCTAATCGCATGCTTATAGTTCTGAAGCATATACGGCAACACGAGAAGATCGATCGGAGGATAGAAAGGCCCAGAGTTATTCTGCGCAATCACGGTCGCATCCAGAGTACCGAGCTAGAGCTTTTTGAACATCTCTTGCTCGCCACCCATCTTGAAGCAGCAAAAGTTTTTGACTTTCACTTCACCATTCGTCATAGCTTCGACTTCTTTTTTAAACACTTTGGCAAAAGTGTCGTAAGCTGACCCTTCCGCGAGATCATACCCCAACTTCATAATAACTTTTGCCTGAACGGTGCCAGCCGAGGCTAAGGTGAGGATAACGGCCACACACAACAAAAAGGCACCCATCAAGGTTTGAGTTCGCATCTTTTCCTCCGGTTTTTTCCTAGAATGAATTACGCGATTCACTACCAGATGGTTAAACATCGCGTGACACCGCTATGAATGCGATCTTCATACACTGGCAAACATGATCACAAAGAAGATTATGGGATGGCTGCACCAAGACCACAAGTCATACCACAATAGGTATGGATATTTCCCATATAGACCTTTAGAAAATTAACATTAGCAATCAGACTTTTGTACGACAACATGGGCTCTTCAAACGACGGCACGGGCATCAAGATTGTTCCGACGAAATCCTTAGCGATGCTCTGAGGTTTAGCATTGTCAATCAAAAGCACACCATGATTGCCGATCTCAATACTTATGCTTTCACCTACTATGCCGAATCCCAATACGAACAGACATAATGAGTACAGAAATTTTGATCACTTTAAGCTGTATACACAAGTAAACCCGATAGAGCCTTGACCGGATCAAGATTGAATATCAAAACAAGGCGGTTTTATTTAAATCTAATATTCGTCAGCAAATATGTCTATTTTTTCTATTCAATGACCGGAGAATCAAACAAAACAATTCACATTTAATGTATATTAGATATCCTGATCCAATTTGTTTTTCGATACCCCGGCTACCCGAACAAATGAAATCCAAAACTCTCTCTTTGAGCCTGTTCCTTGCCCTATCATCCATAGATGCTTGGAGCGCTTGTTACGATAAGAATCAAGCTCCTGACATTAATTACATCAAATGTAAACAGTCTGCGGAACAGGGTATCGCTATGAGCCAATACTATTTGGGACAGATGTATCGTAATGGAGACGGTGTATCGAAAAATCTCCAAGAAGCAATTAATTGGTATCGAAAAGCAGCTGAACAAGGCAATGCGCTCGCTCAATACAATTTAGGATGGATATATGATAGTGGTGAAGGTGTTCCACAAAATTTAAATGAAGCGATCAAATGGTACGACAAAGCAGCTAAGCAAGGGGATAAATATGCCCCATTTAACTTGGGGGTAATGTACTACACGGGAAGCGGCGTACAAAAAGATTTTGTAAAAACTCATTTTTGGTTCGATGTTGGAATACTAAACGGTAATTTAAAAGCTAAAAAATGGCGCGACAAAATCGCTAAAAGAATGTCGCCGGAACAAATCACCGAAGCGCAACGACTGATAGACGAGTGGCGAGGACACCAGGGCGTTGTAGTTGATGCCAATAAATGATTTGACATTAACGCAAACAAACTCCTAGCATTGCTTCTCTGATCTAGCCCATTTAAGCTATCGGCTACGCGGCTCCGTTTTTTTAATCGAAAGCTAATCAGCAGCCAAATATACGGAAAACTAAATACGATAACCCATAAACATGAGGTGTTACATGAAACAACTTATAAAAAAAACTCTTATCGTTTTTTTTACCCTTGGATTAGGGTTAAATATAAACTCATTACTCGCTGCAATTCCTGCAGGCCAGGATGAATTACGCATCCACACGGGGGCTCCGAAAAAAGAAGGAGAATCCATCGTGTCTATCTCGGTTTATTGGCGCATGAAGGATGGTCTGCTTACTGGGTCGACCGGATTGGCTTTTATTAAAGGACCGAACTTACCTAAACCGGATGATGCGAATACAATAGCTAAAAGAATCGGCGACGGTTTGATAAGCGGTATGGCATATAAGCGGCCCTCCCTCCGCGGGCTTACCGCAAACAGGACTAAAGGGACCGACGATCCCTATGTCACAATTAAAAACAAACAAGGAATTGCGTTTAGCCAAATAACACTTAGAGATTTTACCAACCAAAAATTTGCAGTCGATCTTGGTGGGCCTTCATTTAGTGCAAAAGGAATAAACATTGCGATCGATATGACCGACTTCGCTTCAGTAGCAAACGTCGTCATTAATCAATCAGCAACCAAGAAATCTTTCCGTGCGGAAGGTGGAGGCGTTGAAATCTCGATAGATGGCGAGAAATCAGTGAAGATTGATACCAGGAACAAAACACTACCTGAAATTGAAAAAGTAATTGCCACTAAGCTCAGCGGAACATTCAGTACATCAGCTTTATATCCGGCCAGAACCGAAAAGCGTGATCGCAAAAACATTAAACCATTTGATGGTGGCGAAGTTCATCTTGGCCGCATTTCCGCTAAAAAAATTACCATCAATGTCAACGATCCAAGCTTAGGTGTAATCACTAAATTCAAGTTTCAAGACAACGAATCTCAAAATAATAAATCGAGCTGGTGGTGATAAATTCTGGGAGGGATGATTTTCGTTATAATAAGGACACATATACTCCAATCAATTGCAAATCATCAGATCTCCAGAAAAATTTTGGAGGGTGCCTGAGCCTATCTGAAGCAAGTAGCTACTTTATTTAGCAAAATAATCGGTAAATCTATTCGATTGTCTTTTCGCGGTAAATTTGTCTGTTTTTGGGTCACCACTGCGATCAAGGCGAATGAATAAAGCTCCTCTCAATCCATTCCATTCTACCTGGGCTTTCTTCGCCAAGGTCTGCAAGCGCGGCACGGAGACGTTGGGCATGGAGTGCCCTGCGGTTTTTTTGAACTGAACATAAGTCTCCTATTCGGTCTATCCACTGTTTAAGTCTTACTTCGATGATTGGATCGGTGACAGCAATCGCATAAATCCTTTCGATTCCAGGTCTTTGGTCCAGCTGAAAAAAGCCCTGTTTGCCATTGTCCCATAGTGGGGAATGGATCGACTGATATTTACGTATTTCCCCCCCTCCAAGTACATGCTTAAGACCGAGAATATTGCATGAATCCGGAAATAACAGAGTAAGTTGTGCATTATCTGTCTGCCCAATCAAGTACAGTTTGGCTGTAGCGTCCGCTTTTAATCGAATCGCAAAACACCCATTACTGGGTAGACGACTAACTGTGGTCAAACTGATAAATCCTTTTTCCCAAGGATCACGCAGTTTGCAGGGATTTCGCTGCCAGGGAGTAATAAGCTTAAAAGAAGCGATCAACCGTTTTTTCGTTGGTCCCTGAACGATAACAGTGGTAGTGTCAAAGTGAACGTATGCCTCAGCTCCTACCCCAGAAATACGGATCGATTTATCAAGACTCCGTAACAAAACTGAAACTTGAAGCAACTTTGAGTCGATCGCGTGTACATCTGAAACCAATATAACGTTGGCAATTCGTTTTTGATCGGTTATTTCAACCTCCCGAAATCGGGCCAAGTAGTGGCTCAATAAACGAAAAGCCGTCCACAAAAACTCTGGTCGTTTTTCAGCCGGTTTCTGCAAATATATTTTTAACTTAGATTCACCCGTATGTTTCAAGAGGCAACTCAAGTTTTCCGCAAGAAACGAAGCCAAAATATCGGGTTGATTACTTCTAAAAGGGAGAGACCGTGAGCCCAAGAGCTTCTGATCGACAATTTGCTTGGCTATTAACCGTTTTTCTCTGGCTGTAGGTTGGCCAATCCATACCTTTTTAAAACCACGAACCCAATTATTTTCTACCAGATCTATCGCTTGAACAGCGACACGGGTTTCTCCCGACCCCAAGGAGTTATCTACCTCGAGCGTAACCCGAACTACCGCTTTTCCCTGAGTACCACACGCCGAATCCATTGATTTCCTTCTATCACCCCAAGGCTTAATGGTCGAATATTGTACAAAATTTGCACCTGGAATAGATTGCAGCCGATCCACAATTTTCCGACGAATATAGGTAGTCAATCCATCCATTTTACCTAACGCCCTATATTGGTTTGCACCAACCACTTCAAACGGCTGCCCCTTTAAACGTGGATGGCGACTTAGTCGATCTTCCAAAAAAGGTAAAAGCTCATCATTCAACCATGGCTCCAGTTGTTTTCGATCAGCCCCCATAACTATCGAAGGTATGGATAAAAGAACCAGTACACCAATAAAACAAGAACGGAGGAATCTCATGGCACCTATGGATTTGAGTTTTCCAAGTGAACGCCTCCTTCACTATTGATCACCACCTCTCCACCTTTCTTATTAAGTATTTTTGTTTGGATGGATCGTGAAATTGATTTTGGCAAAACCACCCCCCAGGTTTCGAAATTTCGACCATGGGAAACAAACTTTCTCTTAAAATGAGTTACATATAGCGTGGGCACCGTAACTTGGTCCATTTCCTGATACCGCCTAGGTTTCGACCCGGCGAGAAATTTGGGTACCCTTTTATGGAGTCTGACACGCCAGGTTTTGTCTCCCACAAAAACATAAAATTTTATTAACCCCTTGGCGAGTAACCTATTAAATGCCTCTTCTGATTCAAACTTGAGAGTAAAACCCACCTGTTTTGGAGGCAAAGGAATCTCAACAACTTCCTGTGTCGGTGCTTCAATTTGATCGACCTTTGGTTTTTTCGATGGAGTTTCGTAGGCTCTTGGAATGGCAACATCCTTCTCAGCCGCAGCTTCATTTGGTTCCTGCTGAATTGCAAGCACCTGTTTCTTTAATCGATCGAACTTCTCTTGTGTTAATTGCAATTTACCCCGTTCACGCTCCACACTTAATCGCAATCCATGTAACGAGTTTTTCCGATTTTTGATCTTATCTCCTATTGCTTTGAGATTATTTTGGCTTTCTTTGAATTCTATGTCAGTCAGTTTAGCCTCTCTAAAAAGCCGATTTCGTTGTTCACTAAGTTGTTTTATTTCGGCTATCCTCTTAGCCTTAAGTGTCTCTGATTCTCGAAGTTGTAGCTGTACTCTATCCAAAACAGTGATTTGACTTTGGATGTAGTTCTTAAGATTGGCGATATCACGTTTGAGTGATTCGTAACTCTTAAGTGTAGGATGTAAATTTGTGGGCGTAAAAGGTATCGACTGTACTAAGGCAAAAATAACCGAAAGGATAAAACCGAGGATCGCCATAAAACGCATAACATCGGTCTGTAACGCCTCAATTTCCGCATCTTCCGTCGTTGGTTCGGATATTAGAAGCCGTTCATTAGCCCAAGGAGAAATCATGATTTGTAATGAGAGCTATCCTTGATTTTGGCGGCTATCTGAGCCAAATATGACTCTATACTTTCTAAACGTTGCTCATAGAATCTAATCTGAGATCGCGTTCGTTGGCTAAAGTATTGTTGTAGCTTCGCACCGACAACAAGGATTTTGTTAATCCGCATAAAATATCCCCCTACAGCCCCAAATATTGTCGTTGATAAGGCTAGCAATATTCCCCCTTTGATCAACCGATTTAGAATTTCGAACGAACCTATTTGCGCAGCCATGTTGGCGTCCAAGTCACTGAGCCCCACAAGTAATGCGCTCCGCATACCAATTGCGGTCCAAATAACGCCGACTCCAAAAAATAAACTAATAGAAATGTTAACCCAGTTTTCTAATTGGGCGATCCTTTCTGGACCAACGTTTGGATCACTCAAAGATGCTTTTAATTGGTATAAAACTCGAAAGTAAAAAATCATGATAAGTGTAAAGGGAATTATGGACAATCTGAGGTTTTCAAATGCCCAGTTTAAAATAACATGGACATCTGGCAACGAATTAATCGCAATTACGACAAATCCCATCATATTTAGTGCGTACAAAGTCACTAACAATACAAGCGTACATACAACCCCAGTAATAACGCCTCGAAAAAACCGAGTTCCTAAGCTATGGGCCCCTTCCATTTTGGGCAGATTTATTTATTTTCTTGGCACGCCAAGCAAGTCGCATCAATAAGAATGAGCAACTGATTAAACTCTTGGTCGGCCTGAGCATAGGAGTCTCTGTCACCGACGACTTCCAAAAGACCCAATTTCTTATCATGAAGTTCTAGTTTCATTTTTTTAACTAAGTCCACTTGATGTTGACAGGTCGTCGTACAATTGTTATGCATCGCACCTAAAGAAACAAAATCCGGGCTAAAATATCGCCGATAATATCGTTGGGCTTGAAGCTGACTTATCACACCATTTCGCTTGGCATCGGACAAAAAATGACTGAAGTATTCCTTATTTTTTTCTTGAGGATTAGAGGCGGCTATTTCCAATAAATTGTCCATATATTGGTCAAATTGGTAATGACATTGCAAATGAGCGAGATCGGCACCAGCTTGAGCAAACGCGCTTTCCACCTGATACCCCGAAGGAAGCGTACAACTGTACGTCTTGGGTTGTTTAGTTTGGCAACCCGAACTTAAAATGACCAAAACCAAAAAAAAGCAGGCTCTAAACCCATAATTGACAACAGATATCGTTAAATTCATGTAAAAATCCTTTCTATTCTGGCAAAATTTGAGAGAAAGAGAGTTAACAATTTGCGTCAAATTCGCTGCAAAATTTCCCAGGTTTGTCTGCTGCATCAAGTGTTGCAGGAACAAAACCTGAATCATCGTCGTACTCCCCAAAAATAATCCGTTTGACCCCTGATACGGTTTGTTCCATTTCCGGCGTAATCGTCCCCATACGTTCAGATAGGTCCACATAGAGTTGTGCTCGATGAATCTGTTGCTGGGTCAATTGAATGAGTTCCAACGTTTCATCCATATCCAGATACATTTCTGAGCCAAGTAGCGCGAGGGATCCAGTACGCCCCTGATTGACTAAGAAAAAATATTGGCGAAAGCGATCACTCAAACGCGCTCCCTGCTGTCGTACCCGTGTTCTCTGCACCGAAGATATACTTTGCTTATCATTTCGTAACAACCGTTGCAAATCAGCGCCCGTTCGGTTACGCCCCAATTCTTTAGCCAATCGTGTTTTCAATGAATCGCGAGTTATCTGGATATTTCGTTCCATTTCGGGGAGCCGGTCGGCCATCGTATCGAGCATTGCTTTATAAGATGTGGCCATTTGTCGACTAATCTGCTCACAACCCTGATCACTGACCACACCATGACACTTACTTTCCGTATATAGCTGCTGGTGTTTTTCCAAATCCTCAAACACACTTTGTAGATCTGTCTCAAGACTGCGTGCTGCACTGCCAGTTTCCTTTATATTTTCTATCACTTGGGTCGAAAAAATATTGAGCGTTGGTTGACGGGGTGTTGCTGCACCACTAATCGGACAGTAGAGTACCAAGCTACAACAAACAACTGCTACCGCTTTTTCTAACCTCTCTTTTAGAGCGTATCTGAATTCAAATTTTTGGATATCCATGTAATGCATGATAATGTTTCTCCAATACAGCCACGTTGATTCGAAGACAATCCCAGCTTAATCAAACGATCATGAACAACCGCTGAACCCAAAGCCATTAAGTCAAAACACAATGTAAGTGTCGACAAACCCAATTTTAATTTTTTGATCGACGAGCTATTAGACAAAATAGTTTTCAGTTTGTTCTTCGATCAAGGTGTGTGAATGCTTACGCTTTAATTTATCCGCAGCACCGTATGCATCCCATTCGATGCCTCCACAATATAGGGAGCACCGCTGTTTGGTAGCTGAATGTGTGTGAGATAAGAGAAGAACTCTCTTGAAAATGATTTGCATTGTTCCATTCTCAGCGGTTGTTGATACACTTAAAATATAAACAGAATTTGTAAATTTATTTATGCATACTCAGTACGACTCATCGACGATCGAAGTACTTAGCGGATTGGAACCAGTACGCAAACGTCCAGGTATGTATACCGATACCACACGCCCCAACCATCTTATCCAAGAAGTCATCGACAACAGTGTAGATGAAGCCATCGCGGGCTTTGCCTCACGAATCGATGTCGTTTTGTCAAAAAATGGGGCGATCGAAGTCAATGATAATGGCCGTGGAATGCCCGTAGACCTGCACCCCGAACAAGGTGTATCCGGGGTGGAAGTTGTCCTGACCCGTCTTCATGCTGGTGGAAAGTTTTCCAATAAGAATTACCGTTTCTCGGGGGGCCTACATGGTGTCGGCATTTCGGTCGTAAATGCGTTATCCACACGGCTGGAAGTCGAAATTAAACGAAATGGGAAGATGTATGGAATGTCCTTTATCGCTGGCGAAAAAACTGGCGATTTAGCCGAAATAGGGGTCGTAGGAAAATCCAATACAGGATCCCTTGTGCGATTTTGGCCGGATGAAAAATATTTTGACTCTAATAAAGTATCTGTTTCACGGCTAAAACATGTACTGCGAGCAAAAGCCATACTCTGCCCTAACCTCTATATTTCATTAACGGACAACCTGAGCGATACATTCTATTCCTGGCAATTTCAGGATGGGTTAAAGGAATACCTTTTAAGTACGTTGGGAGAAAGTGAACGCTTTCCAGCTGAGTTGTTTACTGGCTCACTCGAAGGGGGTCATGAGGCAGTTGAGTGGGCATTAGCTTGGGTCCCTGAAGCTAGCGAATGTGTCGCAGAGAGTTACGTCAATCTGGTTCCAACTGTTCAAGGGGGTACACATGTTAACGGGCTACGTGCGGGATTGACTGAGGCGATTCGGGAATTCTGCGATTTTCGCAAACTATTACCGCGCGGTGTGAAAATTGCGCCGGAAGATGTATGGGAGAAATGCAATTACATTTTATCGGTTAAGCTGGAGGACCCACAGTTTTCTGGCCAAACAAAAGAAAGACTCGGGTCCCGACAGTGCGTGGCGTTTATCTCAGGTACAACTAAAGATAGCTTTAGCCTTTGGCTGAATCAGCATCCGAATATTGGAGAAAAACTTACAGAATTAATCATTGCCAATGCCCAAAAACGGTTACGTCTAGCACGCAAAATTACCCGCAGGAAGGTCTCTGGCGGCCCCTCGCTTCCGGGTAAACTTGCCGATTGTGCTTGCCAAGACCCCAGCCAGTCTGAGCTTTTTTTAGTGGAAGGTGATTCGGCCGGAGGATCAGCCAAGCAAGCACGTGATAGAGATTCTCAAGCGATTATGCCGTTGAGAGGAAAAATCCTGAATACTTGGGAAGTTGATTCAGGACAAGTCATGGGCTCGCAAGAGGTTCACGATATAGCTTTAGCCATCGGAGTCGACCCCGGTGAAAATGATTTGAGCAAATTACGCTACGCGAAAATTTGTATACTGGCTGATGCTGATTCTGATGGAAATCATATCGCTACTTTATTATGCGCTCTATTCGTGCGACATTTTTGGCCGCTCGTTGAAGCGGGACACGTTTTCGTGGCAATGCCTCCCCTTTTTCGAATCGACGTGGGTAAACAAGTTTTCTATGCTTTAGACACGGAGGAAAAACAGGGTGTTTTAGACCGTATCGAAGCCGAAAAGTTGAAAGGTAAAATTAGCGTACAAAGATTTAAGGGCCTTGGTGAAATGAACCCGGCTCAATTAAGGGAGACCACTATGAATCCAGATACGCGCAGATTGGTTCAGTTGCTGCCAGGCCCTGACGAAGATGTATCCAGGCAGCTCGATTTGCTATTAGCAAAAAAACGGGCACCTGATCGCCGTATGTGGCTGGAACAGAAAGGAGATTTGGCAGAGATCTAATACAGGTTGATTCTCAAATGATAGTCTTTCGGCCACTATATATACCTTTCCGCGTCAAAAACAACAGAGAAGCTAGGGACAAAAGTGTCGGTTTATCGAACATTGCGGTTAACACTTTCTTTAGGAGTTTCCCGCAATCGGCATCTACAACTATCCAGACAGATTGTCGTTGTTTAGCAACTGTTTCAGATGACGGAACAATTAAAACAATGACAAAGTTAAACTAAAAATTTATGAGCCGACAGAAATGACTCTTCGCAATAAAGTTTTTCTACCATTAGGCCCTAGACGGGCTTGACGAAGACTGGCAAATGCAATACCATCCCTGACAGGCTATCCAACCTAAGGATGAAAAGTAAGTACAAGGGTTGTAAGGCCGTGTAGATAAGTGTGGGACGTTTCCAGTGGTTTGTAGGCTTCGAGGCTTGTGTAAAACGGGGCTGCAAGTTCGTGTAGTTAGCGTTTAGTTAAGGAAAAACAAAACACAGGTAGCCGGATATGATCTCACGGTCATTAAATAAAATATTTGAATTTTTCTTGAGGAGGTAATTATGGTTCCTGAAATCGCAGTTCTTTTCGGTATTTGGATTGGTGCTATGGTCGGATTGTTCTTCATCGGCCAAAAAGACTAAGACACTTGATAAAACTGTACTGTGTTCGGGTGTATAGAGGTAAATCCAGAAGGCTTTTATACCTCGAACATGGTGTAGATTAGCTGTTATCTAACTAAAAATTATAAGATTAGGCATCCGTTGAGGGTTCTTTGATTGATCGCAGCTAGAATTAAAAGCGGGTTTATTAACCCGCTTTTTTTCGTTTATAGGCACCTGAAACACGGGGTAGTCGTCCAGTTGATCAATTTCCAATTAAAAACCTATTAGTTAGTTCTACTGGCTTCTTCTTAGGAAAGTAATCTATAAATCACCAATCCAACAACAGTATTTTAAAACCTTAAGATACAGTTGTGTCACTCTTTACAATCACCCTGATGATTTGTAAATTCCCACTCTGGGATAACCATTCACTTCTAGTTGACAGAAAGAATCCGAGTAAGCCAACTTTTCACTCCGCTCTCAAAGCGTCTACAGGATTTAACTTAGATAATTTTCTAGCCGGGTAAATACCCGCCAACAATGCCGCAGACAACGATAAAACCAGTCCTTGCGCTAAGACACTCCAGTCAAGAACAAAGTCCATACTCCATCCAAACGAACGCTGATTAATCACAAAAATCAAAATCCAGGCAATCAAACACGACAATGGAAGTGCAAGTATACCCGCGATGAACCCCATAAATCCGGTTTCAGTGTAGACGACAATACGCAATTGACTCGGTGTAATACCGATCGCACGCAATACCCCATACTCCCAGGTACGCTCAAGTTCAAGCGCCATTAACGCACTGAATACCCCAACGAAGGCAATAGTGGTAGCAAGCCATTTCAGAACTTGGGTAATCGCAAACGCTTGGTCAAAAATTTCCATCGATAGTTCGACAATACGCTTTTGTTCTGTAATCTCCAGCAACTGGCTGATATCGCCTATGTTTTCAATAGCTGTACGCACAACATTTAAATCGATTCCCTTTACGGTATAAACCCAGATTCCAGAACAGCTTTCGTCAGACCAGTATTTATCAAAGGTTTTCCGACTCATAGACACGATGCCCACACCCGAATTGTAGTCGCGATAGACACCTATTACTCGGAAGGCCCTATCACCTCTTTCCGTGCGGAGCATTAATTCATGACCCACTTTAATATCATGTAGATATGAATAAGCTTCGGTGACAATAACCACATCTTCCTCCTCGAATACCTTCCAGATTTGATCCGATATTCCTTCGGTAAAATGAAAACCTGCAAAGCTGATAGGCGCCATTTGGTAAGCATTTATTCGTGTCGTTACACCTTGTCTTGTTATCTTCAAGCGGTATACCGTAGAAACTGCCTTTACACCTGAAATGTCTTTAACCTGTTGCACCAAAGATCTTGCAAACCCTATGGACGTTGGCACTGAATTTGAAATATAAATTTCAGCATCAAGGCGCGAATCGAGCCACTGCAATACTGATATTCGAAAACTTCCCACCATAAGCTCTATCCCATTACTGGTAGCGATAGCTACCATCAAAGCCGCTATGGCAATCCCTGTTCGGCTTAATGAAGCGGTGATAAATCGGATTGGCAAATAACCAATCACACCAAACTTTCGCGCTAATGTGGGACGAATGAATTCCATCATCAGCACCGTTAGAATTGGGGTTAAGAGCGCGAAACCAAGCACAACAAAAAGCTGGCTCACAAACCCTAATTCTATACTTTTACTTGGTATAATTAAGGTGATAAAACCAATTGCTAAGGATAGCGTTCCAATAATCGTTTTATTGAACAAAGTGGCGCGGGTATTTAATTCGAGCTGTGAACGCCGCATTACTTGGAGCGGGGAATATCGGGCAGCATCTTTTGCAGGAATTATCGCACTCACAATTGTGGAACCAATACCAAGAAGCGCCCCTTTAGCCAAAATAAATAGGGAAATATTAATTTGAGGTGAGGTCAGAAAGGAATATGCTTGATTGAGGGTCGTTGAAATGAGTTCTAAAAAAATGTGGCTAAGTCCAGTACCCACAAGTAATCCTACAACAGTCCCGAGTACTCCAATTAGTGCCGCTTCTGACAAAATAAGCCAAAAAATTTGTCGGCCTGTTACGCCAAGTGCCCGCAGACCACCCATTAATTCTCTACGCTGCACGACCAAGAAAGTCATAGTATTGAAAATCAAAAACATACCCACCACAAGCGAAAGCATGCTCAATGCTGTTAAATTGGTATAAAAAGCTCGGGTCATTTCTTGCACCGATCGCTGCCCAGACCCTTGAATAATCAGCTCCACATTTTCAGGAAGTATTTTTTTTATTTTGTTGAGCATTCCCTGCTTGTTCGGTATGTCATCCAAGATTAAATCGATATAACTTAAACGACCGACCACACCCAAAAGTTCTTGGGCCGTCGAAATGTCGGTAATCAAAAGATTGTTGAGTGCTGTTCCTGAAGAGGAACTTTGGGAAGACATCACTGCAGACACTACCACCGGCTTTCTGGTTGTTCCGATCAATACATCAAACGATTCCCAATTTTTAACTGTAAGATGCTTCGCCATATCATCAGTGACGATTACTGTGGAAGGCACAACCATCAGCCGAGTAAGGTCGATTTCGCTATGCTTAGACCCTAAGTCTGTATACCAATCCGATTGAAAATCTCCTTCTGAAACCGGATCGACCCCGAGAATTCGAACTATTGTGCTAGATTCGTCCCCAATTCTGGCAAGCCCTTCCACCCTAGGCGCCAAAAAGCCAATATCTTCACTTAGTCGCAATTTCTTGTAGAGCTGCTCGCTTAAGCCTTTGGGGCCACCGACAATCCGATGGGTAGCGTGACCCGTAACTGCTTGTACTGCACGGCTAAACGATTCTAATGCACTGTTTTTCGCAAGATCAACGGAAACTACTACGGCAACCCCGAGTGCTATACTTAAGATGGTTAATATTAATTGGCTAATGTGCCGCCCAAGGAAATTACTGCTCGCCCGAGCTAAAATTGGACTCATAGGCTTGCAGTAATATCCTCGAAGTGCCCATTGTTTATCGTTAATATGCGGTCAGCAAACCCCACAGCCTCAAGGCTGTGAGTGACCATTAAGAGGGATTTACCCTGAGCTCTGACTCGACGGTCAAGCAAGTCTAAAATGTCACGGGCGGTTTCCAGATCCAAATTTCCTGTAGGTTCGTCCGCAAGCACTATTTTGGGGTTGTGCAGTAAAGCCCTTGCAATTGCCACACGTTGTTGTTCGCCACCAGACAAATATTCGGGAAATGTCTTTTCTCTACCTGCAAGGCCAATTTCGTGAAGAATCGATAAAACATCTTCACGATCTTGCCTTCGTATTGTTTTTTTAAGCTCCAACGGCAACAACAAGTTTTCTTCAATTGTCAGTGTTGAAATCAAGTTGAAATGCTGGAATATGAACCCAACGTAGTTCCTCCGAAAAATGGTACGCTCATGTTCGGACAAACTGGTTATATCAACACCATCGAAGATGACTTTTCCCGCTGTTGGGAAATCGATGCCACTGATCAAATTTAAAAATGTTGATTTCCCAGACCCACTTCGGCCTAAAAGCACAACAAATTCCCCTTGCTGAATTATTTCGTCAATGCCCTGAAGAACCATATGTTCCGTATTCCCTTTGGTATAGGTCTTACTGAGGTTCCGGGTTTCAATTAAGGGCACTTCTTTCATTTGAGGATTAATTTACGGTTTAAAGTGATGTTCATACGTTCCTTCATATCTCACGCTTTCTTTTACCGGTATCCCTAAACGATTGCCAATTGGACAGTTGTGGGATTACTGACTGGACAGACGCTTTTTAAAACAACTTACCTCAACTTCAACTCATAAGCATTAAGTCAATTCCATGAGAAAACGCATTATTTTAGTGGTCATGATAACATTGGGCGTGTTATATACCCCACACACCAATTTTGGGCATTCAGGGCTCGTGATTTTTGCGGAGAGAAAGGCAGCGACACCGTTACTGTGAATACGCTACGGTAAAACTTTTCTACGCGGCCACCCGCAAATCTACGCACACACTGGATGGCGAATATTGATGCGTGGAAAGTATACATCTGGATAGGGAGCGACATCCTTATCTAACATGGTTAATTGCCCACATTTGTATGGATATTTGAAATGCCAAAATCAATCAAAAAGGTTTTAGTTCCCCTGGACCATTCGGAGCCTTCCTTGGAATCGGCTTGGTTAGGACTGATGATTGCAAGTTCATGCCGCGCTTCGTTGACTTTAATCCATGTTCAAGAGAAAGCGACATTGGAATTGTTTTATGTAAATTATTTGGAAATGGACGACCTATCCCATGACAATTTTCACGACTCTATTCTTAAGTATGTGGATGATCCCTATTCAGATGCTCTATGCTCACCAATCAACAGCGGAATACTTGAAATTGATTTCAAACCTTGCGGAAACAAGCCGTCTGTTGAAATCTGTAAATACGCCAAAGCCAATGGGATTGAACTTATTGTAATGGGTTCCCGTGGGCAATCTAAATTAAAAGGATCCCTAATTGGAAGCGTAAGCTCAGAGGTTCTCCATAACGCATCGTGCCCGGTCACTATAGTCCGCTAACCTTAATTTTTCCGGAGAGTTTTCATACTATGGAATCGGTTTCCATCATTTTGCCTTGTTTTAATGAGGAAGCAAGCTTGCATCTGTTGCTCCCTAAAATTCAAACAGTTTGTCCACACGCAGAAATTATCGTAGTAAACGATTGCTCGACGGATCGTTCAAGATCAATTTGTGACCAACTCTCTACTCGTGTAATTTCCCACCCTTATCGTATGGGAAATGGCGCCGCAATCAAGACCGGCGCTCGCCACGCCAACGGTGATGTCATTATTTTTATGGATGCTGATGGGCAACATAATCCCAATGATATCCCTCTATTACTAAAGGGATTAGACAATGGTTTTGAAATGGTGGTAGGAGCCCGCACATTAAACACACACGCTTCCTTTTTGAGAGGTCTTGCAAACAGAACCTACAATGCCTTTGCATCGTACATGGTTGGAAGAAAGATTCTTGATTTGACCTCCGGTTTTCGTGTAGTAAGAGCTCGACATTTTCGTAAATTTCTTTACCTACTGCCCAATGGATTCTCTTACCCTACCACTATAACAATGGCTTTTTTTCGAGCAGGATTTCCTATTTCTTATATTCCTATCAACGCAGAAAAGAGGGAAGGGAAAAGTAAAATTAATCCCCTAAGAGATGGCTCAAGATTTTTTTTAATCATCTTAAAAATCGGAGCTTTATTTTCACCCATGCGTTTGTTTTTACCTATCAGCGCTGTATTGTTTAGTTCTGGATTATCGCTTTATACCTATAGCTTTATCACCCAAGGACGTTTTACCAATATGAGTGTCTTACTGTTTATGTCAGCGCTATTTACATTTCTTATTGGCATCCTTTCAGAGCAAGTCTCGTCACTTCATTACCGAGGAATTGAAGAAGATTTTCGACGAACTGATCGCGAGTGAAAGTCTGATTTAATTCACATTCATAACCGTCTACCCTCAGATGATCGGAACAGCAGAACCATGGCATTCATAATTAGCTAGCTTCACCCGTAAACATAGATGCAGATGGACAGTGTAGCTTGGTAAACTGCAGAAATTTCCGTTTAAAAGACTTGGGGATGTTAAGACCTGCAGGCACCGAGAACTTACTGCTTCTATTTATTGTAGCGATAACTACCAATAGGCTTAGGTACATACCCGAAAACCAAGAAAGAACTGTTTACTACATACTAAAGTAAATTCATTATGAATGAGCAATCGCCCAGGAAATTGCACATTATTATTGGGACCAAAGCCCAGTTAATCAAGATGGCACCCGTGCTACACGAACTTCAAAAAAGAGGGGTTGATTACAACCTTGTCTTTACCGGACAGCACCACGAAACCATTGAAGAGTTACGAGCAAACTTCAACATAAAACAGCCCGATCACGTACTCTACGGAAAAGATGTCACTGGAATTGGGCAAATGTGCTTCTGGTTTCTACAAACACTTTGCCTGTGTATAAAAAATAAGAAAACTGTTTTCGGTAGGGTGGATAAAAGCCACATTTTTGTTGTTCACGGTGATACTTTCTCTGCTCTTTTGGGCGCTCTCGTTGGCAAGATCTTGCGAGCCAAAGTTGCCCATGTCGAATCAGGCCTACGCTCCTTTAACATTTGGCATCCCTTCCCTGAAGAGATTACCCGCCTAGGCACTTTCAGCCTTTCAGATATCTATTTTTGCCCCAATGAGTGGGCAGTCGATAACCTAAAAAGTTTTAAAGGAAAAAAAATTAACACCCTCTACAATACGCTTTACGACGCACTTCGAATTGCTACGCGCTCAGACGAAACTTCCATGGACACCTTGGCAAAAAAATACAATATCCCGCTCAATAACTACGCAGTTTGCACCATTCACAGGTTTGAAAATATCTTTAACAAAGCTAGGCTTGAGATGATCATCAACTACGTCAGGGAAATAGCAAAAGACCTTCCTTTGCTATTTGTATTGCACCCTCCAACAGTCATTCAGCTAAATAAATTCTCCCTACTGGCATTACTGGAATCGACCGAGAATATCCACTTGATGCCCCGTTTTGATTACTTATCTTTTATCAAAATAGTCGCTAACAGTGAATTTGTAATATCAGATGGTGGCAGTAATCAGGAAGAAACTTTTTACCTCGGCAAACCATGCATACTTTTACGAGATAAAACGGAGAGAAAAGAGGGTATTGGCAAAAACGTCGTAATCTCACACTACGATAGAAATATAATCTTAGATTTCACTAAATCTTACAAATCACTTGCCGGTAAATACATTGAAGAGGATGTTTCCCCTTCCCAAAATATTGTCGACACACTGCTTGAGTTAACTGCTTAAAAGAAATACAAAAAGGCACTCAGTGTTAGCAATCTAGACAGTCTCGATAAATCCATGAACACCGAAATGATTTTTGTTCTGTAATAAATATCGCCCCATTTAACCGGCAACATGGCCACAAAACCAACTTTTCTTCGCTACAGTTTCTATTTTCCGACAGCCTACTAAGCCATGGTATAACACTACATAAATCGTTAATTACAATCCTAAGCACCGACAACCCATTACCACGCACCCCATGAATTTCATGGGGACGTAGCAGATTACATTGTTTTTCTAAAATTCTTATAAAGATTTAGATTTTAACTCTTCTAAATTCTTTACAGCTTTTTCCAAAAAGCCGACTGTCCCCTCAATTGGCTTACCTTTTTTAAGAATACGGCGGGCATCTTTCAAATCATAGACCGCCCTTTGCAAAGCAGCCGCATTAGCCACTTCGATTTCGTCAGTCGCTTTAAGAGCCATTTGAATATGCTCTTTTGTCTGATCCGCATCGCCCTCCTTAGCAGATTTAAGGGCCTCTGCACTATGACTAAGTGCATCATTCATAAGCTGTAAATTGCCTGCCGCACTTGCAGGTTGCACAGCCAACGCGTTATTTCCGATGACGCTCAACACGCCGACAATAATAACTAAGCACACATTCTTCATCTTCTCTTTTACACATTTATTCATCTTGTTTTATCCTCAATCCCTATAAATGGAAGTTACCATCACAAATTAGTAAAATGGTAAACGAGTCACACACAATTTGGTCACTGCTAGTTACAAGCATCCTAACGAGGGAATACTTAAACACAACCCATATTAGGATAGCTCCCTAGAACGCCCTAATTCTATTGTACGCCAGTAGTTTAACATGTGCTGCCCATAGAAGGACAAACCTACTGCTAGTAATTAATGGGTTCAATTGGGAGGGTCAGTTCAATATTTGGGTCAATTTTGGTTATCATTTAGCGCCTGTTCGAGATTATCGGATACGAACTCGAATTTTTCCGCCTGAAAACGTTTAGGTAAAACCCATACCACCAGTAATTAAAAAATCTCATGAGAATTACAGGTTTATTTGGCACGCGATTTTTGAATCATTTCGTAGGCCTTGCGAATCTTCTGGGTTTTTTCGGTGGCGAGTTTCATCATTTCTTCAGGAAGCCCCTTTGCCACCAATTTGTCCGGATGATGCTGGCTGATCAATCGCCGATACGCGCGTTTCACTTCGGCGTCACTATCGGAAGCCCGAAGTCCTAGAACACCATACGCATCCTCCAGACTGGGTTGGACCGAACGCACACTTCGTTTGTTTTTAAATTCTTCGTACCCACCACCAAACCGTTGCTGGGCCTCCAAAATAGATTTTAATCCCTGATATTGCAATCGAGAGAAATTCAACCTGTCGCAAATATGAAGCAATAAGCGTTCTTCGGAACTATCCAGCATGCCATCCGCATAGGCCACCTGCAACTGAATTTCAATAAACATACGTATCAAAGTAGAACGCCTGTGACATTCGACACGCAACTGCTCAACTGCGTCATCTAGCGGAAAACTAGATGACTTGCCCTCGTTAAATAACTTTTGGGCGGTTTGTCGCAAGTCTTCGGAAAGCTCCATATTCGTCATAACGACTTTGGCCATCTCGATCTCTTCCAAAGAAACTTTTCCATCCGCTTTAGCGATATGACCCATAACAGAAAAAGTCGCCGTGAAGAATGCCATTTGCACTCGATGCTGCGAACCAGGTTGGAACCCATCCTTTCCATGGTCTTCTTCGATTCCCTCCATTCCCTGATCGAATTGATGCCCCAAAGCAGCCCCCAAAATGGCACCAAGAGGGCCACCAGTCAAAAAACCAAACGTCCCCCCAAATAATTTTCCTAACCAACTCATCGTGTTTTTACTTTACGGACAAAATTACGGTTGCAAAAAAAATAACAACGCTACATTATTGCGCTCTTTTAATGCAGAGTAAAACACAGAATATATGAAAACCCCGTCTACGCTATACGAAACTGCATTGAAAAGTCTTAAATTTAAAGCCCGTGGTAAAGTCCGTGATATATACGAAATTGATGATCAAGACATGCTGATTGTTACTACCGATAGAATATCCGCATTTGACGTCATTTTACCCAACCCCATTCCAGGCAAGGGCCAAGTACTAACGGCAGTTACTAATTTCTGGTTCGATAAAATACAATCCACTATCCCCAACCACCTTTCCGCTAAAACATTGTCACAAGTTGTACCCGATAAAACCGAATGCCAACTGATCAAGGGCAGGGCTATCGTAGTAAAAAAACTAAATCCACTACCCATCGAAGCCATTGTCCGAGGCTATTTGATCGGCTCTGGATGGAAAGATTATCAAACATCTGGAACAGTCTGCGGAATCCGATTGCCAGAAGGTTTACGCCAAGCGGAAAAATTGCCGAAGGCAATTTATACGCCTTCGACAAAAGCAGAAGTAGGCGAACACGATGCGAATATTTCCTTTGAAAAAACGGTCAGCTTACTAGGACAAGAAATGGCCAAAAGTGTACGAAAAATCAGTCTAAAATTGTACACTGACGCTGCAAAATACGCTTATGAACGGGGAATTATCATCGCGGATACCAAATTTGAGTTTGGCCTAGACAACAACGAAAATTTATATTTGATCGACGAAGTGTTAACCCCCGATTCCTCACGTTTCTGGCCTATGGATGAATATCAAGTTGGGATCAGCCCCCCTAGCTTTGATAAGCAGTTTGTCCGTGATTATTTGGAGACACTCAATTGGGATAAAAAAGCACCTGGCCCCAAATTACCCAATGAAGTCATACAAAAAAGTGCGGAAAAATATAAAGAAGCCCAAAAGCGATTAACAGATGATAACAGACAATAAAATTGCTTAGAATGGAAGGGTACCACTCTCAATACACGAAACCGCTTCATAGCGCAGCCTGGCATGCACCCTGCTTATTTAAGACGATAGCAGGACGAACCATTACTTTCCTTAAATGACTAATTCAGCTCTAGATCGCTAGTAACTACAGACATCGACAACCAATTTAACATCAAACGCCACGTGTATTGACATTGTTATTATGAATAAAATTGCAAATAGTATTGACACCCCACTACGGAACAATTCTAGCGACCGAATCGAGCGTCGCTCTAATCAAGATCGACGGTCCCGCCAATTGCATTCAATTTTCTGCTCAATATACAAAGGTCAGCGGCGAGCAATCCAACGTTCAGAAGATCAAGTTAATGGTTATTACGTGGATGTTTACGACATTCAATTGTTTTCAATTATCATGCTGATCATTGCTCTTTGTGTTGCCGATGCCTACTTCACCTTAACAATTCTGTCACAGGGTGGTAGCGAATTAAATCCGATTATGGAACGCTTACTGGAAATCAGTCCCAAAGCATTTTTTATCGGAAAATATTTGATGACGAGTATCGGATTGTGTTTTGCTGTACTTCACATTAATTTCCCGTTTTTTAGAATTTTTTCAATGCGGAGCGTACTAAATTGTTTGTGCGCAATGTATATAATATTGATAGCTTACGAGTTAACACTCTTATCGATGTAAATACCTCAAAATTTAAAGTATAAGAAACGCAATCATTTACAATTGTGTTCCCCTTTCTATTCCAGTACGGATCCGACGTTTCCGTGTGTGCGCTTTAGTGTCAATACATCGACGCGACACTTAGTTAGGATTCCTGCTGGTATTTTAATTTCCCCTGGTTAGCTTAGGGGTTGATATAATATTCCATACGCTAAACATCTACTAAACTTAATAAATGTCTGGAAACTAAGACCACCGGCATGCTACAAAACTCATTAGTCACCTGATGACTATCCGTCTCGGTATTGTTATGGATCCGATCGATAGTATCAACATACTCAAAGATACGAGTTTCGCGATGCTGCTGGAAGCACAATCACGCCAATGGGAATTGATTTACATGGAAGTGGGTGATCTTTTCCTACGCGACAATAGGACCTATGCACGAATGCGCGGTATTCGCGTTGCTCGAAACAAACAATCATGGTATCAATTCGTCGGCGACGAAGAAAAGCCTCTAGACGAACTTGATGTCGTCCTCATGCGAAAAGACCCGCCGTTCAACCAGGAATATATTTATACCACTTATCTTTTGGAAATTGCGGAGCAAAGGGGATTATTAGTCATAAACAAACCAAGCACATTACGAGATGCAAATGAAAAGATTTTTACTGTTTGGTTTCCTGAATGCTGCGCACCTACATTGGTGACTCGCAAAACCCATAAAATCCGATCATTTTTAACCGAACACAAAGAAATTATCATAAAACCCCTTGACGGTATGGGTGGTGCTTCCATTTTTCACCTGCGCCAAGGTGATCCGAATTTTAATGTCATTATGGAAACAATGACCCAGCATCAAACCCATTTCGTGATGGCGCAAAAATATTTACCATCGATCGTGGAGGGCGACAAACGCATTTTAATGATAAACGGGGAACCTGTACCGTACGCACTCGCACGCATTCCCGCCACTGGAGAAACCAGAGGGAATCTTGCCGCAGGCGGGCGCGCCGAAGGCCGGGAGCTCAGTGAAAGAGACCTTTGGATCACGGCTAAGGTAGGACCCACTCTCAAAGAACGCGGGCTAGTCTTTGTAGGGCTCGACGTTATCGGTGACTATCTTACTGAAATCAATGTCACAAGTCCTACTTGTGTCCAAGAATTAGACAAACAATATGACTTAAATATTAGTGGTCAACTTATGGACTGGATTGAAACGACAACGACTGCGTAGATTATGACTACACTCCCGAATATTTCGCCTTCTGATCGCTTAATAATGACACTATTTTTTGCGAGCGCGCTTCATCTCGTCGTAATCTTTGGTATTAGTTTTGACCTACCAAAACCCAAGAAAGCAAGTAAGTCACTAGAAATTACGCTGGTCAATTCACCCACAGAGAAGGCCCCGGAAAAAGCCGATTTTCTAGCACAACAAAACCAAACGGGAAGTGGCGATCAAAAACAAAAAGTAAAACCGCCGGCAAAAATCATTGAACAGCTTGAAGAGGCTCAACAAGCTAAGGAAAAGATCGAAAAAACGGAACACACTGAAATTAAATCGAAAAAGAAATTTCTAACGCAGCTCGAAGCCAAAAACAAGGTGTTGTCTCAAAAACCTGATGACAGTACGTCTAAACACCAGAAACCCAAAATTACTGCAGCCCAACTTTCACAGCAAATTGCCCAGTTAGGTGCCGAAATGAGCGAGGCTTATGAGAGCTATGCTAAACGACCTAAAATGAAGTATATAAATTCAATCAACGCACACAAATACAAGGCCGCATCCTACGAAAGAACTTGGCAAAACAAGGTCGAACGAATCGGCAATTTAAACTATCCTCATGAAGCTCGGCAAAAGAATTTATCTGGGGCACTATTACTGAGTGTTGGAATTAATAGCGATGGTACAATCTATAATGTCAAAGTCCATAGATCCTCTGGCCACAAAATTCTTGATGATGCGGCAGTCCGAATTGTACGACTAGCCGGACCCTACGCACCGTTTCCCAAAGAACTCATCGAAGAAGCTGAGATCCTGGTGATCACCAGAACTTGGAAGTTCTTTGATAACGACAGAATCTCTACGAGTCGATAGGGCTATTCAAATGCTCCATTTGCCGACAGCGATGAAAAACGAGCCCACAAAAAAATTCCATGCATGAATCCACAAACTTAACTAATCACTTTCTCATCGCTATGCCGAACTTGGGCGATCCAAACTTTCATCAAACGGTAACATTTCTCTGCCAACATAGTGAAGAAGGTGCTTTAGGCATCGTCATTAATCGGCCAACCAAAATGAAGTTAGGCGACATCTTCGGGCAGATGAATATCGACCAAAAAAAACCCAACATTGCCTCCACGCCTGTATTTTTTGGTGGTCCGGTACAACCGGAGCGAGGTTTTGTGATTCACGAATCGAACCAACAATGGGAGTCGACTTTAAAAATTTCCGATTCCATCGCTTTAACTACTTCTCGAGATGTTCTGGAAGCAATAGCGGCTGGTAATGGACCAGAAAAAAGCCTTGTTGCTTTAGGTTACGCTGGTTGGGGCCATGGGCAATTGGAACAGGAAATGATTGACAATGCTTGGTTAAGTGCGCCCGCTGAAGCAACCATAATTTTCGATATGCCAACAAAAAAACGTTGGAAAGCCGCCGCCGAAAAAATGGGTATCGACATTAATCTTTTGTCTTCGACTGTCGGGCACGGGTGATCGGTAGTTTTACTAAGTATTGGCCCGATAAATATGCAAAATGATCCATTATCGATAAAATGCCAGAGAACGTTTTTCGGTTTTGATTATGGCCTAAAAAAAATCGGCGTGGCTGTCGGCCATTTGGCTACTGGGACGACCAGCCCTCTTGAAACCATCTATGCTATCAACCAAAAAACCAACTGGGTTAATATTTCCAAGTTAATAGATACTTGGAAACCCAGTGAATGTGTAGTAGGGCTATCGTACCAACAAGATGGAACTGAAAACGTTATCACTAAACCCATGCTCCGATTTGGTCGACAACTTGAAGGACGTTATGGCGTTTCCGTCCACATGATCAACGAAGCCCTCTCCACCATGGAAGCCCGCAGTCTACTTTCGGAGAATACCAACCTTAAGCCTGAAAAGATCAATATGATTCACGATCAGGTTGCGGCTCAAGTCATTCTGCAGACTTGGTTTTCCATCCACTCAGTCGATTCTTCGATTCTAAGATGATCGAGACTCAACATCTCGATATAACCACTCTGCTTTCAAAGCTTGAGCGGGCCGTACAAAAAGAAATCAACACAAAAAACCTTAAAGACCCTCTTATTGTCGGTATCCACACTGGCGGCACCTGGATAGCAGAAAAACTGCATAGTAGACTGGGTTTAAAAGATCCGCCTGGGGTTTTGAATATATCATTCTACCGTGATGACTTTTCCCAAATCGGGATGCATCCTCACGTAACGCCCAGTCACTTACAAAGTGTGGTCGAAGGACGTGATGTATTGCTGGTAGATGATGTTCTATTTACTGGGAGAACAATCCGTGCCGCGATGAATGAAATATTCGATTATGGCCGACCCAATCAGATAATCCTAGCTGTTTTGATCGATAGAAATGGTCGTCAAATTCCAATTCAGGCTGACTGTGTTGGAGAAAAAATAATGTTAGAATCCGGGCATAGAATAAAACTTATCGGACCAGATCCGTTACAACTCATCATCCGCGATTGCGAAAGCGAGAGCACGTAGGTTCAGTTGACCGATTTAGAGAACAATATACAGCTAGGTAAAAATGGTCGGTTACGTCATTTCTTATCGATTGACGGCCTTAACAAAGCCTTACTCAATGAGATCATGGACCGAGCCGAATCATTCACAAGTGTGGCAGCCCAAACGGTTAAAAAAGTCCCGCTCCTTCGTGGCAAAACCATAGTCAATTTATTTTTCGAGAATAGTACACGAACACGAACTACGTTTGAGCTTGCGGAAAAACGTCTTTCAGCAGATATACTCAATATCAATATTGCTACATCCGCAACATCAAAAGGAGAAAGTCTCTTGGATACTATCCGCAATCTGGAGGCCATGGAGGTAGACATGTTTGTTGTTCGACACGGGGAAAGTGGTGCTGCTCATTTTATAGCCAGTTGCGTCAAACCACATATCAGTGTCATCAATGGAGGAGATGGCTGTCATGCCCATCCCACTCAAGCTATGTTGGATATGTTCACGATTCGCAAAATTAAGGGAGGATTTGAAAACCTCACAGTTGTCATTATTGGAGATATCTTACATTCTCGAGTAGCCCGCTCGCAGCTCCGCGCTTTAAAAATGTTGGGTGCGAAGGAGATAAGGATAGTTGCCCCCAAAACGTTGCTGCCGAGTTTCGCCGAATCACTGGGTGCAAAAGTGTTTCATGATATTGAAATAGGAGTTGAGAATGCCGATGTCATTATTGCGCTTCGTTTACAAAAAGAAAGGATGCAGAGTGCGCTACTACCTAGTGGCAATGAATATTTCAACCGTTTCGGACTCACCGAAAGACGAATAGAAAAGGCAAATCCAGACGTCATCGTCATGCATCCTGGCCCCATAAACCGAGGTGTAGAAATGGAATCCAAAGTTGCCGATAGTCCCTATTCAGTTATCCTAAGACAAGTAACTTTCGGAATATCAATCCGCATGGCAATCATGTCTATGGCGATGCACTCCAAATAAGTCTATATGGCTAATTAAAAGCACTACGCCAAATGGACAAAATTTTCTTATCCGGTGGTACCGTCGTTGATCCGGCTAATAATCTCAATCGAAAAACATCGGTCTGTATAGCGAATGGTCGGATTGTGGCGTTGGGAAATGTTCCCGATGGGTTCCAATGGGATCGCGAAATTCATGTCCCTGAACAAATTATTTGCCCTGGCTTTATTGATGTTTGCGCACGACTTCGTGAACCCGGAGAAGAACACAAAGGATCAATTGCTAGTGAAACCCACGCAGCAATGAAAGCGGGCATTACCACACTGTGTTGTCCGCCGGATACTAATCCCGTTATCGATACCCCTGCGGTTGTAGAATTGATCAAGGATGAGGCGTCTCGGATTGGTAAATCCAAAGTTTTGCCCATTGGAGCGCTAACACAAGGTTTAAAAGGGGAATCACTCAGTGAAATGTCCGTACTAACGCGGGCAGGCTGTATTGCCGTCAGTAATGCCGACAAATCAATCTCCAGTACACTGGTACTCCGCAGAGCGATGGAGTACGCAGCAAGCTACGATTTGTTAGTGCTGATTCGCCCCAATGATTTGGCGTTGTGTGAGCGTGGATGTGCCCATGAGGGAGAGATCAGCACCCATCTTGGATTACCTGGAATTCCTGAAGCGGCAGAAACTGTCGCTTTGGCACAGGCATTAGCCTTAGTTGCCCAACTTCATGTCCGAGTACATTTTAGCCAACTCAGTTGTGCCGCTTCAGTTAGATTGATTGAGCTGGCACAACAAGAAAATTTAGCGGTAACCGCGGATGTATCTGCTCACCAATTACACCTAACTGAATACGATATTTGGAACTTCGATTCTTATTGTCACGTGATGCCTCCATTAAGATCAAAGCAAGATCGCGACGGTTTAAGGCAAGGTATCGCATCAGGGATCATTTCCGCTATCAGCTCCGATCACCAACCCCATGAACAAGGAGCTAAACTCAACGTATTCGCCGCAACTGAACCCGGCATATCGTCTTTAGAAACAGTGTTGCCATTAACATTGAAACTGGTTGATGAAAATGTACTCACTTTATCTCAAGCCATAGCGGCTTTGACTTCTAAACCCGCTTCAGTGTTGGGAATCAATCAAGGAAATCTTTCCGTCGGATCGGATGCTGATATTTGTATTTTCGATCCTAAAAAACAATGGGTCGTCTGTGATGATCAATGGTTCAGCAACGGAACGAACACGCCATTTTGGGGTGAAACACTATCCGGAAATGTCACCTATACATTAATTGGCGGTAAAGTGCTGTTCGAATATGGTTCAGACAACCTGATCTCATGATCGGCCATCATTCACTGTCCAGGAAATAAACTCCTGTAGAAACAAAGGATAAGAGATAAATCCAAGAAAAACGCATGTGGGTGTTTTGATCAAGGATGGATTCTGAAATGATACTGGTATTCAGCATCAACCAAGCACTCAAATGAGAGGGGGCGAAATATGCCGCAAGTTCAGCTGCCATTTTTTCCTGAAGGCGTGACCCATATCAATGACAACTGGTTCGCCGTTGAACTCATCGTTGACAATTTCATGCCGGTTGAGAATATTGGCCGGATAGGCTTTTTGGCGACACCGTTGCGGACAATCCCGAGAACAGCATCGTGCGTTCCCGGATAATCCACCTGATCGGCCGGCATGAATTGTGGATTGTCAATGGCGGGAATGCCATCTTTTGGAGAACCACCGCTGAATATTTCATCTGCCGGAATCAGCGTACCTTCCAAATTGAAATCGTTTTTGATTTTACTGGTACACGCTACCGCAATTGTAGCCGTTAACAGCATAACGAGCAGGACTGTCAACACTCTCATGTCATGGTCCAATAAAGGTTAAATAACCGAGTTACTTAACCATCACTTTGCCTGTCATAAATGGGTGGATATTGCAGTAATAGGAATATACACCCCGTTCATCGAAGGTATTGGAAAATATCTTGTTCTTGCCAAACAGACCGGATGAAAACCTGCCGTCAGGAAATTTTGTTTTCTTGAGTCCCCTGGATTTTCGGCCCGTGATCGATTTGCCACTGGTTACATCGTGATCGACTGCATCGACATTGAGCCACTGAACAGTGGTTCCAGGCGTGACCGTTATGACATTTGGATTGTACTTAAAATTATCGATCCTGACCGAGGCCACAGAGCTATCGGTTGATGCTGGTCTATCTTGAGCAACGGCATATGCGGAAAAAAAAAAGAACGATAATCACGCTGACTGGGCGGATGAATCTTCTCATACTGATCTCCTATTTATTTGTGCAACCACGGGAGCGGGCTAAGCCCGTTCCGTGGTTGCATACGACTTACTGCCATACTTCCGTGTCGTACATCAGATGTACGAACTTAGAAAACGGGGGCAAATAACCTTGGGTCGGTTTTTCGGCCGGGTGGGCCACAAAATGGATCTGCATCCCGTGTTTGTTGGAAACGGAACCTGGATACTCCTTCGCCTTCATCGGCCCTTTGAAATCCACCTTTCCAGTTTTGGGATTACGAACTTCATCGGTCACCATCAAATGCGCCGGGCCCATCCAGGCCAATTCACCATTATGGAAGACCTTGGCCGGGCCCCATGTGGCGACATAGGCCCATAGCTGCGGCAGCACCGGCGGACTCATCTTGGGGTCCACGTCGCCACCGGTTGCGCCATGTAGATTGACGTCGGTTTTTATCATTTTGAATTGTCTGGCGACGATCTTCCAGTCACCGTCAGATCCGGAGAAAGTAGCTACGATGCCGCCGGTGTTGTGTTCCGGGTTGAGGTTGATGTCGATCTTACCTTTTCCCCGAATGATGCAGCTTCCATCGTAGCAGAATCGGTTTTTGGCATCGTATTTGCCAACCTGATAGGCAGGTGCGATACCACTCACCCGCAACGTGATATCGGAGGTGGCATATGCAGCGCCACCGGTTGTCATGAATATCAGCCCAAAAAACACGGCACAGGCCTGTTTTAGCAGTTGATACCCGGGTTTGACTGACGAAGAAGAATACGGGGTTCCAACACTTCTCGTGACCGCAGCAAACGCAGTGGGCTGTTCACCACGGTTCCGCAATCGCAAAACGCGGCCTATTGCTCGAATGCATCGATTAAGATTAATAAGAAAGTGATTATTTTTCATAATGAATTCCTCTTATTTATGGAATGATAACTATTCAATCCGGGTTTGACCGAAAGACAACTGTCAATTACAACCCAAGCCAGTATCTATCAGTCTTTTAACCGGCTTTACCTATGCTGAAACTCATCCATCACCTGAACCATCAGCAATCTCATCGCGGCTTTTTCAGACACCCAGACGAACGTATTGGGATCACGGTATTGGATGGCTGAATTCCGGAACTTATTGGTCTTCCTGCATTTCCATCCATAACCGCGCAAGATAACCATTCGAAAATGGTGGATCAGGAACTGTTTAGTGGTTTCTAACATTTTAATCACCTCTGAGTTAATGTATTTCCCTCTCTGAGGACTTGTATTAATATGTCGCTTTAACTCAGTGAACCTTACAGTAACGCCAGTAAATTTTATTCCGACCGTAAGAATTTACTC
>CAZZET010000009.1:0-19585 GCA_964653275.1 uncultured Methylococcales bacterium
TGTCTCCAAGGAGCCAACAAAGACTTCATCCTTCACGAATAATTCTCCTTGATAGTGTCAATTTAACCTTTTAGGATTCATCCTATCGCCTAACTGCGATACAATAATGCTTCGCTCCAAACCGAGAATTCCCATGGCAAAAATAACTTTAAAAGGAACCCCTTTCAATACTTGTGGTGATTTACCGCCCGTAGGTACTATAGCACCTGACTTTAACTTGGTGAACGGAGAACTCGGGGACGTATCCTTGAATACGTATGCAGGCAAAAAGAAGATTTTGAATATTGTTCCAAGCCTCGACACTCCAACCTGCGCCACTTCGACCCGTAAATTCAATGAAAAAGCTGCACAGCTTGAAAATACGGTTGTATTGGTTATTTCTGCCGATTTACCTTTTGCACAAGGTCGTTTTTGTGAGACAGAAGGTCTGAAAAATGTAGTGCCGCTTGCTTTAATGCGTTCAAGAAATTTCGGAACTGACTACGGTGTTTTCATAACCGATGGCCCACTTGCTGGCATTACGGCTAGAGCTGTCATTGTTATCGATGAAAATGATACGGTTTCCTATACTCAATTGGTCACCGAGATCGCTGATGAACCGGACTACGACAAGGCTTTAGCCGCTTGTTAACTAACCGATAAAAAATCGGAATGTTCTATTGTTTAATTGGCCATATAGTGGCAAATCAAATTTTCGAACCCATTTTAACCATTGCGACGCGTTGTACGTTTGCTTAGGTCTCTTTGAAGCCCAAATTCTCGTTACAACCTCCTAACAGGTAGAAACCTCTAATACGCATTTGCTAGGATCTAAAAAAAGAGCAATGACCCATTCTATCCACAAATGAAGGTATCGTGCATTTTTGGTTTTACCCTAATTGAATTGATGATTGTTGTAATCGTCTTGGGTATTCTTGGGACGATCGCCTATCCCTCGTATATAGCTAGTGCTCGAAAGGCCAAAAGAGCATCTGCGAAAGTTGCGCTTTTTGAAATGGCAAGTCTACAAGAAAGATTTTTTATTGAGAACAATTCCTATTCCGATAATCTCAACGCGAATTCATGCCAGCTTGGTTATCCTGCGATTACATCCGATGGCTATTACAATCTTTCGCTCACCGCGACCCCAGCTACAAAAGTTTTAGACGGATCAACTCCTAGCTGCACGGTGACTGCCGCTGCAACCGGTTTTACAGTGACAGCCACCGCAACAGGTACCCAAACGGCAGATACCCAATGTTTTGCTTTTAGCCTAACCCAAACGGCTAACAAGACTTCAGAGGATATTAACTCAAATCCAACGACCAATTGTTGGTAGTTTACAAACTCTTATATAACCCACAATCCTTTAGTGAAAGGATTAGAATATTGGAACAACACATTCTTAATATCCTAACGTAATCGTTAAAACCCTCCTGAAATAACTACTATGCCCGGTCTTAGGAGTAGCAAAACCTATTAGATTTCATTCAGAACGCCTGATGTCTAGGATGTAATCCTCACAAACGTCGATTTATTTAACAATGTTTTGAGGCATTGATGAATATCATTGCCTCAGCCCACATTCTTCTACACCAACTCGTTGTAATAAAACCTAAGATAAAGATTTGGCATTAAATCTGCTTTTTCTAAGTCAATAAGAAAACTTATAGATGTTAAACATTTGGAGATCATTGCAAATTGATTTGCGCAGCTAGGTTCGACAAGCCTAGCGATTCACGGACGCAAATAGAACGTCTGTTTTATAATACACAACCTTAACTGATCCCGCATTTGCGGGATTTTTTTTGTCCAACTTTTCCACTCTACACGCTACACGCTACACGTCAGATTATTTAACAATGGTTCGAAAAAGTAATAGATTGTATCCGCTCTACCCAAAACATCCTACCCCAAATAATTGTCTTAACGACACTTTATTGTTTTGGCGCCATATTTGCTTTTATTTATGACACAAAGAAATTTTGGAGATCATTGCAAATTGATTTGCGCAGCTAGGTTCGACAAGCTTAGCGATTCACGGACGCAAAAAGAACGTCCGCTTTATAATACAAAACCTTAACTGACCCCGCTCATGCGGGGTTTTTTTTGTCTAAATTTTCCTCGCCGCCTAACAATCATAAGCTAAGCTTAATATTACTGTTTGCATTTGCTCGGATCTTTCTCCAGCTAATTTTTAGGAAGTCGCCATCTGAGGTTGAAACACATAGGACAGTACTGTCAAAAGTATATTGGTACAGATTTTCGATGGGTTTCGAGCATTGATAAGATCCCGCACACGATCACACTGCAGCCCAGTGAGAAATGCGAGTTAAGCCTAAAACAACTCAACACATTGATTTACTAATAAAGGTTATTTTCATATGTTCGACGGATTAGTGACACGCGTTCCAATATATACTTCAGAGCTCGACTTATATGGATACGATTTACGATTTTGTAGTGCAAACTCCCTCCAAGATCAAGTCCGGGATGACGATAGTACACTTGGCAATCTTCTAATTCGTGCCTCGGAAAATGTCAGTCTTGATAAAATTACAGGGCATAATCCGAGTTTTGTTAAGATGCCTGGCGAGTTACTGAATAACGATATGATCCTTGTTTGGCCCAAAGACCAGATCGTGTTAAATATCACCGAAGAATTAGTTCAGGAACAACAGCAATGCTCCAATGTCCGCCAACTTGCGTCTCAAGGCTATCGTTTTTCACTAGAGAGTCAATCTATTTCTAGCTATTTCAATAATATATCTGAATGCGCCAGTTTTTGGTCGTTGGACGCGGGGTCGGTGGATGAAGAGGTCGCTGTCGAACTTACCGATTTAAAGAAAAATGGGGTCAGCTTATTAGCAAAGAATGTAGAAACTTTGGCTCAATTCAACCTTGTAAAAAAATTGGGATTCAACTTTTTCCAAGGCCCCTATTTCGAAAAACCAAAGCTCGTATCAAACCTTCAAATACCTGCCAATCGAATAGCTGCTCTAAATTTAATCGCTCGCTTACAAGATCCAGATATTCCAATCTCCGAAGTAGAAAAGCTGGTTGGTCAGGATGTAACGCTTAGTTATAAGTTATTACGTTTAATCAATTCAGCTTTCTTTGGCCTCCCAAAAAGGGTTGATTCTATTCAGAGAGCAGTTATTTTTTTTGGATTTCAGCGGATAAAAAATTGGGCCTCAGTTCTAATCATAAATAGTACTGATTACAAACCTAAGGAGCTATTAGTAACATCATTGGTCCGAGCACGCACTTGTGAGCTTTTGGCCAAGGAAATAAAACAAAAAAATCTCGAGTCATTTTACATTGCGGGACTATTTTCCGTATTGGATGCCATTATGGATATTCCGATGGAAAAGATCCTGGAGCGTCTGAATCTTGTTCCGGAGATTGACCAGGCTTTGTTGGAAAAATCCGGTATTATTGGAGAAATATTGCAATCAACACTGGATTTGGAACAAGGGCAATATCACCAATCCGGTAACCTGCCGATTGAAACCGGTATAGCGTTTAATGCGTACCTGGATGCCATAGCTTGGGCCAGCGCGCTAACTCAGCAGACAACCGAATCAGAATCATAACTAGAGGTTTAATATAGACGTTAAGGTTATCCAGTTTTTGCTTGAACACTCTTTATCGTTGACAATTTGGACAATAAAACGTCGACCGTTGATTTAACCGTTGTTCACGAATGACTGTTTGACAACGACCACACTTTTCACCGTTTCGACCATACACCTGGAGCGATTGTTTAAAATAGCCTGGGTTACCTACTTCATTGACGAAATCTTTAAGAGTAGTTCCACCTTGAGCGATAGCGTTTCTCAAAACATACCGGATACTCTCAGTGAGCGTTTGATAACGATGTTTTGCAATACGCCCAATCTTGCGTTTGGGTTGGATTGCGGCCATGAACAATGCCTCATTAGCGTAGATATTGCCAATACCCACCACAATATGACTGTCCATAATGAATGATTTTACCGAAATACGACGACCTTTTGATTGCTGATAAAGGTAATCTCCGTTAAACCTTTGGTCAAACGGCTCAAGACCAAGAGAATTTAGCAAACTATGTTGACAAGGTTCGTTTTCGGTCCATAAAATCGCACCAAACCGACGTGGATCTCGGAAACGTAAACAATGATTATTTGACAGCAGGATATCCACATGGTCATGCTTCGTCGGAATTGAGCCTCCATGGACAATTCGCAAGCTACCAGACATGCCCAAATGCATGAGCAGCGTCCCCCGTACCATACGAATCAAAATATATTTTCCCCTCCTGAATACTGCTTCGATCCTTTGTGCTTTAATTAGGACGGGTAGATCTTCAGGAATTGGCCAACGAAGAAAGCGCTGCCTGATAAATACATCGTTCACCATCTGGCCAACGATATGCGGTCTTATACCCTTTATTATAGTCTCGACTTCAGGAAGCTCTGGCATCGAACGTCTAATATCTCAATCCCTAAAACACCAAGGATATAGGAAAGGAAAAACGATCGAGAACAAGGTACACACGTTTAGGAATAGGAGTATCTTTACAAGTTTATTTAGCGTAGTAATCGATTATTTAAACTAGACATTTTATCGGTGATTTATGGAACAAAATTAGAAATTTAAATAATAAACAGTCGACGCGATATGGTAAGAGAATTTGTAGCGAGCATGGAGAAAACACTCTGGAGCAATTAAATATTGCCAAGCGATTGTGCCAGCTCTCAACTGTTTTAAAGCTTAAGGTATTAGTTTCCCGTACATTCCTTAAGAAGTTGTTGTGTTTGTGCCAAAATTTTACCTCGCGTGAAAAAGAACTTGAAACGGCTACCACCACACTGTTTCCATAACACAACCGAACGAATTCCTGCTAACAACAATGCACGAATTCGGTTTGCATTCTCCAGATTTGTCAAATGTATTTGTTCTCCGTTGACCATAATTTTCGGGCTTAGCTGACTAACTGTCCCCTGGTAGGTTTCTGCCAATGCACCAATCACTGCATCATCAAGAACAGGCCGATTTTCTGCAATCGCTGCTGCTTTCTCAACACCTACCCGAAGTTTTTTAACCATACCATGATCCTGCATCAATTTTTTTTCCAAAAATACTAGAACAGCTGCATAACGCGCCTGCTCTGGATCCATGGTATTACTACTCAACAATTGACGACCAAGCTTTCTAAGACCCATTGCAATACCACCAAGGCCACCAAAGACATCGTCAACGTTATCAGCATCAATTCTTAATACGCTGGAGATACTCGATTCGATGGTCGATGTTTCAGCGATTCCACGTTTAGCTAGTTGTTGTACTAGGTAAACAGCCTGTGACACACCTGCCATTGCAATAGTTTGGTTTCGAATAGATTTAAGCATATTTATTTGCGAATCAACCCTTCCCGTTGTTTATCACTGTTCTTAAAAAACGTATCATTTATGAGGAAGCTAGCCAAGAACAGAATCGTAACCTAAGTCTACCAATTTTCTACCTCCGATAGAATTCTACGGTACTTTAAATTTAAAAACCAATCATGAAACCAACATTAAGAAAAACATTTTTGATCCGTTTATTTTTGGTCAAATTATTCGATTTGACCTGTCGATTGATTAAATGGCGTAAGCTGGAAAATACGATTAAAAACTACATGAAAAAGAAATCTGGAGATTTTTTTTTCGTTCAAATTGGCGCAAACGATGGCATCATCTATGATCCTATCCACCGTTTTGTTAAGCACTACCGATGGCGGGGCGTTTTAGTCGAACCAATCCAATGTTACTTCAATCAATTGAAACTAAACTATGCTGACAATCCAGGATTAGTTTTCGAAAATTGCGCAATTTCAGACAAGCAAGAAGTCAAAGATTTTTATAGAGTAAAAGAAGGACTGGATTTTCTTCCAGTGTGGTGTAATGGGTTGGGAACATTTCATCTCGATGTGGTGATGACCCATAAATGGGCGATTCCCAATCTAGCAGACTACTTGGTGAAAGAGCAAGTCGATTGCATAACCTTGAACACCCTCCTTGAAAAACATAGTATTTGTCATATTGATCTTTTACTGATCGATACAGAAGGCCATGACTATGCAATTATTCGCCAAATCAACTTCGACCAAATACGTCCTCAAATCATTGTTTACGAACACCAGTACATTGGCAAAACAGATCAACGAAAGTGCGAGTCTATGCTTTCGAATTATGGTTACAAATTGGCAAAACACATGGGGAATACGATGGCCTACTCAAATTAATCCATGATTCCCAGAACATCAAATTGATCCCATTTAGCCCCACGTGCAATAGCTAACTGTACTTAGACTATTCTCCCCTCTTCCGTCGTCTTGACATTAATTGGGTTTTTTCCTTACTGCCAGAACTGGAGCCAAAAAAGAAAGCAGCTACTTGGCTTGATATCGTAGTCAGGGCACCCAAAATATAAATTACGATCTCCTTTTTTTCCGATACCATCGAAACTTCGGAAAAAATTATCCAATAAAACAGTACGAAGGTCAGAGCAATGATCACCAAGGCCAAAATTGGCTGTATATTCTTAGCCAACCAGCTAGCGTGTTCACTTTCTTGAACTCTACTCTGATTGACTCGAGCACTATCTGTGTCAGCTAAAAAGACTTGGTCTTTTTGAATACCGATCCTTGCCGTTTCAAGATCATAGATCATTGAAGCTTTAGCAATTTCGTGTTCCATTTCCAATCGCTCTTCATCCGAAGTCACATTCTTATCGATCGCATCTCCAACGGCTTCAACCAGAGAACTGGCACCAGTACTAAAAAGTTGAGTTAGAAGATTTGCCATTTTTATAATCCCTCCAAGCTACGTCTGACCCAACCAAAAAAGAATTTACGGCTTGCAGGCCGCTTCTCGCAAATATGAACATATCGACCAATTTTACTAAGCGCGAATACTGCTAGGAAAGCCCGTGGATCATCCTGATTTATTTTTTCTATCGTGTTGGGCCCTACCACGCCATCAACACTAGCCCTCACTGTCATTTGTGCAAGCTTTGCACTAGTGCGTGGACCAGCGTTAACGGCAAAATCAAAAATCGAATCCGCTATGTCCTGGTCCAGAATGTCATCCCCAGCGATCTTATGCCAGTAATTCACTTCATAGAGACTTTTAACCTGTCTTTCCAAATCATCACTCGAATCTAGGTTTTTAGGGAATCCACTTTTATTTTTTAACAAATCGACCGTCACCCACCCTGGCCACTTAGGATTACGCGTTCTTGCTATCCCTTTATAGGTTTCACCACCCGGATCTTGAGGATCGTGAACATACCCCCCTTCAGCTGCCATAGTCGCTTGATACGCCAATTCAAACTCCGCCATGTTTCCTCCCAAATCAAAGTTGTTTAAGATGTTGATTCGCTGAATTCGTACTCATCGCCGGCGAGACTTAAATAAAACATTTTCACAATACACGTTAAACGAAGAACCCGATTGGCTATACAAATCAGATTTTCGAAAAGTGCACAATAATGAACATTAATTTAGGTTGCCATACAACATCAGACCACTGGCGACCAACAGTCATTGTGGCTACCTTATTTTTAGGTTACAGTTGCAAAAGTGATCTGGCCTGTTGCTAACAGCTTAGAACAATCTAATGATAATGTAGGAGGAACTATGGAACATCAAATTGTGGTAGTAGGTGGTGGTTCAGCGGGCATCGCGGTCGCCGCGACGCTTTTACGAAAAAATAAATCGCTCGATATCGCCATTGTCGACCCTTCTGACACCCATTACTATCAACCAGCATTTACCTTGGTCGGCGGTGGGTCCTATAACATTGATGATACCAAACGTGCTGAATCTCATTGCATTCCCGCTGGTGCCCACTGGATTCAAGAGTCCGTAGAAAGTTTCGACCCGGGAAACAACACACTGACCACATCTGCAGGAACAGCAATCAGCTACAAATATTTGGTCGTCTGCCCGGGGCTACAGCTCGACTGGAATAGAGTCGAAGGACTTGAAGATACTATTGGAAAAAATGGTGTTTGCAGTAATTACCTCCCGGAATACGCAACCTACACTTGGGAATGCATCAGGAACTTTAAAGGTCGCAATGCCTTATTTACCCAACCTCCAATGCCTATTAAATGCGCGGGCGCACCACAGAAAATAATGTACATGGCAGCCAACCATTTTCAGCGCAACAACGTAGCTGCCGATATAAATTTCAATACAAGCATACCCGCTATGTTCGGTGTACCCCTGTTTGCAGCCGCTTTGAATAAAACCATTGACCGCTATGGTATTAAAGTAGATTTTAAAAGTACTTTGGTAGCAATCGACGGAAATGCAAAACAAGCCGTATTCGAAATCGGAAACACCGATGGGAATAAAAGTCGGGTGACCAAACCTTTCGACATGATTCACGTAACTCCGCCTCAGAGTGCACCCGATTTTATTAAATCCAGCCCACTAGGTGACGCGGCAGGATGGGTCGAAGTCGACCATGCAACACTGCAACACGTGCGCTTTGAAAACATTTTTGGCCTAGGCGACGCGACATCCACCCCCAACGCAAAAACAGCGGCAGCAGCACGCCTGCAAGCTCCCATTGTCGCGAAGAATCTCCTAGCCCTGCTCAACGGCGAATCGCTTCCGCAAAAATACGATGGTTATGGTGCTTGCCCACTTGTTACCAGCCATAATACTGTGATGCTTGCAGAATTCTGTTACGGAGGAAAAGTCACGCCCTCCTTTCCCTTAGACCCCACTCAGGAACGTTATGGATATTGGTTGATGAAGAAATATTTCTTTCCCTTCCTATATTGGAATTTTATGCTTAAAGGCATTGAATGGGATATTTCACATAAAGAATTGAAAACTTAAATTAGAGGCAACTTGATTTTTTTAATCCGCTGCCAAAGCACAACCCTCGTTTCGACGAGGGTTTCTTATCTTCAAAAAGTTTCCACGACGTCTATCCTAAGACCATCACGTTTATAAAACTAGGTCTATATAGCAATGAAATTCGGTAATATTCGAATAGTGGTTCTTTTAATGCTAGTGTGCATTGAAGTTTTTGCTTTGGATGATGGATTGGATGAGCCAGAGAACTTAGCCTATCAACTTCTCGAGTTAGCAGCGGACCACCACTTTGAAATACAAGGAATCGAAAAAACAGATTTATATGATTTCAAGCGAGTCCGTGGGAACTCAGAATCACAAATCAAACAATTACTATCAGGATTTAACTATGTGATGGTACGCACCGACCATGGCAAGTTAGAACGTCTGATAATTCTCGATGAGAAATCCGTTGGACCTAAACAAATTGTAATCAGCACACAAAAACGTGGCCAGCAACATATCTTAAGCGCGTCGATAAAAGGTCTTACCGACGAATGGCTAAGTGTCGACTTTTTGGTCGATACTGGAGCTGAACGTATCGTCCTTCCCTATTCGATAATGGAATCGTTAGGATACGACGCTGAAAAGCTGGAAAACCTTAAACTACAAACTGCTAATGGCATTGTCGAAGCAAAAAATGGACAACTCGACGCAATTGAGATTGGCCATGAGATTATTCGTGATGTTGCCGTTGCCTTTGTACAAGATGAACTATTGGGTGAGAACAAACTATTAGGTATGAACGTTTTGAGTCGTTTTCGGTTCACCATCGATAATGAATTACAGGAAATTACATTTAAGAAAAAAGTTAATTAGCGTGTCACCAATCGGTTAGAACAATGCCCATATCATTACATGTCTAACGCCTTCCTCTTGTGGGTTTGCTAACCCAGGGTGATGTTGGATGTCAACATATGCTACATTTCCAAAACGCGCTTAATGTACGATTAAATAAATCTCAGCATATTTTCCTGTAAGTAACTTGTATCCTTGTGACCTTACTAAATCAAGAAAAAAAGACAACGAAATGGCAAATTTTAAGTGTTACGCACCAGTTTTTCCTAAACGCAATGGTTTTGCTTGCTTATTTGAAACTGTAAGCAATGCTGCAACAATCAGCATTATACTGATTGGCACGTTATTTTTGATCTTACTGAGTGACAAAGGTCGATGTTTACTCAAACGGTATGTTTTTCGTATTACCCATTGCAGTGAAGGGAATTCCCATTCCAAAAGAAGTATCTAGTTTTAGACAAACAAGTTTCCTTTGCTCAAGGACAAAGTTATATTCGACGTCTAATATTCCAAGTAACCGCTTAGGGGCGATAGTGTCCCATCACTCGATCGACATATTCTCGTGTTTCCCGATACGGTGGAATTTGATTTCCATATTTTATGACTGCATTTTCGCCCGCGTTATAGGCGGCAACAGCCAACTTGACGTCGGATTTGAACATCCCCATCAGCATACTCAAATAATTGGCTCCACCGTTGATGTTTTCAGTCGGATTCCGTCGGTCTTCAACACCGTATCGCTCTGCCGTTTTTGGCATTAATTGCATTAAACCAACAGCCCCTTTTACCGATACAGCGTCTGGGTTAAACGCGGATTCAACACGGATAACCGCGTGCAATAATTGTGGGTCTAATTCATGCTTTTTAGCAGCGGCTTGAATAATCGGGGCAAATTTTTTCTGGTTGGCCAACATCGTTTTCAGACCCTTTGATTTTCGTTTAGTCCGAATAATCAACTTGTATTTAGTACTTTTGGGCTTATCGGTAAAATAAATATCGCCATTTTTATCGACGAATTTATAAACATCAGCTTGAATGGCAAACGGTACTAGAGACCCAACAATTAGTATTAGCGAAAAATAAAACTTTGTTTCAATCATATTTACTTTTTAAAAACCAACAAGCGATTATTTGCAGGCATCCCACAGTCATTTGTTAATTTCAATCCGTTTTGTTTCGCTAAATCGCAAACCATTTCAAAATCTCGGATACCGCTTAGCGGATCGCGTTGTTTAAGCCAAACATCGAATTCCGCATTGCTTTGACTAGTATAGTTTCCCTGATAATTAAAAGGACCATACAATAAAAAAAAGCCTTTTTCTTCCAATATATTTCCAACTCCAGCGAATAGATTCTTGACCCCTTCCCAGGTGACAATGTGGGCGGTGTTAGCGCTAAAAACTCCACCTGCCCGGGCAATTGGCCAATTCAATTGATTCACATCCAAGACCAAAGGAGACCTCACATTCATTAGACCGGCCTCCTTCAGCCAAACCGACATCCCTCGATGGTGCATTAAAAGATCGGTAGGCTGCCAAATTAGCCATGGCAAATTTTTTCCGAAATAAACAGCATGTTGACCAGTTCCGCTGCCAATTTCTAAAACATTGCTCGTATCTCGGAAAACCTCTTGCAATACAACCAAAATCGGATCGCGATTACGCCCACATGCTGAGGAATAGGGTTTCAATTCATTCATGATACTATTCTTCTTTGCCAAGCTTTTTCCAATCTTTTAGCAGAGATCGGGAATGCAGTTTTCAGATGTTGCGCAAATAAGGACACGCGGAATTCTTCCAAGCTCCATCGAAATAGATCGCTTTCTGGATCAATAGTGATTAATTTAGGTTTTAGCTTTGTGTTATCCCAATAGTTTTTCCAGAATGGCAACAATTCGTTTAACTTTGATTCGTCGCGTCGTACGTCTTCCTCCGATTTCTCCATTCGAAATAATATTGCGCGCAAATAACGTGGAAACTCACGAAAAGCACTGAAGGGCGTTCGTACTAAAAATCCTCGATAAATCAAAAACCCGAGTTGCTCATTAATATCATCTTTTAAGTACCTTGATGGGTTGACCTCCAATGTCTTTCTTATCCTGAAATAGTCCGTAAGCGTTTCGGACAACAATTCACACATCTTGTTGGCGGTTGTTATAAGTTCGGGCTGAAAATCTTTCAGCCGTTTTCTAAAAGTGTCCTCAGACCGAATATCGTTTTGGCCATCAATAAAAACCGTTGCCAATATAGCTGTCACCAAAGCATCTTCAACCGTCTGAGTTTTTTCAGTTTGGTACAAATATGGATGCGAATCTAATCGTTCATAGTTTATTTTATGAATGGACTGAATTTTAATATTCTTTTTTAGGTAATTGATGTCCCTAGGAAGACTGAGCTGAATCAGCCGAATTAACCCCCAGCGATGATGCATCTTCGCTTCGCACTCGGTTTCAAAATTTCTAATCCCTACGGAAATACCTTCATCGATAATAGCCGGATAGCCGGTAAACGAATGACCACCGTTATTAATTGCAACGTGTTCGGGTAAATCCCCCATGTCCCAAGCCATCAAACCACTCCATGATCCGGCGTCTTCAGCCGCAAGAAGCCTAAATCCATCGGAGGACTGTCTTTGATATTTTTGTTGTAGCATTGATAAATCGCGGCTGCTTTCTATCTCAACACCATGCTTATCAATTAATTTATAATTCGCTTGAAGATGATTTTCTAAACTTATATCTTTCCAAATTCTTTTATCAAAAGCTGTTCCGCTCATTTTTGATAAAACTAATGCCAACGCGTCATGGAGTGATGATTGTGTCTTATCTAATTGGCTCATGCTGCGGTCAGCATAGTGCGCCACTGGTACAAGCTTCCGCCGAATCAATTTGGGTAGCGCCTTAATCAAGGCGGTAACTTTTTCTCTCAGCAATCCCGGCACTATCCATTCGAAAACGCAAATTTCAAGCTGGTTAAGCTGATGTATAGGTACAACTACGGTGATACCGTCTTGTTCATGCCCTGGCTCGAAACGATACTCTAGCTTTAATTCAATCGACCCAAGTTTAAAGTGGTCTGGAAAATCCCCCTTATCGAATTCCTGGTTTTTTTCAGTGCAAAAAAAATCGTCTGTTAAGGTCAAAAACCCGGGGTTCTTCTGCGCTTGTTTTCTTTGCCATTTTTCAAAAGTAGCTCCGTTGACGACCGACAGAGGGATACGTTCGTCGTAAAATTGAAAAATTAGCTCTTCATCGACCAGAAGGTCAGCTCTTCGTCCTTTATGATGTAGATAATTTTTGGATTCAAGCAATGCTTGATTTTGCTTAAAGAACGTGGCACTTGTTTGAAAATCTTGATTAACCAATGCCGACCGAATAAAAATTTCCCTAGCGCCTATAGAATCAACACGTTCATAAGGTATCTTACGGCCTTTCGATATTGTCATCCCATACAACGTGACCTGTTCATAAACAGCTGTTCTCGCCGCCTTTCGTTCCCAATGAGGTTCAAAATAGGTTCTTTTTACAAGATGGGCTCCCACTCTTTCAATCCATAGAGGTTCGATTTTAGCAATATTGCGAGCAAAAACTTTGGTGGTCTCAACTTGTTCCGAACACATAACCCACTTTGGTTTCCCACGAAATAGTCCTGAAGAGGGGTGGATGAAAAATTTTTGATTTCTCGGGCCTAAATACTCGAAAGTATCATGCTTAAATCCTATATTACCCAGAAGACCCGAAAGCAATGCGCAGTGTATTTCCCTGTAATCGGCAGGAACCTGGTTTGGTTTCATCTGCAAATCACCGGTGGCTAATTCCATAAGCTGCTGGTTAATATCCTGCCATTCACGCATTCGACGGTAGGATAGGAAGTGCTGACGGCAATAGTGACGTATCTTATTGTTGGACAGGCTGAGTCCCTGTTCTTGAAAATGATTCCAAAGGTTAAGAAAACTAAGAAAGTCTGAATGATCCGCATTGAATCGAGCATGGCATTGATCGGCTTTCTGAGCAAATTCAGTGGGACGTTCCCGCGGATCCTGTATGCTCAAGGCCGATACGATAATAACTACTTCGCTCAAGCAATTTTCTTTGTCAGCAGCAAGCAGCATACGTCCGAGGCGAGGATCAACCGGAAAGCGAGAAAGCTTTCGGCCTACCGGAGTTAGTTCACCTGATGAATCAATAGCGCCAATTTCCTCCAACAATTTGATCCCATCTCGAATCATTCGTCCATCGGGCGGATCAACAAAGGGAAAGCTTTGAACATCACTCAAACCTAACACTTTCATGGTAAGAATTACCGATGCAAGACTGGTCCGCAGAATCTCGGGGTCTGTATATTCAGGGCGCGATTCGAAATCGTCTGCCGAATAGAGACGAATACAAACACCCGCCCCAAGGCGACCACAACGCCCCGCCCTTTGTCTAGCACTTGCTTTAGAAATGTTTTCAATCGGCAACCGCTGGAGTTTTCCTCGGGGACTGTATCGACTGATACGCGCTGTTCCGATATCGATTACACTACGTATACCAGGGACTGTTAGTGAAGTCTCGGCAACATTGGTGGCCAAAATGATTCGCGGTTTTTTGTGGTTTTGAAAAATTCGATTTTGCTGACTAACACTAAGCCGTGAATATAGTGGTAGGATCTCAAACTTTTCAAGATAGTATTTTCTGAGCATCTCGGCGGTTTCTCGAATCTCTCGCTCGCCACTCAAAAAAATCAGGATATCTCCTAAATTTTCGTTACTCAGTTCTTCGACCGCATCAATTATTCCTTGTTGACTGTCTTTTTCAGGTCCTGCATCAGATTTTGATAATCTGTACCGAACGTCAACAGGAAAAGTCCGGCCTTCGACCTGCACGATGGCGGCATCATCAAAATGCTTAGAAAATTTTTCAGCGTCGAAAGTTGCCGAAGTGATAATAACCTTTAAATCCGACCGCTTCGGCAGCAACCATTTTAAATATCCCAACATAAAATCAATATTCAAACTGCGCTCGTGGGCTTCGTCGATAATGAGAGTATCGTATTGTTCTAAAAAACAATCCGATTGAGTTTCAGCTAACAAAATCCCGTCGGTCATTAATTTGATCAAAGATTCGGGCTTGGTATTGTCTTGAAAGCGAATTTTGTAACTCACTGTTTGACCGATCTTCTCACCAAGCTCTTGAGCAATTCTAGCCGCGACGCTTCTGGCAGCGATCCGTCTCGGTTGAGTATGGCCGATAAAGCCATCACTTCCCCGTCCAATCGAGAGGCATATTTTTGGCAGCTGAGTCGTTTTACCAGAACCGGTTTCACCACAAATAATAACGACCTGATGGTCTAATATTGCCTTTGAAATATCTTCCTTTTTTTCGACAACTGGGAGATCGGGGAATTGGATACTGGGCATAGCATTGATGCGGCGGGCCTTGAAACCTATGGAATATTCAATACGCTTACCGAGCTCGATAAGATGCATTGAAATATTACGACCACAGTCATAATTTTTCTTTAGCTTGCTCAATCGTCGCACAAAAGTCCGCTGATCTTTTCGAAGACATCGGTCGATTTCTTTGGAAATTTTCTTAAAGGTTTGGTGCATCACTTTTTTGATTTTGGTCTAAATTTAAATCAATCAATATCCCTTAACATAAAGAGCAAAAAAAACCGGCGAGTCCAATTTAAAATGAAAATATCGTCACCTCTTGTACCCAATTATGCGGAAGACACCGACAAAGCAGCGGAATATCTCCGGATGGCATTGCCACTAATGTCCCAACACGGAGCACCGGTTAACCCCACTAACTACGCGATCTGGTATGAATACGTATCAGGTAATAATAAAGGATTAAACGAATTGCTCGATAAACAGATCATGGCGAAAAACGCCATAACACCCAATTTCTGCCAAAAACTCTATGAGGATTATGTACTAAGCGGTTCACCGGAAAAGTACGAACGCGTGGGTTCCAATTTAAAAACCCTTGTCGATAAAACAATACTGGAAATAAAGTCGACTTCACAAAAAGCATCCACTTGCAATAATCATTTTACCGACGAAACCAATAAACTAACCACCACGAAAACCACCGAAGATGTCAAACTAGTGGTTGATGCAATTATGAGCGAAACTAAGCAGCTCGCGCAATTAAGCCAGGATCTTCAATTAAAACTGACCGAAACCAATGACGAAGTCGAACGGTTACGAAGTGAGCTGGAAACCATGAAAGAAACTGCGGATACAGACTCTTTGACCGGTATCCTCAACCGGCGCGCTTTTGACCAAATCGTGCATGCTCTGTTCTATACCAAAACTGACAAACCTGTAGAAACATACTTTGTCTTGATTGATCTAGACCATTTCAAGCGTGTAAATGACAAGCATGGCCACTTAATTGGCGACAAAATACTCCGATACACTGCGACCCTATTAAAACAGTTCGTTAGAGAAAACGATACTGTTGCCCGATATAGCGGCGATAAAATGGCAATGTTATTGCTGAATTCGACGGAAACACGAGCCAAACAGGTCGCAAACCAAACATGCGATGCACTGTCAAAAAGTCGATTGCAAAGAAAGGATAACGGTGAACCTATTGGCCAAGTGACTGCCTCAGTTGGAATATCAAAATTGCGGAATGACGACAATGTGGATAGTTTTTTACATCGTGCTGAGTCCGCACTTCAGCAAGCTAAAGAAAAGGGGCACAACCGGGTAATCGCAGATGATCGACTATGATGCAGGTTTTGTTAAACAGACCATATTCAGTGACTGATGAAGAGGGATTGCATTAATTTGACGCAATGATAAATGTTCACGTTATTCCCGCACCCACTGCTAGCGCATTATCTATTATCTCATTCAAATGGGCAAAATCAAAAGGCTTAGTCACATACTCTTGAAAACCTGCCACCTGAGCCTTTTCTATATTTTTTGGCATAGCATCAGCACTGACAGCAATTACCGGGATGTCTCTGGTATCCCTTCGACTTTTCAATTGTTTTAAAACTTCGTACCCGCTCATTCCAGGAAGGTTAATATCCAGCATTATAAGATCAAAATGTTGGGAAAATGCTAAATCCAAACCCTCTTGGGCTCGGGGAGTCGCAAATAAAAGTGTATCAGGCCTTCTTTTTATAAATTTTTCCATTAACCTCAGATTGGCGATATTATCTTCAACATAAAGAATTTTTGAGAAACCACTGGTTTTTATTGGGGGAACCGATTTATTTTTCTCTATCGTAGGATTGTCGGTTTGTTCGGCTTTTGAAACCTCCCCAGGCGAAACGGGTATTTCGTCAATAATTTCCATCAATCGTTCGGCGCCTTTAAGAATCCACTTAACCCGGTCATGTTGTACCTTATTTAAAGGTTCTTTCGAATCTGAAAGAAGCAGCTTGGCATAACCTAAAACAACGTTCATCGGCGAGCGTAAATCATGGTTCAAACTTTCCAACAATTCAGTCGTCATACGGCTAGTACATTCAGCTTCCTTTTTTGCTAGTCGCAATATTTTCTCCTCCCTCATGCGTTTTATTTCAACTGCAGTACGGACGGAGGTAACGTCTAGGATAGATTCAATACAGGAAACATTCGTTAACGCCTCCTGATGCAGAACCGCCAGCACTCCTAAAGGCTTCCCCAATGAATCGAATAGTGGAACACCTAAACAATTGTCGATACATATATTAGGCAAAAACTGACTTTCTGGCAAAAGGTCCACAATGTTTTCTGAACAATAACAGCTCTTATGATCCACAGCGGCTTTCCATTGAGTACCAATCAATTCGTATTCGAAATTGTTATGGAATTTGTCGCCTTCCCAAATTGCTAGCGTTTGGGCACTCCGCAAGTCAGGCGGTATAACCTCACAGACAATCACACACCGCACCTTCAGCACAACTGCGATTTGCCACACTAAAGTTCGATAAAATTCAGCTCCTGTCAAGCCGGCTGTTACTTTGATAATTTCATTTGCGTCGCTGTTATTAACACTAGCAAGCTCTTCTTTCTCTATCATTTTTTAAAAAAGTTTATTGTTCAACTCGCAAATGTATTTGTACAAATACGCGGGAAACCAGCATCTAGAATTATTGTGTAAATAAAGAGATTTTGCCATACTACACCAGTTTAATTGCGGCACAAATTAAAGATAATAACCATTCCATATGGGGAATACAGCAAATTTAACTTGTTCCTTCAATATGCTTTAAAAAAGGCACAATCATTACCCAATTCTTCCTTAAAATAAGGAATTCTCCAGTCTTTGGACTGAAGTGACACGTACTCCTATGCGTCATTTAGCCTGTGCATCTAAAGGGCAAACACCGTTCGTTAAGCCTAAATCAACCGATGAGTCTTATATTGAAACTCAAAAAAGATCACTTTAACGTAGCTCGTTGTATCCTGATAGTACTACTTGGTTTTACGGCCAATCTATCAGCCGAAAATCTCAACGATCAGAATTCAAAAACCAAAAACCAAAAACTGATTTTTTTAAATTGGTCCCAGTACCTTGATCCCGAATTGGTCAAAGAATTCGAACAGCAGTTCAACGCGGAAGTCTCAGAAGTTTATTTTGAAACCTCAGAAACCATGAATGGGATTCTCGCCGAGTCAGGAGGCCGGGGATACGATCTGGTGTTGATGACAGGCATCCAAGTCGATGCCTACCGATCAATGGGTTGGCTTGCTCCGATAACAGAAAAACAGATACCCAATCTCCGCCACGTCGGTGCGCGGTGGCGTACAGCGTATATAGGCGTCGACGGATTTTCTGTGCCCTATTTTTGGGGAACATTGGGCATCGGCTACCGCTCTGATCTTGTGCTGGAAAAGCCTACAACTTGGAAACATTTGTTCAATCCACCCGTATCGCTGCATGGAAAAATCCTGATGCTTAAGGATTCCAGGGATCTCATCGGCATAGCTTTAAAGGCGCTCGGTTATTCCCCTAATACCAACAATCTTAAAGAGCTGGCTGAAGCTGAACACCTATTAACAAAACAAAAACCCTACGTTAAAGACTATGGTTACATCGAAATGAGCCCACAATCCAGGTTAATCACAGGTCAAATATGGGTATCAATGATGTACAGCGGAGACGTACTCTTTGCGCGGAAATTCCATCCGAATATTGAATATGTAATCCCCGAAGAAGGCGCAAATTTATGGGTCGATTATTTGGTAATCTTGAAATCTTCCAGTAACAAAAAATTGGCGATGGCCTTTATTAACTTTCTCAATGAACCCAAAAATGCGGCTCGTTTAGCTACTTATGTACACTATCTTTCGCCAAATACAGCTGCAGAAAAGTACTTGCCCAAAAAATTATTGGAGGACCCGGTTCTAAAAGTGACTCCCAATCAACTTAAAAGATCAGAATTTAATAAAACACTTCCACCACGGATTGTAAAAGAGCATAACCGGATATTTGCGCAGATTATCCATTGATGGGATGAAACATTGAAATTAAAAACCAAGTTAATTTTGGTTGTAGTACCAATTATTTTCGCGCCCTCGCTGATAATCGCATGGATCGCCCAAAATGAATTGCGAAATACGACATCGAAAATGATCCTGCGGGCAATGGATACGGTACTTACACAGGTAGCGTATACGGTTGAACACGAGTTCAACAGCGCCGAAGCAAATATTAGCCAATTTTCCAACGCTCCATATCTTCATAAATACATCCTTACCGACGACGAAAAGCTACGATATACAATTTTCCAACCTAGGCTGTTACAAATGCTTGCTGGGTATCAAAAGGCATACCCACACTATTCCGATATTCGGATACTTCTAGCCAATGGAATCGAGGATGTCAGAATGACTGCAGGACTGAATGAATTCACTCCAGAAACTAAGGTGATCCCACCGTATTTTGAATCATTACGTCATTTTACTGGCGAAGTTTAT
>CAZZET010000009.1:19685-65538 GCA_964653275.1 uncultured Methylococcales bacterium
TAAGGTGATCCCACCGTATTTTGAATCATTACGTCATTTTACTGGCGAAGTTTATTCGTAATCCAGATACCGGCAAAACTGCATTTTTAATGGCGAAAGCAATCAAGGCTTATGACCGCTCAGTAACCCCTTATCGTAGTCCGAGTAATCGGGGTTATTTCATTATGTGCATTGATTTAACGTTTTTGCAGAAACTCATCGAGGAAACCCGCATTGGCATGTCCGGCGAAATCTTTTTTACCGATATCCAGGGTAATATTCTAATCCAGAAGGCTTATAGTAAGATAGCATCTAAACTTCCACAAAATCTAGCCTACCCACTCAATGATAGAAATCGAAACAAGGAGTCCTCTACTACAATTCTTAACGGTAAAAAGTGGGTTTTGCAAACCAAAGGTATCCATTCTAGTTTTGTTTTAGTGGCTGGCTTGCCCGATCAAGAATTATTTTCAGCGGGTAACAAATTAGGATATATCGTAGTAGCAACTTTGATAACAACTGCTGTATTAGTTGCAATAGCGATATTCACCGCATTGAAATTTTTGTTCATTCAACCTATTAAAAAATTACATAGTGCTATCGACGAAATCCGTAGGGGCAACCTACAAACACCCGTTGATATTCAAAGTAGCGATGAACTCGGAAAACTTGCTAACGCTTTCAATAAAATGAGCGCAAATCTTTTTAGTGTTCAGCAACAGATCGCTGAGCGTACCGATGCGTTGTCAAAAGCCAACCAGGAACTAAAATCCGCCCACAAAGCAATGGTCGAAGCCAAAGAATCGGCAGAAATAGCGAACGAGGCCAAAAGCACATTCCTATCCCGTATGAGTCATGAATTGCGTACCCCTCTTAATGCGATACTCGGTTTTGCTCAGCTCATGGAATCCGATCCTGGAGGTGAATTGAACGAGTCGCATCGTGAAAATGTACTGGAAATCTTAAAAGCAGGACACCATCTTCTTAAGCTTATAAACGAAGTACTTGATCTCAGTCGCATAGAGACTGGACATTTACAATTATCTTTCGAAAACATTCAGCTAGAAAACACTGTTGACTCTGTTGAATCGATCATGCAACCACTTGCAAGGCAGCATCAAGTTACTTTGGTTACTCAAATTCAGCCTACACCTAACCGTTACCTGCACGCTGATCCTGTCCGTCTTAAGCAAATACTAATCAACCTTGTGTCCAATGGCGTCAAATATAATCGAAAACATGGAACCGTTACTCTTTCTGTAAAAAGTATGGAACAGCATTGGTTTCGCTTTGAAGTCGTCGATCAAGGCATGGGGTTTTCGACCGAGCAACAAGAAAAGCTTTTTCAACCCTTTGAACGCATTGAAATGGACCATAGTGAAGTTGAGGGAACGGGAATTGGACTTGTGATTGCTATGAATTTGGTGAAAATGATGGATGGCCGCATAGGTGTCGACAGTATACCCGGGGTTGGTAGTACTTTCTGGGTAGAGTTACCCGCCTCCAATGAGTCATTTGTATCTAAAGGCCAGTAGCACTTTCGCAGTATGGGGGCCTTTAAACTTAAAGATCGGTAATATGCTTAATTGATAATCCTATGACTGAAACACTGCTGGAAATAAAGGATCTAAGAACCTATCTGGAAACAGGTGGTGAATCGGTTAAGGCTGTGAATGGCATTAGCTTTGAGATAAATAGGGGAGAAACATTTTGCTTAGTCGGTGAATCAGGTAGTGGCAAATCCATTACTGCATTGTCGATCATGCAATTGCTACCAGCAGATATTAGTTCCCACCCAAGTGGAAGTATTCAGTTTCGATCTAGAAAAAACTACTCCGAACCTAAAAACATCGATTTATTGAGTCTACCCGATGAGGAACGCCGAGCAATTCGCGGGTCCCGAATCGCCATGATTTTCCAGGAACCCATGACATCTTTGAACCCGGTGTTTACCATCGGAGATCAAATCATCGAAGCATTGCAATTGCACCATCCATACTTGAATTACACACAAGCTAAATTCAGGGCAATTGAATCGCTAAAAGAAGTCAATATTCATGATGCGAAGGAACGATTCGATGATTATCCACACCGCCTTTCCGGAGGTCAGCGACAACGTGTCATGATAGCCATGGCCATTGCTTGTGAACCGGAATTATTAATCGCAGATGAACCCACCACTGCTTTGGACGTCACCATCCAGCAAGACATCCTACAACTTATGCGAAACCTCCAAGAAAAAAAGGGTATGAGTATTTTGTTTATCACCCACGATTTTGGGGTGGTATCGAAAATGGCCCATCGCTTGGCAGTGATGCGTTTGGGGGAAATTGTGGAATGTGGAACCTTAAACCAAGTATTGGGACAACCTCAACACGAATATACCAAACAACTGTTGGCAGCCTTACCCGAAAACTTAAAGCATGCACGAGAACAGATAGACACAGTGGTAAGTAGCGTCTCCTACCCCCTTCGGTCACACTCTTCGAATGAAACAACATCACATTCCACCCCTTTGATCGAATTAGAAAAATTGAGCATTTATTTCCCAATAAAGCGGGGCTTGCTTATGCACACCGTAGATTTTGTCAAGGCAGTCAACGATGTCAATATGCAAATCCCCCAAGGTCAAATTCTCGCGCTGGTAGGTGAATCAGGCTCTGGTAAAACCACTTTGGGCCGGGGTATCCTGCGCTTGATTGAACCGACAGGTGGTCTTATTCGTTTTGGTGGTGAAGAAATCTCTACGTTTAACCGGGCGTTAATGCAGCCCTATCGCAGCCGAATGCAGATAATTTTCCAGGATCCCATGTCATCCCTTAATCCAAGACTCAGCATCGCCACGACCTTAACTGAACCTATGGCAGTTCATGGCATTGGGTCGCATCGAGAAGAACGCATTGAACTGGCCAAGAAAATATTGGAGAGGGTGCAATTGGAAGCAGAGCACTTATGGCGCTATCCCCACGAATTCTCTGGCGGACAAAGGCAGCGAATTGGTATCGCTCGAGCGCTGGTTTTAAATCCGGATTTTATTGTCTGCGACGAAGTCACCAGCGCCTTGGATGTTTCGGTTCAGGCCGAAATCCTTCAGATACTGATGGATTTGCGTAGTGAACGAAATCTAACTCTGCTATTTATCACCCACGATATTGGGGTAGTAGAGTATATCAGCGATGAAACTGCAGTCATGTACCAGGGACAGATCGTCGAACGAGGGCTCACTGACCAAGTTTGTAATCGACCAAGACATGCCTACACAAAAAAATTACTTTCGGCAGTTCCTCGCATAAGTACAGGCATTTCCTGATATCTATCAACATTCAGTACCCCCACCAACTTCTTAAAGGATGCTACGATAGAAAATTTTTGTTCATTGCATGATACATCGAATCCCTAGCCCGAATATTCTGGAACCGTTTCGCTTTTCCGATTCAATTGTCTTTCCCAATTGAGCGACGTTTTAACAATCTCGGTCAAATCATCATATTTTGGTGTCCATTCGAAGGTCTGGTGTATCTTATCGACTTTGGCGATCAAAGCGGGGGGATCGCCTGCCCGCCTGGGTTGATCGATTGTTTTGATCGGAACGCCATTCACACTGTTCATAGTATCGATCACTTCCCGTACACTGTACCCATGGCCATACCCACAATTCAAGGTTGTAGATTCACCACGATTACGCAGATACTTCAATGCTTGAATATGAGCATCCGCAAGATCAGATACATGGATGTAATCACGCACTCCAGTACCATCGTCGGTAGGGTAATCGCTCCCAAATACGTAAAGATGATCACGTTTCCCTACCGCGACTTCGGCCGCCACTTTGATGAGTAAAGTGGCATTTTTCGTCGATTGCCCAATGTTACCTTCCGAATCAGACCCTGCCACATTAAAATAACGCAGAATAACGTGTCGTAGATCATTTGCTGAAGAAAGATCTCTAAGCATCGTCTCACTCATGAGTTTAGAAGTTCCGTAAGGATTTATCGGATGGGTGGGTGAATCTTCCGAACAGAAAGTGCTTTCCGGTATACCATACGTGGCGGCAGTTGAAGAAAAGATAAAATGCTTGACCCCTATCGCGGCGCAGCACTCAAGCAAATTACGCGTATTGCAGGTGTTGTTGCCGTAATATTTTAAAGGATCCGAAACAGATTCTGGAACAATGGTGTGCGCGGCGAAATGAAGGACCGACTCAATCCCGTGGTCTTTCAGAATTCTTTTTACCAAAACCTTATCACCGGTATTTCCGACGATAAGTTCACCATGAAGCACGGAATTTGCAAATCCAGTGGACAAATCATCAAGAACAACAATGTTCTCGCCTAATTCGCCTAGCTGTTTGACAACATGACTGCCAATATAACCCGCACCACCGGTCACTAGTATGCCTTTTCTACTCATATAGCTTCATTTCTCCTCAAAGGGTCATAAGGTTGCAAAAAGTTCAACATCCACATATTGTCCCTCCTCTAATCCGGTGCTTTCTTCAGGTAATACAATGAAGCAATTTGATTGGCTCACCGAAGTTAGGATGTGGGAACCCTGACTTTTAAAAGGTTTAACAATCAATTCCCCATCTTCATTCCGCTCTAAAAAGCCCCGTTGGAATTCTCGCCTTCCTGCCTCTTTTGTAAGTATAGAACCACAACGGGCTTTTATTTTAAGTGTTGATTGGTGTTTTTCTCCCATCATTACTTTCAAAATCGGCGATACAATCTTATGGAATGTCACTGCAACAGACACAGGATTTCCTGGAAGCCCGAAAAAAACCTGGTCATTAATATTCCCAAACAAAAGTGGTTTTCCAGGTTTAATAGCAATTTTCCAAAATTTGATTTGTCCAACCTCATTAATCGCCTCGAACAAATAGTCTGCTTCTCCGACAGAAGCGCCACCGGTGGTAATAATCACGTCACTCTCCGCCGCAGCTTCCGTTAATGCGCTTTTTATTTCATCAGAATTATCCGGTATGGTACCCATATCCAGCAGATCAATACCTAAAGACGACAAAAGTCCGTACAAAGTGTATCGATTGCTATCATAAATTTCACCAAACTCCAAAGACCGCCCGAGTGGTCGAAGTTCGTCACCCGTTGAAAAAAATGCAACACATAGCTTTCGAAAAACCGGGACGGATAGCCGTCCAATTGAGGCGAGGATTCCCAGATCTTCAGCCCTTAAACGCCTACCCGAAGAAAATATTTTCTGGCCCTTACTAACATCGTCACCCGGATACCTAAGATTTTCTCCAGCCTTGATCGAGTTAGGAATCTCGACTGAATCGTTTTGACGCCTAACATCTTCCTGCATTATGACCGTATCAGCACCCTCTGGAACCGCCGCGCCAGTGAAGATTCGAACACATTGCCCTGGAGATAAGTTGTTTAGATACGGCCTTCCCGCCCAAGATGTTCCGACAACAGTCAAGTAAGAGGTACCTGAAACTGGAATATCACGACTGCTTATAGCATATCCATCCATCGAGGAGTTTCGATGCGGCGGAATATCGTTTTCCGACTTTATATCCTCCGCAATAATGCGATTCAAACTGTCTTTTAAATTTAAAGTTTCTCTCCCTATTAGGGGCCTAATGCTTTCAAAGATTTGTTCAAAAGCCTGCTCAAGAGATAACAATTCAGCCTTATGAGATTTCACACAAGAGTCAATCTGGGTCATCGGTCAAGAAACGGTTGACGATGAAATCGGCTATCTGAGCAGGTCTGTTCAGATCAAACACCGGCAATTTAATAGTCGCCAAAAATTTATCATCAGACGCGATGGCAATAATCGAATCGTCTTCTGGGAACAGCAAGGGTTTGCCAAGGGACGGTCTGTGCAGTTCTATCTTGGGAAAAGGTTCACGTTTAAACCCTTCCACCAAAATAAGATCCAGCCCAGCCTTATCGAAATAACTAAGCTCCTCCAACAACGACGGTTCACTGGGCTCACTTCGCTCCCAAATCACTGCTCTGCGAAAACGAGAGGAAACCATTACGGGTGATGCACCGGCTTCCCTATGGCGATAGCTGTCTTTCCCTGGCTTGTCTATTTCAAAATTGTGATGGCTGTGCTTTATTAACCCAATGCGAAGGCATTGAACTTTGAGCAAGGGGATCAGTTGGGTCAGTAAAGTGGTCTTTCCAGTACCGCTATAAGCCGCAAACCCGAGAATGGGAATGTGAGAAACATCCATTCACACATCATAAAACTTTTTATACCATTCAACAAATCGTTCAATACCAATTTCGACCGGGGTTTCGGGTTGATAGCCAACGTCTCGCATTAAATCATCGACATCGGCATAGGTATCTGGTACATCTCCATCTTGTAAGGGAAGGAAATTTTTTTCCGCTTTTTTACCCAAACTATTTTCCAAGGTTTCAATAAAATGGAGTAAATCAACCGGCTGGTGGTTACCAATATTATAAAGGCGATAGGGCGCTTTGCTGGTCCCAGGGTCAGGCTGGTCACTACGCCAATCAGGGTTGGGTTCAGCAACGTGATCGAGAACACGCACAACTCCTTCGACAATATCGTCAATATAGGTAAAATCTCGACGATGTTTACCATAGTTGTACACATCGATGGGTTTATCCTCAAGAATATTTTTGGTAAACCGGAATAAGGCCATATCCGGCCTGCCCCACGGCCCGTAAACTGTAAAAAAACGCAACCCGGTTGTGGGTAAAGCATATAATTGGCTGTAGGTGTGTGCCATAAGCTCATTAGCTTTTTTACTTGCCGCATATAAGCTAAGCGGATGGTCGACATTATCATGTATTGAGAACGGCATAGAGGTATTAGCTCCATATACCGAACTGCTGGAAGCATAAACCAAATGCTCTACTTGAGTGTGGCGACACCCTTCCAGGATGTGACAAAAACCAACTAGGTTCGAATCTATATATGCATGGGGATTTTCCAACGAATATCGCACACCAGCTTGGGCAGCGAGATTGATGACTCTTTGAGGACGATAATGATCAAAAGTATGACTAATTGCCTTTCTGTTTTCCAGGTCTTCTCTAACCTCAAGAAAGTTTTCAAATTCTTTAAGGCGAGCGAGACGTGCTTCTTTCAGATTAACATCATAATAGTCGTTAACGTTGTCTAAACCGATAACCTCATCTCCCCGTTTCAACAAACGTAATGCGACGTTGGAACCAATAAATCCCGCTGTGCCTGTGACCAGTATTTTCATGCGATCTAGTTTTAGTGTTTGTTACAAATAAGCGTCTACAGATTCTTCCGGCAAGATATATTTTATATCGAAGAGAACAGCATTCGCTTTACCCAACGCACGGATAGTATCCACTCCCATTTCAATAAACTGTTCGTGGGCAACTGCAACGATAATAGCATCATAGAACCCTTCATCTAATGTCGGCGTCAATTCGAAACCGAGTTCCTTCTTAGCCTCCACCGGATCCACCCATGGATCGTAGACATCAACGTTGGCATCGTAGCCTTGAAGTTCCTCGATCATATCGATGACACGAGTATTTCTTATATCTGGACAGTTCTCTTTAAACGTAACACCAAGAATCAACACATTCGACTGAGCGATATGAATACGTTTATTGGCCATCAATTTGACCACCCGATTCACCACATAAACACCCATACCGTCGTTGGTTCTTCGACCTGCCAGAATCATTTCCGGGTGATACCCGATTTCTTGTGCCTTATGAGTCAAATAATAGGGGTCGACGCCAATGCAATGACCACCAACAAGACCTGGTCTAAACGGTAAAAAATTCCATTTGCTTCCAGCTGCCTCCAACACTTCTAGTGTATTCAAGCCAAGTTCATTAAAGAGCATCGCCAGTTCATTAATTAATGCAATATTAACGTCTCTTTGAGTGTTTTCAATGACCTTTGCAGCTTCCGCAACCCTGATACTACTGGCTTTATGGGTGCCTGCAGTAATTACAGCACGATATAGCTCGTCGACCAGCTCAGTGGCCTCCAACGTAGATCCAGAAGTCACCTTTTTAATCGTAGTGACCCGGTGATTCTTATCACCTGGATTGATACGTTCGGGACTATATCCGGCAAAAAAGTCTTGATTAAAGCTTAATCCAGATTCGGATTCTAAAATGGGGATACAAACTTCCTCAGTTGCACCAGGATAGACCGTGGATTCATAAATCACCACATCCCCTGACTTTAAAATTTTACCCAATAACTGACTCGCCCCGATTAAAGGCGACAAATCCGGTCGTTTGTTGGCATCAATTGGGGTCGGAACGGTAACGATAAAGGTATTACACCCGGACAAGTCCTGATAACTATCCGTGTAGCTGAGACCTTTGATATTACGAAGTTCCTCGGGATCAACTTCTAAGGATTTATCTTCTCCCCGTTTAAGCTCTTCTACTCGCTGTTTATTAATGTCAAAACCAATCGTTTGGAATTTTTTACCGAACTCTACAGCAAGCGGTAGGCCCACATAGCCTAGTCCGACAACTCCTATTTTGGAATCACAAACTCGGTGCATGATGTCTCCTATTATTTGAGGGTTAGTGCCAATAATTTAGATTACTAGCAAAAGCTTAGTCTCTTCACTAGTATTTGACCAGAAGGATACGAGAAACCTCAAATCCTGAACAACGAGGACGTCCGAAAATTGGATGATCTACTCCAGACCAGCCTGATTGGCATTAATAGATTTCTAACTTCGAAAATACAAATGATTCGAATTTTTCGCCATTACATCTCGGCAGTTTATTTTTTCTTGGTAGTCATAGAAATATGCATTTTTTTTGCATCGATCTATCTAGGTTATTGGTTCAGATTTCCCCAACATCCCGAATGGCCCGAAACTTTGCTCCTACCCGCCACAGTGCTTTCCATCACGTTTTTGGTATGCGCCACTAGTATGGGCTTATACCAGCGCACAACTGACTACAAAAGTGCTGGCGTACATCTAAGGATTCTAGCCGGATTTTTAATCGGCGCAGTCGTCATGAGCCTTTTTTTCTATACTTTCCCAACCTATTTCGTAGGACGTGGAGCATTTGGTTATGCCCTATTGGTTGCTTTATTCGGCGTGATAATTATTCGGCTTATATTTTACCGGGCAGTCGATCAGGAGAATCTGAAACGTCGTGTACTCATCGTAGGTTCCGGTACAAATGCCGCAAAAGTTCTAGCATTAGAAAACAGCCCACTTTGTCAAAATTTTCAAGTTGTAGCTGGCATCCGAATGGCGGGTGAAACCTCAGTGCTGCCTGAAAATCGAATAATCGATTTAAATATACCGTTGAACGAATATGCAATAGAACATGATTTAGATGAAATTGTTGTTGCTCCGGACGATCGACGTCAATCCTTAGCGGTTGATGAAATTCTCGATTGCAAAATGAATGGATTCGAAATCGTAGATTTGCTAACTTTTTTCGAACGCGAAGCCGGCATGATCAAGGTTGATAGTTTACAACCCAGTTGGTTGGTATTTTCTGATGGGTTTCGTATCGGTGGTATGCAAACCATCCTCAAGCGTCTGTTCGATATCGTAGCAAGTTTAACTTTGTTAGCACTAATCTGGCCAATTATGTTGATTACAGCATTGGCAATTTTGATTGAATGCCGATTTAAATCCCCCATATTTTATAAACAAGTGCGGGTTGGGTTGAATTGGCAGCTATTTGAAGTCATTAAATTTCGTAGCATGCAAACCGACGCGGAAAAAAATGGTGCGGTCCAAATGCAAGAGGGGCAAGATGATCGGATAACGCGAGTCGGTATGTTTATTCGAACTTGTCGTATCGATGAGCTTCCTCAACTAATCAATGTGTTAAAAGGCGAAATGAGTTTTGTCGGACCTCGGCCTGAGCGGCCCGAGTTTGTGGAAACCTATGCCGAATCTATTCCCTTTTATTCAGAGCGGCATCGTGTTAAACCAGGAATAACCGGGTGGGCTCAACTCTGTTACCCCTATGGTGCAGGTTTGGAAGATGCCATACAGAAACTTCAATACGATCTCTATTACGTAAAAAATTACAGCTTATTTTTAGATCTTATGATTTTGGTGCAAACGATTGAAGTTGTATTATGGGGAAAGGGTGCCCGCTAAAGCAGCTAATATTCGGCAGAGATAGAACTGTATGGATATCGGATTTTACAGCTATCTAACCGCTGCCCTAACCTACCTTCTTTTATCGGTCTTACTATTCACCGGATGGCGTGGTGGAGCACAGGGTAAATCCCTTATTTTTGCCACTTTGGTTACCGCAGTTTGGGCAGGTATTATCGGATTAGAATCCAGATTTGTATTTATTTCACCTGCCATAGTACGGACCTTGGAGGTAATTCATTCCTTTGTTTGGTTAATCTTTCTCTCCCAGGTACTAAAAGTATCGGTAGATCCTACAGAATCTAAGCTCAGTCTGTTTTTCACCTACCAAACCCATGTGATATATGGGTTATTTTGTTGTAGCTTGTTCTTTGTATGGGGCTTCCCATTCATACTACCCCCCTTATCTTTAATCGATTTACCCGATCCACAAATTTTCACCCAACTACTCGCGGCAGTCCTTGGTTTAGTAATAATTGAACAGCTTTACCGAAACACGCGTCCAGAGCAACGCTGGCATATTAAATTTTTATGTTTCGCTCTAGGGTGTACGTTCACTTATGACTTCTATCTCTTTTCCGATACTTTGCTTTTTAAGAGAGTATCCTCTGAAATTTGGGCGGCACGAGGGATCGTCGTCGCACTGTTAACACCCTTAATTGCTATTGCCTCGATTCGCAATCCGTCCTGGTCGGTCGATATTGCGGTTTCAAGAGGCATTGTTTTTCATTCCGCAACACTATTGGTAACTGGCTGTTATCTCTTGGTCATGGCCGTTGCAGGCTACTACATCAAGATATATGGAGGACAATGGGGAACAGTTGTACAGATAATTTTCGTTACATTCGGATTTTTGTTTTTGGTTTTGCTTTTATTCTCGGGTCAGGCACGAGCAAAATTACGTGTATTCCTCAACAAACACTTTTTCAACTATAGCTACGATTATCGGAATGAATGGCTCCGGATGATCTCTCGATTATCCGATGTTTCAGATAATGTGCCTCTAGTGGAACGTGTGATTTTGACCATATCCGACCTTGTTGAAAGCCCTAGCGGATTGTTGTGGATAGCAGGAGAAAATGGCGACTACGAACTACGAGGAAGCTATGGCAATCCAGACATTCACATTGATCATGTATTCAATCACGATCCAATCGTTGAATATATGAAAAATCAACAATGGGTGCTCAATTTAAATGAAATCGAAACGCTGCCAGAACTGTATTCGGGCCTGCAAAAACCTGGATGGCTTCAAGGACATAAAAATGCCTGGCTTTTGGTCCCTCTTTTTCATGGTGACATTCTACTTGGGATTGTTTTGTTGACTCAGCCACGTACACCAATCGATTGGAATTGGGAGGTTATCGATTTGTTAAAAACAGCGGGTCGGCAAGCTGCAAGTTATCTAGCTCTTGAAGAAGCGGCTAAACAATTGGCGCAAGCCCGTCAATTCGAGGGGTTCAATCGGCTATCGGCATTTGTAATACACGACTTGAAAAATTTGATCGCACAGCTATCTCTTGTTGTTTGTAATGCTGAGAAACATGCAAACAACCTTGAATTTATGAACGATACCGTGAAAACAGTCGATCATGCTGTTGGAAAAATGAACCGATTAATGTCTCAATTACGAAATGCGGGATCCGGGGGATCAAAAAAAGAAATAAACTTAGATCAATTGTTGATTGAAGTGACCAATTCACGCTCAAATCAACAACCCAACCCCATATATACCCGCAATACCAAAAAGATTACTGTAAAAGCCGATCACGATCGCTTGTCGTCGACTTTCGAGCATATTTTACAAAACGCGCAGGAAGCTACAGGCAAAAATGGAGAAGTATCTGTAACTCTACAAACCAGAGAAAATTCAGCTATAGTTTTGATTAAAGACAACGGGTGTGGAATGGATGAAGAATTTATCCGTAACCGGCTATTTAAGCCTTTTGATACCACTAAAGGTTTAACCGGCATGGGAATAGGGGCCTATGAAAGTCGTGAATATCTCCTTTCCCTTGGTGGTGATCTCAACGTTCAAAGCCAACCCGCTTCTGGGACTTTATTCAAATGCATAATTCCACTTTTGTCTCCGCAATCATTAGCCTAAGGTATCTAAGAATTGAATAACCAAACCATGCTTGTCGTCGAAGACGATCCGGGACTACAAAGCCAATTGAGGTGGAGCTTTGACAACTACAAAGTACATGTCGCGGCAGATCATGAATCAGCAATAAATGCCGTAAAAAAACACGCGCCATCGGTTGTAACCCTGGATCTTGGATTACCGCCAGACCCTGGCGGCAGTACCGAAGGGTATAAGATTTTACAAGAGATCCTATCGCTGAGACCACACACAAAAGTGATTGTGATAACGGGCAATGATGATACCGCCAATCCCGTCAAATCAATCGGGTATGGAGCCTACGATTTCTATCAAAAACCGATTGACGCAAAAATATTAGGATTGGTGGTCGATCGGGCATTTAAGCTATTCGAGTTAGAGGAAGAAAATCGGAAACTCGCCCATGTTAATGTGAGTAATCCACTCGATGGAATAATTGCTGCTAGTCCCGAAATGCACGAAGTATGTCGTATGGTCGAAAGATTAGCACCAACCGACATGACAACGTTGCTACTCGGCGAAAGTGGAACAGGTAAAGAGGTACTTGCCCGCGCACTACATACCTTAAGCGCAAGAGCAAAAAAACCTTTTATCGCGGTTAACTCAGCAGCAATCCCAGAAAATCTTCTAGAAAGCGAGTTATTTGGGCATGAAAAAGGGGCCTTTACCGGCGCTAACCAGCAGGTGAAAGGCAAATTCGAACTCGCTGACGGCGGTACATTTTTTCTTGATGAAATTGGCGATATCCCATTATCTTTGCAAGCCAAATTGCTTAGATTTCTCCAAGAACGCGTTGTTGAACGGGTCGGTGGGAGAAAATCTATCGCGGTTGATGTTCGTGTCGTTTGCGCAACTCATCAGAATATTCCCGAGATGATTGAAAAGGGTACATTCAGGGAAGATTTATTCTATCGGATTAATGAAATGATTATCGATATTCCTCCAATTCGTGAAAGGACTGGAGATATCCCGGTCCTGGCCAAAGCATTTCTATCGAAATTTACAAAACAAATGAAAACCAAAGTAACCGGGTTTTCAGATTCCGCGACTGATGCCATGGCTGCATACGATTGGCCTGGCAACGTACGCGAATTGGAAAGCCGCATAAAACGTGGGGTAGTTATGGCGAGTGGGTCTCTGATTGATCTCAATGATCTTCAGTTAAGCCCGGGCGAAAACCCTATTCGCCTTAAAACACTGCGTGAAGAACGAGACGCAGCGGAACGCCATGCGATTTGCCAAGCCATCAACGAAACTGGGGGTAATGTTTCCAAAGCTTCCGAACTATTAGATGTCACACGCCCCACATTATATTCGTTACTCAATAAATTCAATTTGAAGGTCTAGGAGATTACATTGAATAAATTACTTGGAATTCTATTTTTACTGGGCACCGCGAATTTTGTTTCGGCGGATTCCGACCAACATTATTTGGAAGAAGCCAAGCAATATTTGAGCAAAGGAGAGGTAAAATCGGCCATAATCCAGCTCAAAAATCTGTTAAAAGATTCACCTGGAAACGCTGACGCCCGGTTAATGCTGGGAGAAACCTATCTAAAATTTGGCAAAATACCTGCTGCAATCAAAGAATTGGGAAAAGCGAGGGACCTCGGTCTGGATAAAAATCAATGGGCTGTTCCATTAGCACAAGCTTATCTTTTGGTCGGCAAACCGAAAAAATTATTGAATGGTTTTGAGGTTAATGATAACGACCCTAAACCTTTTCGAGCACAGTTGCGGGCATTACAAGGGAGCGCTCATTTGCAATTAGGAGAAGTAGAGAAAGCACGTTCAGATTTTGATTTGGCCCTTGAATCGGATCCCTCGTCCAGTGCGGCCTTTTTGGGAAAAGCCATGCTGGCATTTTTAGAAAAGGACTACGATAAAGTCACAGAATATGCAAACAAGTCAATCGAAAACGACGAAACAAACGTCGGTGCTTTGTTAGTTTTGGGGGAGATGCATAGGACAAATGGTCAACATCAAGATGCACTGAACGCGTTTTCTAAGGCTATCGATTTACAACCGAACAATCCCAAAGCCCGGGTCGGTAGAGCCTTATTAACCATAGCCAACAAAAACTATGACAGTGCTCAAAAAGATCTGGACCACGTTGCTAACACCATAGGCAAATTTATTCCTGCAATCTATTTACAAGCCGTAATTGCATTTCAAAATAACAAACCACAGGAAGCGGAAGATCTATTATTAGAAGTCGTTAACGCAGAACCTAATCACCTTCCAAGCCACTTATTGCTTGGAAGTATCGCTTACGCCCAAAATGAATTTGAGTCCGCTGATCGTTATTTGTCTGGATACTTACAGCGATACCCCGAAAATTTACCGGCCGTTAAGCTATTAGCCGCTGTAAAAATGAAACTCAAACAGCCCAAGGAGGCTTTGCGTTTGCTGGCAAAATTCGAGTCTGCAAGTGAAACCGATGTTCAGTACCTAGTGTTGCGAGGTAGCGCGTATCTGCAAAACGAAGAATTGGATAAAGGCACAGCTATGCTAAGCCAGGCAGCAAAACTCGCTCCCGATGTGACCGAAATACAAACTCAATTAGCGTTAGGACAAATCGCTTCGGGTGATTTGAACTCGGCAGTGAGCACTTTGGAGAGCGCTGTAGATGTTGGTTCGAATTTGATGCAGGCTGACATGCTCCTTGTTTTGGCATTGATAAAACAACAAAAATACGACCAGGCAATCAAAATAGCCGATCAAATGAAGGAAAAGGAGCCTGAGAGCCCCATTCCCACAAATCTGATCGCTGCAGCATATTTGGCCAAAGGCGATGTTGAACTCGCGGAAAAAAACTGGAAAAAAACGCTAACCCTAAACCCAGACTTCACTTCAGCTGCGCTGAATCTAGCACAGTTGGAAACCAAACGAAATAATTTGGATGAAGCTACTAACTGGTATGAGCATATCTTAAAAAGCCAACCTGGCAGCACTTCAGCCCTCATTGGATTGGCCCAAATCGCTGAACTCCGAAAAGACGACAAAAAAATGGTCGCGTGGATCGAAATGGCCCGCGATAAAAACCCGGATGAGCTAAGACCCATATTAATGCTAGCCCGGTATTATTTAAGAGAGAAAAAATCATTAAGGGCTTTGAGTATTACACGCGAAGCCTATAGGCATCATCCAAAAAATCCTATAGTACTCAAAACTTTAGGTTTTGCCCAAGTGTCGGCCGGGGAAAATTCCAGTGCATTAGGAACATTTGAGAAACTTGTCAAGCTTTTCCCCAAAAATCCCGAACATCATTTTCTATTGGCCCAAGCACTCTATACCGAGAATCAAACAGAAGACGCCAACATGGCATGGGATAAAGCTCTGGAATTAGATCCTACTTATCTTCCTGCTGCTATATCTAGAGTCCAAAATGCACTACGGGAAAAAGACTATCAAAAATCAATAGATCTTTCGCAAGCCATTCAGAAGAATAATGCAGAATCACCCATCGGCTACCAATTGGAAGGAGACGCCGAAAAAGAAATGAATCACCTATCTAGAGCCAAAACACTTTTTCAGAAAGGGTACAAAGTCAAACAGACTTCAATGCTGGCACAAAGGCTATTTCAAACTCACAAAGAATTAGGCGAGGATGCATCCGCATTTGCAATCTTAGAGGACTGGCTCGAAAAAAACGAAGACGATTTGGCATCGTGGACTCTACTGGCCTTAGGATATCAACATAACGGTCAACAGAATAAGGCGATAAAAGCCTATGAAACAGCATACACCCTTGACCCCAAAAATCACGTTGTGGTAAATAACTTGGCTTGGCTATATCAGGAGAAAGGAGATAACAAAGCAGTCGACTTAGCCGAGAAAGTGCTTCTTTTAGCGGAAAATAATCCCCAAGTCGCGGACACCGTTGGGTGGATTTTCGTCCAAAACGGCAAACCGAGTCGCGGACTCGTTCTATTACAACAAGCCGCTCTACAGGCGCCGCATTTGCCAGAAATCAGAATTCATTTGGCCGAAGCGCTGATAAAAACGGGAAGAAAAAACGAAGCCCGAAAAGAACTGAGCCGTTTGATAGAAGAAAAGAAAACTTTTCCAGAACGCGAACATGTTGAAGGACTTTTACGTTCGTTATGACAAAATTTATTTTCTCAACGAACTGGAGTGACGATTAAGTAATTATGTAACAATTATGCTAAAAAAAGCTGGTCTTAGGGCGCTTCAAGCCCAGCACAAAAAGTTCTAAACAACCACAAATAGGTTTTTTGTTTGAACTTAAATAAAGCCGATGGGATAATCCATCGGCTTTATTGTTTTTTAGGACCTCGAGTGTTACATAAATAGATGAAATTTTCGAACTTATTTCGTATTGCTTTCATCTATTTTCTATCTAGCTACGTTGGATGGGCTGCGGAATCTTTTACTGTTGATGACATACGCGTCGAAGGACTCCAACGCATTTCCGCAGGAACGGTGTTCAGCTACCTACCAGTCAAGGTAGGTGACGAATTCACAGATTCGAAATCAGCAGCGGCGATACGTGCACTGTTTAAAACAGGACTTTTTCGTGATGTAAAGCTAGAACAACAGGGAAACACTCTCGTTGTTTCGGTAGAAGAACGGCCTGCAATCTCTGGTATCCAAATTAGCGGAAACGACGACATCGGTACTGAGGACTTACTTAAGGCATTAAAAGCCATCGGTCTTTCAGAAGGCAAAGTGTTTAACCGGCAGGTGTTGGAAAAGGTAGAGCAAGAACTTCTTCGACAATATTTCAGCCATGGAAAATACGGTGTCAAACTTAAATCTGAGGTCACCACTTTAACTCGAAACCGGGTTGCGATTGAGATTGAGATTTCTGAAGGTAAAGCCGCAAAAATTAAACAAATCAATATTGTCGGAAATACAATTTTTGACGAAGACGACTTATTAGATGTATTCAAACTAGGCACAAGCCATGTGCTGTCCTTTTACACAAAAAATGATCAGTATTCCAAGCAAAAATTATCGGCTGATCTGGAAAGGCTCCAGTCATTTTATCTTGATCAAGGTTATGTCAATTTTTCTGTAGAATCGACTCAAGTATCGATTACACCAAATAAAAAAGAGATTTACATCACTATAAACGTGAAAGAAGGAGCCGTTTTTGTATTAGAGGAGGTAAAACTTTCCGGCAAGCTAATCGTTAACCCCGACGAATTAATTCCTTTGGTCAAATTGGGACCGGGTGATATTTTTTCCCGCAAACTTGCAACGGAGACCTCCAAAGGAATATCAGATCGACTAGGGGATGAAGGCTATGTGTTCGCCAACGTAAACATGGTACCCGACATTGACCAAAAGCGAAAAACCGTAAATTTGACATTTTTTGTCGACCCTGGGAAACGGGTTTATGTCCGCCGAATCAACATGCTCGGAAATACCAAAACTCGGGATGAGGTATTACGACGGGAAATGCGACAGATGGAGGCTAGCTCCGCATCGACAGCAAAGATTGAAAGATCTAAAACCCGGCTCGATAGGCTAGGTTTTTTTGAGGAGGTTAATGTTGAAACACCTGCAGTCGCTGGCACGTCGGATCAAATTGACGTCAATTACAGTGTGGTTGAAAAGGCGTCGGGAAATATCTCCGCGGGCTTCGGGTTTTCCCAAACGCAAGGACTAATCTTCAATGCTAGCGTGACGCAGGATAATGTATTTGGTTCCGGCAAGCGGGTTAACTTTACCTTCAACAACAGTGAGGTTTCTACTGTTTATAGAGTAGGTTTCTTTGATCCCTACTATACGGAGAGTGGGGTCAGTCGGGGCTTCAATGTCGGTTATACAGAAACAGATGCGGATGCGGCCAATATTTCCAACTATTCCACTGATGTCGCCAATGCGGGTCTAAATTTTGGGATACCTTTATCGGAGTTTAACCGGTTGCAGACGAATGTTGATCTTAAGCAAACAACACTCAAGACTGGCAGCGACGTCTCAACGGAAATCCAGGATTTTATTGATGCCGAAGGTGATTCTTTTAATACCTTGTCGTTCTCATTGGGTTGGTCCCATGATACTTTAAACAAAGCCATATTTCCGACCGAAGGAGGTAAGCGGAGTTTATCCGCATTGATCACGGTTCCCGGCCTTGACCTCGAATATTACAAAATCAATTATTCGCAACGACAGTATTTCCCTTTGGCCAAAGATCTTGTATTGTTTTTACATGGGGAGGTGGGCTATGGTGATGGTTATGGTGACACAGAGGATTTGCCGTTTTTCGAGCATTACTTTGCCGGTGGTGTCCATTCCGTTCGAGGATTTCAGGATAATACTCTCGGCCCCGTAGACTCGCAGGGTGATACGTTTGGTGGGGATACCAAATTGGTGGGTGGCGTGGAAGTATTTTTCCCTGTGCCCTTCTTAGAAGATAACAAGTCGCTTAGAATGGGTACCTTTTTCGACTTTGGGAATGTATATGAGAGCGGTATTGATTTGGGTGATATCCGTTATTCGGCTGGCCTCTCAGCGACGTGGTTGTCTCCATTTGGCGCTTTAACGGTTAGTGTTGCCCTGCCCTTTAATGAATCTGAAGAGGATACCGTCCAGAATTTCCAATTTTCTTTTGGCTCGTCAGGTTTTTAGGCCCCAAAAGGAACTTCGAACTAAGTGGCTGTCCTAGAATAAATGCTGTTTTTTCCGACTAACAATCTGGAGTAAAATTTTGACCATGTATAAAAAAATCCCTTTTTGTTTAATCCCACTACTCATGTATTGTGGATTAACAAACGCTAAGGAGTTAAAAATCGGCTATGTTAATTACGATCGTGTGATAGCCGAGTCCCCCGAGGCGAAACGCGTCAGCAAAAAACTTGAAAAAGAATTTTTGCCCAGAAAAAAGAAAATCGACGCTGAGAAAAATAAACTCAAAAAGCTTGAAGAAAACCATTCCCGTGATTCCTCGGTCATGAGTGAAGCTGAGAGAGCAAAGCTAGAAAAACAAATTATTGCTAAACGAAGAAATATTAAGCGTTCTTTAGACGAGCTGAAAGAGGACATTAATTTGCGGCAAAATGAAGCATTCGGCAAATTACAAAGGCAAATACTGGAGACGATTCAAACATTTGGGAAAGAGGAAAATTTTGACTTGCTGCTCCCTCGCAACGTAGTGATTTATGCCACGGATAGAATTGACATCACCGAGCAAATTCAACAAAAATTAAAATAACAACCATATAATGAAGGAAATCGAGTTGGATATTCAGCAAATTAAAGAATATTTACCCCACCGTTATCCATTTTTAATGGTTGACCGAGTTGTCGAATGTGAACCTAAAGTACGCTTGCTAGCAATCAAGAATGTAACCCATAATGAACCCTATTTTTTAGGTCATTTTCCAGCCCAACCAATTATGCCAGGGGTTTTGATCATGGAGGCTCTAGCCCAAGCGACAGGACTTCTGGCATCGGAAAGTGCGCCCGAGGAATTAGGAAAGGGTATGACCTACTATCTTGTAGGCTTGGATAAAGCTCGATTCAAACGTCCGGTTGTTCCAGGGGATCAGTTAATGCTCGAAGTCAAGTATCTTAGAAATAAAAGAAACATCTGGGCATTTTCATGTTGTGCTATGGTCGATGATGAAGTGGCGGCAAGCGCTGAAATAATGTGTGCAGCAGCGGTGGACGAATCTTGATCAATTCCCACGCAGTTGTAGACCCGAAGGCCAAAATAGCAAGCAACGTCACGATAGGTGCTTTTTCAATAGTGGGCCCTGATGTGCAAATAGAAAGTGGGACAACCATTGGTCCCCATGTAGTGATCAATGGGCCAACAAAAATTGGAAAAGACAACCGTATCTACCAATTCGCGTCCATTGGTGAAGACCCTCAAGACAAGAAATATTCTGGAGAAAAAACCTCCTTGGAAATAGGAGACCGCAACACGATCAGGGAATTTTGCACCATACATCGCGGAACAACTCAGGATAAAGCAATTACCCAGATCGGAAACGAAAATCTGTTTATGGCCTACACCCATGTCGCTCACGATTGCGTCATCGGCCACAAGGTTATAATGGCCAATGCGGCGTCGTTAGCCGGCCATGTCCTCCTCGATGACAACTCGATTCTAGGTGGCTTTACTCTCGTCCATCAGTTTAGCAAAATTGGCCAATACAGTTTTTCCGCAATGGGAAGCATTATTACCAAGGACGTTCCACCCTATGTTATGACGGGTGGTCAGCCGACACAACCTCATGGAATTAATTCAGTGGGGTTGGAACGTCAAGGTTTCAGTTCGGAATCAATCCGTCAGATTCGTAAAGCCTATAAAATCATCTACAAATCTGGTTTAAAACTGAAAACCGCGATTGACGAGTTAAACGAATTATCTAAAGAAGTTCCAGAGATAAAATGTATGATTACTTTCCTTGAGAATGCGGAGAGGGGGATTTTGCGTTGAATCAGCCTGTTTTCAAACAACGGGATACCTATGTTGATTGCTGGAGTTGATGAAGTGGGCCGGGGGTGCCTCGCAGGCCCTGTCATAGCCGCAGCGGTTATTCTTGACCCCCAAAGGCCAATTTCCGGTTTGGCTGATTCAAAAACATTGACGCCTAAACGACGCAAAGTCCTTTCAAACCGAATTAAAACGCAAGCACTTGCATGGGCGGTCGGTCGCACAGAGGCCAGCGAAATTGACCAAATAAATATTCTTCAAGCCTCTTTATTGGCGATGAGTCGTGCGTATGTAAAACTGGAACCCCGCCCTCAATGGGTCAACGTAGATGGTCCGAACTACCCTCCTATTCCTTGTCAGGGAGAAGCGATAATTCATGGGGATAGTTTGATACCCGAAATTTCAGCTGCATCCATATTAGCAAAAGAGTATCGTGATGGTGAAATGGTTGTCATTGACGCCCTTTTTCCAGGTTACTATTTTGCTAAACATAAGGGCTACCCAACGAAATTTCACCTTTCCATGCTCCAGCGTAGTGGAATTTGCCCACTACATCGTAAATCCTTCAAACCGGTTAAGCTTTGGATAGACGCATCCACCCAAATCGATCCTAGACGTTAAGGAACAAAGGAAATCCATATGGCTTGTGAATATCCAATTATAAAAGCTAATAGCCACTAACCCCTTATTGCTTCAAATCGGTATGCGAATCGCCATTGGCATTGAATATGATGGAAGTTCTTATAGTGGATGGCAAAAGCAAAAATCCGGCAATACTATCCAAGACCATGTAGAAAAAGCATTAACTAAGGTCGCCAATTCTTTGGTCATGATTGTTTGCGCTGGAAGGACCGACGCGGGTGTTCATGCGCTCGAACAAATTGCCCATTTTGACGTCAACGTTATACGCGACTTAAGAGCCTGGGTGATGGGAGCTAACACCTACTTGCCTCGGGATATCAGAATACTTTGGGCAAAACATGTAGCTGAGAACTTCCATGCCCGCTATTGCGCAATCGCTAGATATTATCGTTATGTTATAAGGAATCGGCCTTATAGGTCTGCGTTTTTACATACTCAAGAAACTTGGTACTATCGACCACTTGATGTCGATATCATGCAATCTGGGGCAAATTTTCTAGTTGGAAAACACGACTTTTCCTCGTTCAGAGCTCGACACTGCCAATCGAAAAGCCCAGTTCGAATGATGTACTTGATTGATGTAAATCGTGAAGGTGAAAACATCCATATAGATTTGGTAGCAAACGCTTTTTTGCACCATATGGTACGAAATATCACTGCTGTTTTAATCAAAATAGGCTCTAGACAAAAACCACCCGAATGGGCTTTACAGATATTATTAGCGAAGGATCGACAAGCCGGGGATGTCACTGCTTTGCCCTTTGGATTGTATTTGGTAGGTATTTATTACCCTAAACAGTTTGAAATGCAGAATCATCCGATGTTTGCCCGCTTGCCAAATCTTGGGAGTTAAAAGCTTTGAGGTCCAGAAATAGAGTATTTTTGTACAAAAAATGAAAACACCGTATCACTTTCGTCGAACGCGGGTTAAAATCTGTGGCTTCACTCGAAAACAAGATGCAATTGAGGCTGTACGGTTAGGTGTAGACGCAATCGGACTTGTGTTTTACCCAAATAGCCCTCGCGCGGTCGGAATCTCTGAGGCTCGAGATATAATCGGGTCGCTCCCACCGTTTGTTTCGGTGGTAGCCCTATTTGTAGACGAACAGGAACAGATTATTCGAGATGTATTGAATTCGGTCAATATCGATCTAATTCAATTTCATGGAAACGAATGTCGTGAAGAATGTGAATCTTTTGGCATCCCATATATAAAAGCAATTGGCATGAGGGATAGTTTGGATGTAGGCACGGCTGCTCGCAGTTACCCTAGCGCAGCAGCATTGCTCCTGGACGTTTGGGATCCCCAAAAAAAAGGAGGTACAGGCCATCAATTTGACTGGAATCATGTACCTAAGCAACGTGACATCCCAATCATACTTGCCGGAGGGCTAACTGTGGAAAACGCCGGATTGGCTATTGCAACCGTTCGCCCCTACGCGGTAGACGTCAGTAGTGGTGTAGAAACAGCCAAAGGTATTAAAGATGCCGATAAAATGGCACTATTTTTAGCAGAGGTTAACAAATTTGAGCGCACAAAATTTAAACATGGGTGAAGAATATCGGTTGCCCGATCAAAATGGGCACTTCGGTCCGTATGGAGGGATTTTTGTCGCTGAGACACTAATGCTTCCTCTTCGAGAATTGAACGAAGCCTATCAGCGCTATATTCATGACCCAGAGTTTTTGTCGGAATTTGACACCGATTTAAAACACTACGTCGGCCGCCCTTCCCCAATTTATCACTGCGAACGATTGAGTCAGAAACTGGGTGGTGCGCAAATCTATCTCAAACGCGAGGACCTTAACCACACGGGTGCTCACAAAGTGAATAACACCATCGGGCAAGCATTGCTGGCTCAACGTATGCGAAAATCTCGGATTATTGCCGAAACCGGCGCAGGACAGCATGGAGTGGCAACCGCCACGGTGGCAGCCCGGATGGGCCTGGAATGCGTCGTTTACATGGGTGCGGAAGACATTAAGCGGCAAGTCCAAAATGTATATAGGATGAAGCTACTGGGTGCTGAAGTAGTGCCAGTAGAAGCTGGCTCCAAGACATTGAAAGATGCGCTGAATGAAGCACTTCGTGATTGGGTGACTCATGTTGACAACACTTTTTATATCATCGGTACTGTGGCAGGCCCCCACCCTTACCCTGCTATGGTTCGCGATTTTCAAGCCGTAATAGGTCGTGAGGCTCGGGAACAAATCCAAGAAATGACTGGCAAACTTCCTGACGCATTGATCGCGTGTGTTGGCGGAGGATCCAATGCTATCGGATTGTTTTATCCGTTTTTAAAAGACACATCGGTAAAAATGTATGGTGTCGAGGCAGCAGGTGAAGGTATTGAAACGGGCCGTCATTCTGCACCACTATGGGCTGGTAAACAAGGTGTTCTCCATGGCAATCGGACTTATTTGATGCAAGATGAACATGGTGAAATTCTCGAAACTCACTCGATTTCGGCAGGCCTTGACTATCCTGGCGTGGGTCCAGAGCATGCCTGGTTAAAAGATGTGGGCCGAGCCGATTACGTCACTATTACCGATAAAGAAGCCCTGAAAGGGTTTCATACTTTAACCAAATTGGAAGGCATAATCCCTGCCCTGGAATCGAGCCATGCGATAGCCTATGCGATGAAACTAGCACCGTCCATGGCAAAAAATCAGACACTTTTGGTTAATCTATCGGGACGGGGTGACAAAGATATGCATACCGTCGCAAATTATGAAGGAATCGGATTGTGAGCCGTCTTACCTCAAGATTCTCCTCTTTATCGAAGCAACATCGATCCGCGCTTATTCCGTTTATCACTGCGGGAGACCCAAACCCACAATTCACTGTTCCACTGATGCATGCAATGGTGAGTGCAGGTGTAGATATCATAGAATTAGGGATTCCGTTTTCCGATCCAATGGCAGACGGACCAGTGATTCAACGCGCAAGTGAACGTGCCTTGAAATTTGACCTGAGCCTAAAGGATGTTTTAGGTATGGTCGCTGAATTTCGCCGTGAAGATGTGGACACACCAATTGTACTGATGGGTTATTTAAACCCTATCGAATGCATGGGTTACACCCAATTTGTCCGAGACGCCTCAGATGTCGGTGTAGATGGTGTGTTAATCGTCGACATGCCACCGGAAGAGTCCAACGCGTTGGTTCCATTATTAAACAATTCAAAGATCGACCCAATTTTCTTATTGGCGCCCAACAGCGACGAAGATCGAATAAAAAAAATCAGTGCGGTCGCCGGTGGCTATTTGTATTATGTATCATTGAAAGGTGTTACCGGTGCTACAAATTTAGCAGTTACAAGTGTAGAAAAAAAGCTAGAGGAAATAAGACAATTAACCAACCTACCCTTGGCCGTCGGTTTTGGTGTAAAAAATGCCGAAACTGCTGCAGCATTAGGAAACTTTGCAGATGCTGTGGTAGTGGGTAGTGCACTAGTTGCCCAAGTTGAATTCAATCTTGAGCAGCCTGAAATGATAAAAGGCAAAATAATTGAAATATTAAAATCCATGCGTTCAGCGATGGATACCCTAAATAGTGACACGAGGTAAGTTCCAATGAGTTGGTTCCAAAATTTAGTCCCCTCTAAAATTCGCACTGATGGATTAAGTAAAGGTGCAGTTCCCGAGGGATTATGGAATAAGTGCCCTAGTTGCGACGCGATTCTCTACAAAGCCGAAGTCGACCGAAATTTAGATGTCTGCCCCAAATGCAATCACCATATGCGAATTAGTGGACGAAAACGCCTTCATTATTTTCTCGATCCAGAAAATCGCTATGAGATTGGAGAAGACCTTCGACCGACCGATCCACTAAAATTTAAAGACAGCAAAAAGTATAAGGATCGAATTGCCCAGGCTCAAAAAGCAACCAGCGAAAAGGATGCGATTGTTGTTGTCCACGGCCAACTTTTGGGTCGAGAATTGGTTGCAGCAGCATTCAATTTTGATTTTATGGGAGGATCCATGGGTTCTGTCGTAGGTGAACGTTTTGTTCGTGGCATCAATATGTGTCTGGAACGCATGATTCCCTTGGTGGTTTTTTCAGCAAGTGGTGGTGCTCGTATGCAGGAATCGCTCATCTCTCTTTTTCAAATGGCGAAAACAAGTGCCTCCTTAAGTAAACTTTCTGGCGCAGGAATCCCCTATATATCGGTTATGACCGACCCTACCATGGGTGGTGTCTCCGCCAGCCTCGCGATGCTTGGTGACATTAATATTGCCGAACCGAACGCACTTATCGGTTTCGCTGGGCCCAGAGTGATCGAACAAACCGTTCGAGAGAAATTGCCGGAAGGCTTTCAGCGAAGCGAGTTTTTGCAAGACCATGGTGCTGTCGATATGATCGTTGATCGTCGGGAAATCAGAAATAAGGTCGCCAACTTATTCGCCTTGCTTATGTTTCCTTTTGATGAAGATTTCAAATCGGAAAGTAACAAAAACAAAAAACGCCGGATTTCTGATCGAGTTAAATCCGGCACCTAAACTCGTGTATCGACGACAATGGGATTCAATACCTTAGAAGATTGGCTTACGTGGCTGGAATCTTTCCACCCTACAGAAATAGATTTGGGACTCGAGCGCGTCAAAAACGTGTATCAGTCACTCGGTCCATTTGACACTAAACCATTTACGATCATTATTGCCGGCACCAATGGCAAAGGTTCCTCGGTAGCTATGCTCAATGCTATTTTTTGCGCAGAAGGCTATCGAGTAGGTGCCTATACATCTCCTCATTTGCTCAATTACAACGAACGAATTCGGATCAATGATAAAGTAGTTGAGACCCAAGAGATATGTGAAGCATTTGAACACGTCGATAAAGCGCGTGGAAGTACATCGCTAACGTATTTTGAATTTGGAACTCTAGCGGCACTCGATATATTCCGACACTACCAAGTTGAAATCCAATTATTGGAGGTAGGACTTGGTGGTCGATTGGATGCGGTCAACATAGTTGACCCAGATATCGCTGTGGTCACAACTACTGCGCTTGATCATTGTGATTGGCTAGGTAATTCTCGAGAATCTATTGGATTAGAGAAAGCAGGAATCTTTCGTAACAATGTTCCCGCTGTTGTAGGTGATCCGAATCCTCCAGATTCGCTTTTGAGTTATGGTGAATCAATCGGTGTTCGGTTTTCCCGTTTAGGAATCGATTTCAACTTTCAACATTCGGGATTAGACTGGACATGGCATGGTAGCAAAAATGTAATTACCAACTTACCGTTACCAAAGTTGCATGGTAATCACCAATTAGCAAATGCCGCTGTCGTTTTGCAGGTACTACATTTGGCTCAGATAGAAAAACCAGTGTCAGATCATTCGATCAGACAAGGTTTATCGACGATCAATTTGGCTGGAAGATTTCAGCTGATTTCGCACGCCAAACCTGAAGTGCTTTTAGACGTAGCTCATAACCCACAAGCTGCAGCCGCATTGGCCCAAAGTTTGACACAGTTATTTCCAAATCGGAAAATCCATGCTGTTTTCTCAATCATGGGAGATAAAGACATCAAAGGTGTACTCTCCCCTATGAAACCCATAATCGACCGATGGTATATTTCACCCTTGAATATGCCACGAGCAGCATCAGTGAGCGACATTAAAGACGCCTTTACAGCATGCTCTATATTTCCCCACGGACAGCAGCAATTTGAAGACTTTCATGCAGCGCTAAAGATGGCAAAACATGAATGCGCAGAGAATGATTTAATTGTCATTTTTGGCTCTTTTTTTCTGGTGGCAAAGTATTTAGCCACTATTCCCGGTTAGTCGAGTTGCATGATAGACGAAAAGCTTAAACAACGTCTGGCCGGTGCGATTGCACTATCAACTTTGGCTATTATATTGATTCCTATGCTGTTTGATGAAGAAGTCCAGCAGAGTTCAATCGCAATGCAAAACATCCCCGAATTTCCGAAATCATTTGAGGACAACATCGTAAAAATTCCTTCCCAAAGGGAAATTTCAGAGAAAATTAAACGTTCAAAAGATGGTTTACATAAATTGAACGACAAGGTTAAAAAACAGGTCAAAGCCTGGGTAGTTCAGGTAGGAAGCTTTGCAAAAGAAGAAAACGCCGTCGAGTTTCGAAATAAACTTAAAAAAGCTGGATTTGTGGCATTCGTTGAATCCACTGACAATACCAAAGGCAAGTTATTCAGAGTTAGGGTTGGCCCCGAATTGAATTATGAGCGGACGGAAAAAATGCAAGAACGGATAGAGATCGAATTTGATCTAAAAGGGATAATTGTTTCCTACCCAAATTGAGTCTTTGATAAAAATAAATCTTATAGGTTCTCAGTGGTGTATCACCAATTGATTTGGATCGATTTTGTAATATTGGCGCTTGTCGGAATTTCCGCTATTATCGGATTACTAAGGGGCTTCGTCCTGGAAATTTTTTCAGTAGCTACTTGGCTTGTTGCTATTTGGGTTGGTCTATCTTTTAGCCGCGAGTTTGCCAGTTACCTAGAACCGTTGATTTCACTCCCTTCCGCTAGGATGGCAGCATCATTTGCTGTTTTGTTTTTCGTTACCCTGATTCTAGGTGGTATACTCGGGTCCCTACTCTCTCAGATAATATCGAAAACAGGACTGACAGGCACGGATCGGTTTGCGGGATTACTTTTCGGTATTGGCCGAGGCATGCTAGTGGTTTCTGTTTTAGTTATGTTGGCTGGCCTAACGCCTCTGCCCGAAGACCCTTGGTGGCGAGAATCACAACTCATTGAACCGTTCCAAAACCTTGCGCTCTGGCTGCAGAGTAAAATTCCCGCAGGAATGGCGGGTTATATCGCATATCACTAGCCTGTATGCTCGCTTAAAAAGTAGAATCAAATGTGTGGAATTGTTGGTATTGTAGCTCGCGAAAACGTTAACCAGGAGCTTTATGACGCGCTGACGGTCCTCCAGCATAGAGGCCAGGATGCAGCCGGGATGGTAACCTGTGAAGGAGGAACACTGCACTTACGCAAAGGACAGGGTCTAGTCCGAGACGTATTTCATATACGGCATATGATGAATCTGACAGGCTCTTTGGGCATTGGACACGTTCGATACCCCACTGCTGGTTGCTTAGGGTCGGCTGAAGCTCAACCCTTTTATGTTAATTCTCCCTATGGAATTACTCTGGCCCACAATGGTAATTTAACTAACGCCGAATCCCTAAAGCATGATTTATTTGTTGATGATCAACGGCACATCAATACCGATTCTGATTCCGAGATACTTTTAAACGTTTTTGCCCACGAGTTACAACGTGTAGGCAAGCTTCGTTTGGATGCGAAAGACGTATTTCAAGGCGTTGCCGCAGTGCATAACCGATGTCGTGGTGCCTATGCAGTCGTTGCCATGATCACTGGATTCGGCATTTTAGGCTTTCGTGACCCTCATGGTATTCGGCCTGTGGTATTCGGAAAACGAGAAACCGAGCAAGGACCAGAATTTATGATTGCATCGGAAAGTGTGGCTCTAGATGTTTCTGGCTTTGAATTAATTCGTGATATCGAACCCGGTGAAGCTGTTTTCATTGAGAAAAACGGCAAAATACACACCCAACAATGCGCTAAAATATATAGCCATACACCCTGTATCTTTGAATACGTCTATTTAGCTCGTCCGGATTCGATAATCGATGATATTTCCGTATACAAAGCACGATTACGCATGGGTGAAAAACTGGCCGAAAATATAATGTCCGTTAAACCGGATCATGATATCGATGTAGTCATCCCAATTCCCGATACCAGCCGAACCGCTGCGCTTCAGCTTTCGAACATTCTAGGAGTCAAGTTTCGGGAAGGATTCATCAAAAACCGTTATGTAGGCCGGACATTCATAATGCCAGGTCAACAGCTCAGGAAAAAATCTGTTAGGCAGAAACTCAATGCTATAGACCTCGAATTCAAAGGAAAAAATGTACTGCTGGTCGACGACTCTATCGTACGTGGTACAACGTCCAGCCAAATCATTCAGATGGCGCGTGAAGCTGGAGCAAAACGTGTTTATTTCGCATCGGCTTCACCGCCAGTACGTTCGCCGAATGTTTATGGTATCGACATGCCCGATGTCCGCGAATTCATCGCCAACAATAAAACCGAGGAGGAAGTTCGACACGCTATTGGTGCAGACTGGTTGGTTTATCAAAATCTTCAAGATCTAATCGATTCTGTACGAAAAGGCAACCCGGAAATTAAAAATTTTGATACATCATGCTTCAGCAGCGATTATGTGACGGGTGATATCAGCAGAGAATATTTGAACCGTCTACAAAACCACCGAAATGAACAAACTAAAACTGAGCAAAATGCCGAAGATACTGTTATCGGCTTGTATAATACAGCATAACAATGAGCGAATTTGATTGGACTCAATACTCGATTGAGACTCAAAGTGTTCGGGCCGGTCAACACCGAACCCTAGAGAATGAGCATAGTGACCCGATCTTTGCCACATCCAGCTACGTTTTTAGGAATGCGGCCGAAGCTGCGGCTCGATTTTCCGGCGACCAAGCAGGAAACATTTATTCTCGCTTCACCAATCCTACGGTCAATGCCTTTGAGCAGCGCTTAGCCGCTATGGAAGGAGGAGAACGATGTATCGGATTAGCATCCGGTATGGCAGCTATTATGTCCTTGGGGATGGGTCTTTTAAAGTCGGGCAGCCACGTAGTCTCATCACGAAGCGTATTTGGCAATACAGTATTGTTATTCCAAAACTTTTTTAGCAAATTTGGTGTTGACACTACATTTGTTGATTTGATCGATGTAAGCGCTTGGGAATCAGCGATCAAACCGGAAACGCGTTTTTTATTTCTAGAGACACCATCAAACCCTCTAACAACCATTGCAGATATCAGCTCCCTGTCTGAGTTAGCTCATGATTACGGCTGTTTACTCGTCGTCGATAATGTATTTTGTACCCCTGTATTACAGAAGCCTCTGGAACTAGGCGCAGATCTTATCGTACATTCAGCTACTAAATACTTGGATGGACAGGGACGCTGCATTGGGGGGGCTATTATCGGTTCTCATGAAATTCTTGAAAAAGAGGTCTATCCTTTTCTTAGAACCGGTGGTCCTTCCATGAGCCCTTTTAATGCTTGGGTATTCCTGACAGGCTTAGAAACATTGTCTATACGGATGCATGCCCATTGCGCAAATGCTACGAATTTGGCCCACTGGTTAGAGAACCGGCCAGAAGTCTCGCGGGTATACTACCCGGGACTACATTCTCATCCGCAATACGCCTTAGCCTGCGAACAGCAAAAAGGTTCTGGGGGAGTATTAAGTTTTGAGGTGGAAGGTGGAAAAGAAGCGGCGTGGGCATTGATCGATGCAACCGAAATGCTTTCTATTACCGCAAATCTGGGCGATGTGAAATCTACGATTACTCACCCGGCAACCACTACCCATGGCCGTTTGAGTGACGAAGAAAGGACAGCAGCAGGCATCGGTGATGGATTGGTTAGAATTGCGGTCGGAGTTGAAAACATCTCCGATATCAAAAACGATCTGGAACGGGGATTTGCTGCGTTTGGGTGAGTGAAACTTAACTGAATAGGCAAAATATGAAAATTACAATTTTCGGATCGGGTTATGTCGGATTAGTCAGTGGAGCCTGCTTGGCGGAGGTTGGAAACCACGTTGTTTGTGTTGATGTCGATAAAGACAAAATCGTACGGCTAAATAATGGTGACGTACCCATACACGAACCAGGCTTGGATGCTTTTATAGAACGGAACATGTCTGCTGGACGTTTGAGTTTTACAACGGATATTGATCACGCTGTGGACCACGGACTGTTTCAGTTTATTGCTGTTGGTACACCTCCTGACGAAGACGGTTCGGCAGATCTTCAGTATGTACTCGCAGTGGCTAAAAGCATTGGCGAAAGGATGAATGAATATAAAATCATCGTGGATAAATCGACGGTACCCGTCGGCACCGCCGATAAAGTTCATGCTGAAATATCATCAGAATTAAACAAGCGGGCTAAATCGATGGAATTTGACGTGGTGTCAAATCCCGAATTCTTAAAGGAAGGCGCGGCCATCGACGACTTTATGAAACCCGACCGCATGGTGATAGGAACCGATAACCCCCGAACCACAGAACTTCTGAAAGTCATCTACGCACCCTTTAATCGCAACCATGAACGGCTTGTCACCATGGACATTCGTTCAGCTGAACTTACCAAATATGCCGCAAATGCCCTATTGGCAACAAAAATCAGCTTTATGAATGAACTTTCCAATATTGCCGAGCAAGTGGGTGCCGACATCGAAAAGGTCCGACTAGGGATCGGATCAGACCCCCGGATCGGTTATCATTTTATCTATCCAGGATGTGGGTATGGTGGGTCGTGCTTTCCTAAGGATGTTAATGCGTTGGATCGTTCTGCAAAAGAGATTGGTTACGATGCTCGGTTATTGAAAGCAGTCGAAGCCGTCAATGCAAGCCAGAAAGAAAAAATCTTCCATAAAATCAAGCGTTATTTTGGTAGCAATTTGTCGGGTAAAACGATAGCACTTTGGGGATTGGCCTTCAAACCAAATACCGACGACATGCGGGACGCTCCAAGCCGTATAGTAATGGAAAAACTTTGGGAGTGCGGAGTAACAGTCAGAGTATATGACCCCATTGCGATGGATGAAACAAAAAGAATATACGGAGACCGTACCGACCTGGTATTTTGCGAAAATCCTGATATGGCCTTAGAAGGCTCCGATGGACTTGCAATCTTAACCGAGTGGAATGTATTTCGAAGTCCGGATTTTTTTGCTATCAAGAATAATCTATCCCACCCAGTTATTTTCGACGGAAGGAACCTCTATGAACCCGAGCAGATGAAAACACTTGGTATCGACTACTTCGGCATCGGTCGCGGTCTATTGAGCCAGGATACCGTTCTTTCTAACTGCGAAGAACCTCAAGAAACTAAAAGAGAACCCAATTTAGTGGCTTAATATTCATACTTTTGGGTAAACAAATAAAGCGGAAAAGCCGCTGCTCTCCGAAAGTATAGCGCTCCTCACACAGGGAGCGTTATAACTCTCTATAAACTACATGATAGTGCAAAACTGCGTTTGAGATCGTCATTTCTTAGCAAAGACGCCCAAGAATAGAAAACTCACTGGGCATCCCTAGTTTGGGACTATTTCCCCTCAAGACCGTGTATATCCTAGAACAACCCCTATTAAATGGGAGATTTAACTATTAAAGATTTATCCAGCTAGTTAGTGCACGCAATTTGAATTTTAGCGATTTATAGCGCAGAACAACACCGTCCGCTAATATCTTATCAATATAAAGCTCCGGTGATACTTGGTCACCGACATGAAGCAGGGTTTTATTGAGGGTAACACTCGCACCCGATTCAAGGTAGTTATGTGCTGAATAGATAAGAGAAGGTATTTCTGCTTGCACTTTATGGGGTAAACTTCGAACACCAACTAGATTAGGATAACCGCTCATATATAGCTTTTCTTCCCCTGTGCTGGGAGGTACTGCTTCCTGTTTAATTAGGCTAGAAATCTTATTTTTTTCTTGAGTCTTTAATTTCCGCTCTTCGCGTACACGTTCAATTTCCTTGAGTTCTCTTTTTTCCTTGGGTTCTCTTGCTTTATAAAGCGCGGCAATCATTTCTTTTTCGCGTAAATTAGGCTTGGCACCTTCCACTATTTTATGGCTCGTGTTTGAGTGCTTCTTTGTCTCTTGAGCAGCCTTTTCATATTGCGTCGCAATGAGTTTCTTTTTTAAACGCTCATGTTTGCTTCTTGTTTTGCTATCTGGCTTTTTTTGGTTATCTTTCAGTCTAAGGGGAACTACTGAAGGGTCTGTAGGGTGTGCTTGAACAATGTTTTCTTCGCCTAATTTCCTCATTAAAGAATCTGGCTTTTCATTCAACGCAATGATTAAAGATACCAAAATAAAGGCTATAGATATGCCTAGAAGGTAAGCAATTGTACTTTTTTTAAAGGGCTTTTCAGCTTGGGAAGCCCGGACATAAATGTCACCCAGAGTTGGCTTATCAGCATCCTTTTTACGTTCGTGGTCTGCTTTGTTTAATGCGTCTAATATTAGTGACATTCTTTACTCAGTTCCTAATTTGACGTGGTTAAGCTCATTCCGTCAAAAACCTTTAGGGCAGACCCAATTTCCTACCGTAGGAAACATGGTTACAAAAATTGGTTGTTTAAAATAGTACTCTTACCAAGATGTTCATTTATTTTCATAAGTGTTCGAGCGCCCAAAATCCCATCTGGGTTTAAACCATTATTTTTTTGAAATGTCTTTAGCCTATTTTGCAATAGACCATTAAATTGATTTGTTGTTAAGGGCTCTGGTTGGTTGTCGATTTGTTGAAGTGCCTTTGCAACCATTGCTACCGTGGCATTCCTAGCACCAATATGAAGGGGTTCTTGGAATGATTTGGGTTTTTCCCATATGTAAAAGACTTCTCCAGTCCATATCGGACCTAGTGTTTCTAATTTGATTTTAGATAGTTGCCTGCTATCAGTGAGCAGCAATGCGTAGTCCCCTTCAATTCCTACTAGTACTGCATGAGAGCTAAATTTTTCGGGTGTGATGAGATTTAAAATCACAGGCCGATTCAAGGATATGATATCTTCCCAGGTTTCAAATTTGTCATTTTCGCATTGAAAATTCTGAGCGTTAATTTGCCAACAAGGATGATTGTTTGGGTCGGTCTCAATATTGATATGTTCGAAAAAAGCGGCTTGGGCAGCTACTAATTTTTCAATGAAAAATTCTTTTTTCGGTTCGTCTTTCGTGGCCGGCAGATCTACGTTCTTTAACTTTTCGCTTCCAATTTCTTCTATGTCCTCATCAGGTGGACTATTTTGAGGCTTTGCCACGAGTAATTGACTTGTTAAATACTTATCAATTTTAGGCGCATCTTCTGTGTTATTCTGCCAGCCAGTAAATGGCAAAAGCGTCATTAAAAAAATCAAAATACCTGTGGATCCAGCTCCACCCACGAGCGCCCATTTCAGCGTAGTATTCCTGGGGGGGTGGCTCTCTACTCTATTACCTTGAACTTCTCGTTTTGCTAAATTAAAAATCTCCGTGTCAATTTCACTCTTATTACGTGCGTACGCACCCACTAAACAACGCTCGCAGAGAATATTAATCAATCTAGGGATACCACCGGTAAATTGGTAAATTTTCTTAACCATTTTTGGCCTAAAGGGGTGGTGGGCGCTAGCGATGCCCGCAATCGATAGACGGTGATTAATATAATACTGAGTTTCATCCAGAGTTAAGGGAGTTAAATGGAAACGTGCGGTGATTCGTTGGGATAATTGCCTAAGTTCTTTTTGAGCCACTTTATCATTTAGCTCAGGCTGACCGACAAGAATTATCTGTAGAAGCTTTTCAGTCGATGTTTCTAAATTTGTTAACAATCTAATTTGTTCAAGAACTTGGATGGATAGAAGTTGAGCTTCGTCAATTAGTAAGACCGTATTCTTTCCCTCACGATAGCTGTCCAGTAAATGCCGATGCAATAGGTCTATAAGGTCTTTATCATCCGTAGTGGAATTATCTTCATTTATATGGAGCTCGTCACATATTACCCGCAACATTTCTTTCACGCTAGCCATTGGATTGAGGACAATAGCTATCTCGGTATTCTCTGGTAACTGTTCTAATAAACAGCGAATAATAGTGGTTTTCCCTGTCCCCACCTCCCCAGTTAACATAACAAATGCTCCTCCTTTGACCCCGTATAGCAGATGAGCAAGAGCTTCCCGATGTTGTGCACTCATGTATAGATAGCGCGGGTTTACAGCTATTGAGAATGCTTGCTCCTGCAGGCCAAAATGATCTTGATACATATGTTTATCGATTTCTTTCTTTTAAGATGGGGAAATAGGATGCCAATGTTTGTGTAGTCTAATTATAGTACTCCCCAAAAACTGGACGAGTGTTTAAGAGAAAATTCTGCACTTAAGATTGAAACATAAAAATAGCAATAATCTAAATGGGTATTTAGATCAAAAGCTCAATAGAAAATCAACTATCAAGACCGATAATTTTAAATTCTATCAAAATTCGAGACAAGTTCAGATATACATTGTATAGGTATAGTTTTCAAAGTGAAATCAACTACTTTTTGACACAAGAGAAGCTACCAAGAAAAGCAAGGTGTTCGATAAATTTCTTCCTTATTTCATTTTGTCACTATCGCGAAAACAATGAGAAACGTCTAGATCTTTTAATTCTATTGGTGCAAAATCGGGAATTATAAGATGTGTGATTCGCACAAGCTAAATCTAGAGTGACCAGGACAGAAGATAATAATGAATATCCCAAAAATTGATTTACCACGTTTAGTCATAATTGGTGCTGGATTTGCCGGACTAAATTTAGCTAGAGAAATCATATCGGGCAATTACCAAGTTGTTCTTATAGATAAAAACAACTTTCATACCTTTCAACCTCTTCTGTATCAAGTTGCATCAGCTGGGCTCGAACCTGACTCAATTGCTTATCCAATTCGAAAGATTTTGGCCAATAAAAAGAACACTTTCTTCAGAATGGCAGAAGTAAAGAGTATCGATCTAAATGCTAAAGCAATCCTTACAAACATTGGATCACTCGATTATGACAAATTAGTCATTGCAACTGGTGCTACAAATAATTTTTTTGGTCATGAAGTCATTGCGGTGAACGCTATGCCGATGAAGTCCCTCATCGAAGCTCTTGACCTTCGATCTAAGATTTTAGAAAATTTTGAAAAGGCCCTGAATACAATGAATCTTTTAGAAAGAGAAAAGCTTATGAACTTTATAATCGTTGGCGCAGGGCCAACCGGAGTTGAGCTTGCAGGTGCTTTAGGCGAATTAAAGAACAAAATCCTTCCAAAAGATTTTCCCGATCTCGATTTGAGAAGAATGAAAATTCATCTGATCGAAGCTGCCCCAAGAGTCCTGTCAGCCATGGATGAAAAGTCTTCAGACAAGGCAAGTCAATATTTAAGAAAATTAGATGTCAATATTTGGACTGATATAAAAGTTGAAAATTATGAAAATGGGTTGGTAGAAACAACAAAAGAGAATTTTCATTCAGATACATTGGTTTGGGCAGCCGGAGTAAAAGGCAAAACTATGAATGGAATAAAGTCAGATGAAATTGGAAGAGGAAATCGAATTAAGGTGAATGAATTTTGCCAATTGAAATCCCATACAGAGGTCTATGTCCTGGGAGATGTAGCATTGATTCAGTCTGACCAATATCAGCAAGGGTTGCCAATGATGGGTTCGGTTGCTATGCAACAGGGAAAGTATTTGGCCAATATTTTGAATCATTTAAAAACCGGTAAAACAATAAAACCTTTTGTCTATATTGACAGAGGAAGTATGGCAACTATCGGTAGAAATTTAGCGGTAGTTGAGATAGGTAATTTGAAATTTCAGGGAATGTTTGCCTGGATGGTGTGGATGTCTGTCCACTTAATGCTCTTGGTTGGATTTAGAAATAGGGTAATCGTATTTATTAATTGGACTTGGAACTATTTCAAATACAATAATGGCCTGAGATTGATCATTCGACCCTATAAAAACCAGAAATCAAATTAGTTTCTGAAAACGTTTAGAAAAAGAGTTCGACCTTAACTGGTTTAGTTAAAAGCCGAACGTTTTATAAATATTCTGGGCACTAACTTAGATTCTATAGGAATAACCGAAAATAAAACCGACACCGCAGGGTGGTAGTTTGCCTTAGTACCGGTATCGAAAACTGAATGGCTTGTGCAAATTTCTCAAAGTGCACAAGCGCCGGGCTCTTTAAAGCCTTGCTTCTCGATTTTGTAAAGATCTACGGAGCCGGACTATCCGAGGGTTGGCCCATATTCGATTCGATACCCTCCATATTTTCTTTTATCGTTTCTTTAGTATCGTCGGCCAATTTTGCTGCCCTATCAGCGGCTTTTTGAGTGTCTTCTTTAGTTGCCTCCCAAGCGGACGAAGCGGCATCTGCAACGTCCTGGGCATCCTCAGCCATATCATTTGCTGTATTCTCCGCACCCTGGTTAACCGAATCAAGTCCCTTTTGAGCACCTTCGGTAGTTGCTTCCAATACATTCGTTTCCGTATTGGATACATCATCTGCAGTCTGTTCTATTTTTTCGACCACCTTAGCCGCAGCATCTTTTGCTGCATCTTTTTGCTCTTCCGAACATCCCGATAAAAAACCAGTTGCGATTACAAAACTAAAAACAGCCACCACATTAAGAGTTTTTGATTCCATTGCCATTTCCCCCCTCGTTTTAAGGTTACGTAAAAGACATCCACCTGTGACTACCGAAAACGAAAATCCAACCACAACTCACCAACACTTGGATAATTATTTGATAAATTTTTGGGGTCACTGTGCAATACCCCCAAAATCAGACCTCATCTGTTAAAGGCTTATTTGCAGCCATTAACCCATCATGGTCTACCACACCACCTACCAAATTCCTAGATTGGCAATGAGCCGATTTAGATCTATTTTCAGCGTTCCGTAATGCGGGTATTCTTGAGAAAAACAGGAAAAACTGAAAACCTTTTTAGCATTTGAGCCAGAATGTACATAAAGACATGTGAATTGTCAATTTCTGTGGTAACCGATGGAACAATAGGGCTTATAGCGTACGACATTGGCATTTCGCTTGGGTGCCAGACAACGGGTACGCTTAGCTCGCGATAAAATCGAATTGAAGTGGCCATACTTGGTAATTAGGTGTTCTAAAATGGACAAAATACCTAAATCTTATTATCGAGGCTGCACATTTTATTGGATCATCACCCTTTTTCAGGTCTAGTCCTGATCATCCGAGTCACCATCACTTGAGTCATCATCAATTTTATTCGCAACAAAGTAGGGGCGCATCATTTCATTATCTTCATGCTCAAGTATGTGACAATGCCAAACGTATAAACCAGGGATATCGAATTTAGCGCGAACCGTAGTAACTTGGCCAGGATGCGCGATCACAGTATCTTTCCAGCCTTGCTCTTGAGGGAATACAACATCATTCAGATTTCGATCCCAACAGATATCAGAATTCCATACAGCATTATTACCAGGCGGGGGAGATTTCGGGTCACCATTCTTGTCACAAGCAGGTATAAACCCGTCCTTTCGTCGATTCCCAGGAATCCGATTTCTATTGATCACATTGAACTGAACAAGATGAATATGAATAGGATGGGCATCGGGGGTAAAGTTGTAAATTTCCCAATCTTCGATAGTATTCAGAAGAGGATCTTCGGTAACCTTGACCTTGATCGAACCACCCGATAGTTTTACCTCGAATTGACGGCTGTCCCCGGAATCATCAGTCCAACGCAATGGTATCCCAGTAGGATTGTTATTAGCAGCGGCGAAATCACCAACGGTTCCAAGAAGGTCCACCATAGGTCCATAGACACCTAAATTTGGTGATCCTCCTTCGCAGCTGGGATCTTGAGGATCAAATGGCTCCTGCATAAATCTATAGGCATTATCACCGTTGTTGGTATCGGGGCAATCCAATCCTCCAGGATCAAAGCCACTGACTGACAGAGGTTTGCAGGGTGGTTCCGCACAGAAAGGTTCATTTTGGACCTCATCGGTACACGATTTCTCGGCGCAGACAGTATATTCTCCAGTGTCGGGAATTTCACCCACGTCAGCCCCGAGAAATGGCGGATAAAACACATCTTTCATGTTATACGAAATCCCAAAATCGGTATCCTGTTCGTTGAGCGACACTTTTCGCACATTGTCAGCTTTGGCAAATTTAGTCCTCGCAACCGGCTGCAAACTATACGGATCAGTTGTTCTTTTATCACGTTTGTTGCGTAACTCTTTATTGACGACAAATTGCATAATCTGCCCGGTAGTATTGCAATCGGCTGGCGGATCGCCTCGACCGAAACCACCGAAGGGAGAATCAGGCGCAGTATTGGACAGGCGAATAATCGTGCCGTCTTCAAGTTGACTAAAATCGACGATAACGTCAGCCCGTTCTGCCGGAGCCAGCAACAAAGCTTGTGCACCATAAGGTGTAGGACGCCGTTTGGGCTTTGTGCCATTCCCTGGCAAGGGTGTTGCAAACCCAGTCAATAATTCAACCGGCTGCTCCATAAACCCTCCATCGCTACCAATTTGAATAATCGGTAGCTCTATATTATCGTCCGGTGGATCACACAATTTTGCGGCCCCAGGAACACCAGGTTGTGATGTCGTAAACAGTGCCATATTAAACGTTCTAGAGTTGGCCCCATTTAAAAATCGCAAACGATACCGAGCTGGCGCAACATTTAATGTTGGCCACGTTACCCCGTTGACCAAAATTGTGTTAAAAAACGTTTCGGTATTCCAAATAGGTGGAACCTGTGATTTAAGAGCTGGATCGTCGGTTAGGTCCGGTGGTGCAAATTGCATTATTAACTTGCCCACAAAGGGAAAATCGAAAAATTGATTCGAATCGGGACCCACTTCAGTATTCAGTGTCTCAAAATAAGCGCGGTTGGCTGGGTAAAAAAGCGAACCATCAAGATTGAATGATCGATCCTGTATCAGTAACGGTATTTCGCGAACTGCGTTACGCACTGGGCTTTCCGGTGTATTCAGTTGACCCATAGTATCCCTACGAAGAGGTGCCGGTGACGGCAAACGCGCTCTTCGATATTTTTTTGAACCATTTTTCACAACATCGAATGGACCACCCCGAATTAACCAGAATCCAGCCGGACCTGCATAGACATTGAGGCGAGTAATGCCCAGTGAGTGATCGTGGTACCAAAGTGTAGTCGCAGGCTGATCATTGCGGTAACGATAATCAGCGTAACCCAGATCTCCAGGGTTTTCTCCGGTCGCATCATCAAAAAAACTGCCACTGGATGCAAAATTGGCCGGGAAGGATTGGCCTCGTCCAGGTTTAGGAAGCCACCAAGCTTCTGGATACCCATCACTATTAGGATCTACATGCGAACCGTGGACATGGGTTACAATGGGTACAGGACCCGTGTATTGCTCCGGGCTTCGCCCTGCACAATCAGTTCTGCGCAGAGACCCACCGATTTCTGGGGAAAACGCACAATCTTGGGGTGGGTTCGCCCAATGCAATGTCTGATCAACCGGCAGTAGATGCGGAAGTGTTTTACGTTTCCTTGAACGAACCGGAAAAGGCTTGCCGGTTTTGTCGTTTATAGTAACCAATTCGTTAATCCAGCGTACGTCAACTGACTTAGCCGACTCGGTCTCAAAAGTGAACGCAGGGTAGTTGAAGCCCGACTCACCAGTCAGATCTGGCGCAATATGCAGCTTTGACCCGGGATTCGGCACCGGCTGTGCCGCCGGTCCATAACTCCATACTGTGGTTGCATCATAGTTGCATTGAGAACGTCGTTGTTTTTTGGGTATCCCTATAGCCTGCAAAGACTTTCTACATCCTTTTTTCCAAATTCCCCCTGGAAGAATTTGCTGCTCAAATTGGCGAACAGCAATATCATAATTGTTACTTTTCCCGTTATTCTGCATAACAGGTGGAAGCACCAATGGGATAACATATTTCGGGATTTCATCAGGACTAAGCGATCCGCCTGGAAACATCGGTTGAGCAAATAAAGAAGACGAACCTAGACTAAAAATGACAAGTACCAAAAAACCCCAAGTACTTTTGAAAAAATAGCGTCTTGGACGGGACAACATTGAACCGAGTCTTTGTTTCACTACTACCCTCCTCATACCCGACACACCAACGGCAATAAGGTAAAGCTTAAGTGTTTATACCTCTCTACCTCTAAGCCACTTATCAAGTAAAAATAGATTTGGGTATACAATGGAAACCCGGGTAACTTTAAACCTTATCCACCCTCAACCCTACAATACATTTTTCTCCTTTTCGATCATTTATCCTCCGCTTTATCCAACGATATTAGGCAACATTGAGATAAAGCAAAATTTTTTTACGCAAACAAAGAATAATAAAGAAAAAATAAAAAGTCAATTTCGACCTCAGCCTGTGTTAGAAACAAAAAGAATTGTCCACTTTTCTTTTGATTTAGGAACGGCAAAAATATGTCTAATCCAGAATTTGATATTGCCATTTCCATTGCGACCCAGCAATTTTGATGGTCAAATCTGATTTGGCACAATCGTCCATATCGATAAGCATCTGAGTCGCGAGTATGGCCATACTCATCAGACAAAGCAAAGGAACTAGTGTCCAGATATTCTCAATTTTCGGAATATACGTAACTCGCTGAAAACAATTTATGCAACTACGGTTGCTAGCCAGCGGCCAGTCGGGTTAAAGTAAACTTTTCTTTGCACCATTGTTGAATTGAGCAGGGAGTAACCCGATGAAACAAGACGTTTCGCTAATTGGCAACGCGCTATTAGAAAGTCCTTTACTAAACAAGGGAACCGCTTTCTCTGAGACGGAGCGAATCGAATTTGGTTTGCTTGGATTGTTGCCACCCCACGTCGAAAGATTGGAAGTCCAGGTTGAACGAGCCTATAGGGCATATTCGATGTTTGAAACTGACCTGGAAAAGCACATCTATCTTCGGGCGTTGCAGGATACTAATGAAATTTTATTTTATGCTCTATTGAAGGAGCATCTTGGCGAAATGATGCCAATTGTCTACACGCCAGTTGTCGGCGAAGCTTGTGAGGATTTTAGCGAGATTTATCGTCGTCCAAGGGGTTTGTTTATAGCCTATCCTGAACGCGAACATATTGACCAAATTCTCGACAACTCAATGGTCGAGGATGTCCGAGTGATTGTGGTGACCGATGGCGAACGAATACTAGGCTTAGGGGACCAAGGCGCTGGAGGAATGGGCATTCCAATCGGTAAATTGTCCCTCTATACAGCTTGCGGTGGAATTGACCCTGCCAATGTGTTACCGATTGTTCTCGATGTTGGGACCAATAACCAACAACGTTTGGATGATCCTTTCTACATTGGTTGGCATCACGAACGAATTTCGGGAGACGAATACAATGGTTTTGTCGACGACTTTGTTCAAGCCGTCAAACGAAAATGGCCGAAAGTACTTCTTCAGTTTGAGGATTTTGCCCAAACCCATGCCAGCCCACTATTGAGAAAATACAGAGATCAACTCTGTACCTTTAACGATGATATCCAAGGAACTGCTGCAGTTACGGTAGGGACCATTCTGTCTGCTGTGAAAGTGGCAGGAGTCGATATTACCAAAATCAATGTGGTATTTCTCGGAGCAGGTTCGGCCGGGTGTGGTATCGCAGAACAGTTGATTGCCGCAATAGCTGGCAAAGGACAGGACGAGAATTGCGCACGAAACCAAGTTTTTATGGTCGATCGATACGGCTTGGTGCATGATGGTATGAGGGGTTTACTGGATTTTCAAAAGAATCTGGCCCAATCGCTTACCCGTGTAAAGAACTGGGCTGAGTGCGAATCCGGTGAAATCGGCCTTGACTCAGTTATCAAAAATGCAAAACCTTCGATATTAGTTGGCGTCTCGGGCCAACCAGGGTTGTTTACAGAAACAATGATTCGGGGTATGGCAGCTTATTGTGAACACCCGATGATTTTTCCCTTGTCCAACCCAACTTCCAAAATCGAAGCGGTGCCGAGTGATCTGTTAGAATGGACCGATGGCCGGGGATTGATTGCAACAGGAAGTCCATTCGATCCGGTACTCTACAATGGTAAGGTATATCCGATCGCGCAGTGCAATAATAGCTATATCTTCCCGGGTATGGGACTGGGCATACTGGCAGTCGGAGCTACGCGAGTAACCGATGCTATGTTCATGGCTGCATCCGAAGCGCTGAGTGCGTGCTCACCAGCAATAGAAAATATCGACAGCGGTCTGTTACCGCCATTGAGTGAAGTCCATACCGTTAGCTCACGAATTGCACTTGCCATTGCACTGCAGGCGATTGCCGAAGGCGTGGCCGATAGGCTTAGTGAGAATCAAGTTCAGATGCGAATCAATGAAATGTATTGGGAGCCCCACTATCAGGCGATGAGTCTAAATGTGGCAAACAATTTAGGGGTATAGGTTTTTAATTGAGGGTAATTCGATGAATCTCAATCTTTCCGATTATCAACCAGTTGGCGACAAGAAAAACTCTGATTTCTTTAACGAATATCGGCAAAAGATATACGAAAGGCGTCGTTCCAGTGGTTTGGAAGATCTACTACAGGAAATTTTCGCACTCGTTGTACAAGTTGAAACTGGGGATGCCCTACCCTATATGGAAGAGCTTTATTTGATGACGCCCTACCGATTTCGGGACGCTTATCTAAACGCGACCCACAAAATTTACATCATGGAATCCCAGCCAAAGTGGCCACGCTTCATTATTTTGGAGCCTGTTTCGACAAACTTTGAAGATGACCTGACGCGCCTTAACATGTTGTATCCCCTGGCTAGAAAGAAACCCAACGCTCGTTATGTCGGTGAAATCTTCAGAACAAGAGATCTGGCGACAACCCGGGAAATCCTGGAAACACATAATGTTCGCTTCCATTATCCACATGAAACTGAGAACAGTTTTTTTTCTAATACTCATTTCAATTTTACCTTTCCCTCATCGATGACTGGAAATCGGGTTGGCTATATGCCATCGGACACCTTTGAACTTGATCAGTTGGAACTGGGACAACGTATCCTGCTCAGCGGAGACGATGTTAATGCACTGAATAAGGCTCAGGCGAAAGCCGCTCAGAATGGCACGGATTCTTTAATTCTTGGGGTAGACCATATGGCTACTCGAATATTGTCGGGCGAACGTGAGGATGCAATTCTCGAATTTCTGACCCTATCGAACTATTACTTCTGGGGAGCGTACAATATCGCAAATCAAAATTCTTCGACTAATGTCAATCGAAATCCGCATGTTGAGGACGATAAGCGTTCACCTGCCAAGGTTTTTACAGCGAACAACACACCCTCATTCGTGAATTCTTTCGAAAATTTACCTATGCCAACTGAAAATTTCGTCCGTAATTTTGGCCGTCGGATGCATCATATTGCCTACGAAGTAATGGATGGGGATCATATGGCGGGCGAAAAGAATGTCGATTTTGTTGTGGATTCGCTCAGAGAATACGGCATCTCCTTTCTTGCCAATGTAGTCGGCGAATGCACCGACAAACCCAATCTAAAGCAGATATTCTCCAAACATTCCGAATTTTCCATCCTGATCACAGAATACGTTGAACGCTGCCATGGATTCGACGGATTTTTCACCCGGAACAACGTTGCGGCACTAACAGAAGCTGCAGGTGCGGACGAACGCTATCATCATGGTAATATTTTTGATTGAAAATAACGCACAGCCTACCGTTAAGTTGTTTCGATGCCTACGAGTGAGCCAAAACACTATAGACAAGCAAACTTTCGGAACCAAATTGGATGTTAGCAAGTGCAGCGACTTAACCTAGGAAAGGTCTGAGCCGTTGGAAAAGGGCCATCATACCTAGGTGCATGCCGTAGGTAGCTTTTTGGGAGAAACTGCATATTCTTTATTTCCTTTTTTTCTTCCAAAAGTTTCCCAAACATAATCTGAACTGAATCCTCACCTCTCATAATTGGTGAGGATTACCAACAATTAGAGATTGTGACCCTCTACACCACTCTTTAAATTACCCATTTACAAGATAGTGGCTAATGATACTAGCAAAATATCCTAACACAATTACTGGCGTCCACTTCAAGTGTGTGAAAAAGGTATACATCCCTTTCGATTGCCCCATCAATGCGACACCTGCAGCAGAACCTATAGAAAGCAGTGAACCGCCAATTCCGGCAGTCAAAGTAACCAACAACCATTGATATAAATCCATTTCCGGTGACATGCTCAACACTGCGAATACAACAGGGATGTTATCGATTATCGCCGAAAGGATACCGACCAAAATATTTGCAGTAGTCGGTCCAAGGCCCCCATATATCCCTTCCGACACTAATTCGAGATATCCAATATAGCCAAGTCCTCCCACGGCAAAAACAACGCCGAAGAAAAACATCAAGGTGTCCCATTCAGCATCTCTAACTTTGTTAAAAATATCGAATTGGGCTTCCCCAGGAATAAAAGTCTTTATGTGGTACCCATAAAGCATTAACAAATTAAGTCCAGTCATCATACCGAGGAAAGGTGGTATATTTAGAAAATTTTCGAAACTAACCGCCAGTGTAATTGTTAGAACAAACAGCATACAAACCTGAACTGCGCCGTGTTTAAGAAGAAAAATTTCTTGGCCGGGTGCTCTCATCGGTACTTCATCCGGCACCGCACTATACATAATGGCGGCAGGTACTGCGTAGTTAACAACCGACGGAATAAACAATGAAAAAAAATCAAAAAATTCTGCGTGTCCCGATTGCCATACCATCAACGTGGTTATATCGCCAAAAGGACTGAAAGCTCCTCCGGCATTGGCAGCAATAACTACATTGATCAGGCCAATGCGAATGAATGTTGGATTATTTGGCCCAACCGCCATAACAACCGTTCCGATCAATAGCGCTGAAGTAAGATTGTCAACAATTGAGGAAAGGAAAAAAACAATCACACCGGTAATCAGGAAAAGCT
>CAZZET010000010.1:0-55057 GCA_964653275.1 uncultured Methylococcales bacterium
TACCTGATTTTGCCAGGTGATTTTTCCTTTGGGGAATTTACGCTGAGTAGTTACAGAAAAACGAAGAGAAGATCAGGTAAGGATTCCTGATCTTCAAGTCAAAGAAAAGGCAGTGTTTGGGTTGAATAAGTCTGGTAACAATTAATCATCGGAGTAAAAGGTTATGAGCAAAGAGAAAAAGGGCAATAAAGAAAGCAAGAAAAAACCAACCATGACGCAAAAAGAGAAAAAGCAGGCAAAGAAAATCAAAAAAGCGTCTAACAATGGCTTTGTCAGCACAATCTAAGAATTTGTCTGAATTAGGATAGAGGACTGTTGGCTGTCATTTATGAATCAGATGACATTCATACCAATATTATGAATAGCGAAAATTGGCGTGAATGCTACCCTGATACCTTCGACAGTATTCTTTTCAAGTTCCTCAAGGGCATGAATCCCAGCAAGGAAAAAAAGACAATAAGGAAGCAAAGAAACAGCCATTAATGACTCAGAAAGATAAAAGGCTGTAAAGAAAGTAAAGAATAGCAGCAAGAGCTATATTATGAACTAGCTTAAAGATGTAGCTTACATGGATATGCTGCACGCTCGATTGCGATTGCAATGGTGCCGATCAATCAAAGCATCGATCCGATCCAAAGTCAGCTAAGGCTTGTGTTACAGCAACTCTTCACCTCCACCCGCGGGATATTTTTCTTGCGGTCATTCCACTTAGCAGAACTACTTGTTGACATTCGGCCAATCCCGGTCGTACCGATCCTGTAACCTCTTCTGAGCGTTTCATTAAAAGGGAAAATTATGTCTGCAAAACTGCACAACCTACCCACCACCAAACGACCTACCGTTATCAACGATGACATAAAGGTATGTTTGCCATCGAACCCAATACATTTCAATCGTCCAGCAACCACCGCCATTGTCTATTGTGAAGCAAACTTTGCTGCTCTTGATGGAAAAACAGCCAATGGACTTGTGCGTTACTCTGAGAAGTACAAAATTCTTTCCGTTATCGATAGCGAAAAGGTTGGCCTCGACACCGGCATGGTTCTCGATAACAAAATAAATAATATTCCCCTCTGTCGAGATCTCGCAGATGCACTAGAGCACGCGTGCACTGTGCCAGATTACTTCATCTTTGGCATGGCGCCATCCAACGGCATGTTATCCATACACGAACGAAGCCTGATACTTGAAGCAATAAGCCATGGCATGAATATCGTTAACGGCCTCCATGAGTTTCTTAACGATGATCCAATATTTATAGCCGCCTGTGCAGCGAGTAATGTAGAAATCCTAGACGTACGCAGACCCCGCGCGAAAAAGGATTTGCGAATGTTCAGTGGTCGTATTTCTGAAGTAACTTGCCCTCGTATAGCTGTGCTTGGAACCGACTGCGCGATTGGAAAACGCACTACCGCAACTGTCCTGACCCAGGCACTTAATAACCGTGGTGTAAAGGCGGTGATGATCGGAACCGGTCAGACCGGTTTGATTCAGGGTGCTCGCTATGGCGTTGCACTAGATGCGATTCCGTCGCAATTCTGTGTGGGTGAGTTAGAGGCAACAATTGTCGAAGCGTTTGAAAATGAACACCCAGAAGTGATTATTATCGAAGGGCAAGGGGCGTTGAGTCATCCCGCCTTTTCTTCCTCGTCTTTTATCCTCCGTGGTAGTTGTGCTAACGCAGTGGTATTGCAGCATGCACCAAGGCGTGACCATCGCTGCGACTTTGACCGGATGCCGATACCAAATCCAGCGCGTGAAATTAATTTAATTGAGACCTTCGCCAATACAAAGGTTATCGGTTTGACCCTCAACCACGAAAATATGACCGATGCTGACGTGAGCGCCGCTATTATCCAGTACGAGAGCGAACTTGGTATTCCGGTAACTGATGCTTTGACTCGTTCACCTGACTATTTGTACCAGATGGTGGTCGCTGAATTTCCGGATATGCAGGTGAAATTGCCGATTGTCTCATGATGGCGTCTCCTCGTCTGGAAATTGATCTCGACAAAATTTACCACAATGCTTATGAGCTGGTTATGCGGCTCGCTAAGAACAATATTTCAGTCACGGGAGTAACCAAAGCAGCACTGGGTTCGGTGGAGATTGCGGATACCCTGCTGCGAGCGGGCGTGAATGGGCTAGGCGATTCACGTATTGGAAATATCAAAGCGATGCGTCTTGCCGATAAGGATGCCTTGACGAAAGATGCCATGATGATGCTGATTCGTTCACCCATGCTCAGCGAGGTAAAACAGGTTGTGATGTATGCAGATATAAGCTGTAACACAGAAATCGAGGTAATAAGGAAACTTTCTCTCGAAGCTTGTAAACAAGGACGTACCCATCAAATACTGCTGATGGTCGAGTTGGGCGACCTCCGTGAAGGCATTATGCCTGAAGACCTGATAGACACTGTACGCGACGTTCTTAGCTTACCAAATATCTTGTTCAAAGGTATAGGCACCAATCTCGCCTGCCGTAGTGGTGTATCACCAGACGCAACCAACATGGCAGAGTTATCTATGCTAGCGGACAATATTGAGATGGCTTTTGGTCTGACTATTGACACGGTATCGGGCGGCAACTCGGCAAATCTGCAATGGGCCTTGAGTGGTCATGTAGGGCACGCTGGAAGAATTAACAATCTGCGATTAGGTGAAGCCATCTTGCTAGGTTGCGAGACACTTCATCGTCGACCCATTAATGGCTTATATACAAACGCCATTATCCTTGTTACTGAAGTGATTGAATCAAAGCTCAAACCATCACAATCCTCTGGTGATATTGCGGAGACGGCATTTGGCGAGGCCAAAACTATTATCGATCGTGGCGTCGTGAGACAGGCCATACTCGCCATCGGTAGGCAGGATATCGACCCTTGTGGTCTGAAAGCACCTGCGGGAATCGAGATGCTTGATGCCAGCAGTGACCACCTTATTGTGGAATCCGCCGACAATAATCTGTGTGTTGGCGAGGAGATGATATTTCAAATCAACTACAGCGCTTTGCTCCGTGCCATGACTTCTCCATTTGTTTCGAAATATTTTAGCAGCGCCAAGGTATCTCATTAGAGCGCGCACAAGGCTAATCATATGCATAGGTAAAATATTTATTTTATAACGGAAGAGGATTACAACAATGAATTTTTCTTTGAAAAAACATGTGATCACAGTTGCTGCAATGGGTGTATTTTTAACAGCTATGATGGGGCATGTTTATAGCGCGTATAACATTTTTAGTAAGCATATTTTTGATTTATCAGATTAATGCTGCAACCCACCACCAGATTAGGATTTACATTATTGGAAATAACTTTTAGATATAGGAGTAAAAATATGTTTTGGCATTTTTTAGATAAAAGAATATGGTATACAATGTTTGTGATTTTAGCATCATACGCATTTGCATTTGTGGCAATGTTTACATCGATGATATCAGAAGTACTTGCAGGCGGATTTTTCGTGTTAATAGCGATGAGAGTAATAGCTATGCGTTATTGGGAGAATAAAGACCTGAATCCGTGAGTTAATCGCATCAAAAATAACGCCAACAAACTGAAAACCATATATAAAACGCGTATAATGCGAATCTAAATCAACTCACCCAGTAAGTGGCCTCTAAAGCGGTTTATTCTCGAACAGTCTTCTTGGAACCCCTTACCCAACCAAAACATCCTCAACCAGAGAAAGAGCTTCAGCAGTTCTTTCAGTAGAAATCGCGACAAAGGCAAAGGGTTGGTCACGTTTAATCAATCCGATACTTCGGATACCGATTCCGGCATCTGTAAAACGTCGGGCTATTTTTGCTAAGGCTCCCGGTTCATCTTTTAGACGGAGTAAAATGGCATCTTCGGAAATTGCATGCATCCCAATGTTTTGAAAGACCTGCAAAGCGTTATCGTATCGATCGACAGTTAGATTGATTACCGAACTGTTATCGTGTAGTTCGGTTTGTATGGTTTCTATATTAATTTCAGCAGCGGCTAGCGATTCCGTTATCTCCGATACTACACCGAGTCGTCTTTCCGTCACGATGGTAATATGCTTCATACGTATTGTTTCCCCGTAACGTCATCGTTCTCTTCGATCCCTTGAATTAGATCGTCAATAAATGCATTAATCTGGGTTTTGCTAGTATTCGGCATGGTAATGATGTGGGCAATATCGCGATGAACAGCAATTTGCCATTTTTTTAACACCTTCTCTGACATCTTAGGGAAAATTACCGTGACCGAATTTTTATGCCGCCATGCCTTGATTCCAACTTGATTGAGCCGATCGACAGTATAATTGGCAACGGATATACAATTTTGGATCATACTGCGGAAACCCAATTTACCTTTTTGGTGAATCGCATACCACAGAAATAATGGCGAAATTGCGTTTCTAGACCCTGAAATCGTTGTATCCAATGTGCCAACATACTCAACTGCACGAGCGATTCGAGCGACATGATTTTTCCGAGCCAGCGCAACCCCACACGGAATGGGGGAACCGATCATCTTGTGCCCACTGATCGAGATGCTATCGATACCGGAGGAAAAATCGAAGGGTTGGGGGTGATCAACAAAGGGTAGGATCATCCCAGCAAGGGCGGCATCCGCATGGATATAATAATTTGTTATGGCGCGTTGCTTAAGGATTTCTTTGATTTTTGTCAAATTATCCATGGCACCCGTCATGGTTGTGCCGATGTTTGCAAAGATAATCGCGGGAACATCCCTGAATATACTGATGGTTTCCGCAAAGTCTTGATAATCCATCTCACCATTAGGCTGGCTTTTAATCATGATATTACGTGCACTAAGAATCCTTAGAATTTTGGGTACGCTGTAATGGGTGTCCTCCGAATAATAAACCATACCATTGGGGAAGATTTCCCGGCCGAGGTAAATGCCATACATATTTCCTTCGGTTCCGCCATTGGTTACATATCCCCAAACGCCATCATCCGGCGCATTCAATAATTTAGAAAAGAATGCGAGCACCTCCCGTTCGAAACTATGACTATTTAAGTGATAATTGCTTTGGGTGTAGGGATCCCCCACATTGTTCATGGGGTAGGTTAGAAAGGGGAATAGACACGAATAGTCAAATTGCTGCGACACGGGATACCCGAGAAATCGATCCGCTTCGATATGGATGCTATCCAGGAGTGTTTTTAGGCGCTTGTTGTGACTCTCGCTTAAACAACAATCTTCAAATGAACCCTGTTGAACTGCCATTGTGTTTTGAGCTGGCCATCAATAATGTGTACAAGCTAATGGACAAGAAATTCGGTGAAAAACAAATCTTTTAGCCCGGTTGAAGATGAATATTTCTCTAGGCTTTTTCGAATGTCTTCCAAGGCAAGTTTTCTAAGTTCCTCACGCTGTCCAGGGTCGAGCAATTGGTCTGGGGAAAATTGACTAAACAACATAATCATTGCATGCCGAATCGCGGGATTGTGTATGTTAATCTTTTCAACATTGTCAGTACCTTCGACCATTAATTGCATACCGGTTCGTAGATATTTTCTTCGTCCTTGCAAATTCACTACGACATCTGAACCCAGGGAGACATATTCAACAGGGAGCGTCACTTCTTCAGTGGTTTCAGAGGATTCATTGTTTTCTCCGTATACCGAATTACCTATCCCAAAAAATACTAATACCAGTATAATAAATCGCACTCTAGGCCCCCTGTTTACAAACAATTACCATTGGTTAGCGCCATCTAATAAAATATCAAAAAGCGGTAAAGATCTTGAACCAGAGTATAGTTAAAATTTCTAGCCCTTGGATTTCGCGGCAAATATAAGTATGCATCAAACTATCGGCCCGGTGATGATCGATTTGGACGGGTTTAGCTTAACAGTTGAAGACAAGGAAAAGCTTAATCATCCGAATACGGGTGGAGTGATCCTTTTCACTCGAAACTTCGAGTCTAAGGAGCAAGTTAGAGAATTGATCTTTGACATTCGAGCGGCACGCCAGGGCAAATTGTTGGTTGCTGTAGATCAGGAAGGAGGTCGAGTACAAAGGTTCCGCCAAGGCTTCACCTCATTACCACCGGCGTCCTACTATGGGAAAGATTACCAAAAAGACCCAAACCAAGCGCTTGAGACGACGCGTTTAGCTGGATGGCTAATGGCTTCTGAATTATTGGCTATCGGCGTAGACTTTAGCTTTGCCCCGGTACTCGATGTCGACATTGGGCTTAGTGAAATAATAGGAGACCGTTCATTCTCTCAAAATCCTGCAATCGTTTCCTCATTGGCGGCGGTTTTTAAGAAAGGAATGGGCCAAGCGGGCATGGCGTCCGTAGGAAAACATTTTCCCGGTCATGGAGGAGTTGCCCCAGATTCACATCTTACGCTCCCCAAAGATTCTCGTGATCTGGATGAATTGTTAGAACGTGACTTACGTCCTTTTCAGTCCCTTATTTTAGAGGGGCTTGAGGGGATAATGCCAGCGCATGTCGTGTATCCCCAGATCGATGATTCCCCTGCGGGGTTTTCTGAAATCTGGCTGAAGCAAATCTTGAGGCGCAAATTGGGATTCCAAGGTGCCATTTTCAGTGATGATCTCTCAATGAAGGGCGCGGAGTTTGTCGGTAATTTTTCCAAGCGCGCTCAAACTGCCCTGCAAGCCGGGTGTGATATGGTGCTTGTATGCAACAATAGGGAAGGCGCGGAAAGTGTTTTGGAAAATTTGTCTTCCATTAGGTTGCTATCCGATCAGCCAAAACGCCTTGCCCTGATGAGTGCAAGGATGCCGACCGATTTTGCTGCGTTAACCAGAAACCCGACGTGGAAAATCGCAAAGCAAAAACTCGAACGAATTAGTGTCTAGACGTTGAAATGGACTCATTAAAAGAAATAGAACAAGTTAAGGACAATGCCAATTTAATTTTTTCCCGGCAGCAAGTAGACCAAGCACTTGACGGTATGGCAGAAGGCATTACAGATTTGCTTTCAGAACAAAATCCACTGCTTCTATCGGTCATGAATGGGGGAATCATCACGACGGCACTGTTGATGTTACGAATGCCTTTCACTTTCCAATTGGATTCGATTTTCGTCAGTCGCTACCGAAACACCACACAGGGGAACGAAATTCAATGGTTGAAAGAACCGAGTGTACCCATTCGGGACCGCGTTGTGCTACTAATCGATGATATTTTAGATGAAGGTATTACGCTTGCTAAAATTAAACAGTACTGTTTAAAGCAAGGCGCGAAATCCGTATTTACAGCCGTGTTGGTCGATAAAATGCTAGGTTTTGAAAAACCTATTGTGGCTGATATTGTGGGTTTGACCTGCGACAACCGCTATCTCTTTGGTTATGGGATGGATTACAAAGGATACTTGCGAAATGCCCCAGGTATATTTGCATGTCCCTAATATTCCATTTCGGTTAGATCGACAATCACTCGCTATTTTAAAAATTAGCCAATCCTAATTAGGATCAATGACAACATTTGCCCTTCTAGGCGGAACCGGTGTGACAAAAATAGATGGCCTCGAAATTTTGAGGCGCGAATCAATCAAGACACCGTTTGGCCAGCCGTCAGGCGATATTGCGATTGGCAGAGTTTTTGGCATCGAAATGGCTTTTTTACCCCGACACGGTGAAAAGCATACCATTCCCCCTCATAAAATTAATTATCGCGCCAATATTTGGGCGCTAAAGTCGATTGATATTGAATCTATCCTAGCTGTCGCCGCGGTAGGGGGAATTGGGCCGAATATGGCACCTGGAAAAATAGCGTTTCCCGACCAAATTATCGATTATACCTATGGTCGCCCGTCCACATTTTTCGAAGAAGATCTAGAACAGGTCACTCATATCGACTTTAGTCATCCCTATAGTGAGACTATAAGATCAAAGCTGGTTAAAGCGGCACATTCTGCTGGTATCGACGCAATTGGCAGAGGAACCTATGGTTGTACCCAGGGACCAAGGCTTGAGTCCGCTGCTGAAATCAAGCGAATGGAGCGCGATGGCTGTGATTTGGTTGGTATGACTGGAATGCCTGAAGCAGCCCTTGCTCGAGAATTAGATATAGAATACGCTTGCTGTGCAGTTATTGCCAATTGGGCTGCAGGTAAAATCGAGGGTACCATTACGATGGAAGACATCTTACAGAACTTAGAATTTGGTATGGCAAGCGTTACCCACCTTTTTAGATACCTGCTTCCTAACATTTCATTATGACTGACTAGAATTCTTTAATGAGGTTCTTATAAAGTTATAAGCCCTAGTCCTTACCACATTTCGGGATTAACGGAGTCATTATGAAACACAATTTCGCATTCGTATTCATTGCATGCTTGGGCCTTAGTGCATGCACACTTTTTCAGGAAAATTCTCATTATTACGATCAATATAATCAAGAAGTAAAAAGATTTTACGATTATTCGACAAAGAAATTTGTATCACTTAAAAGTAAGAAAATATCGTTGGAAGAATTTGCCGAATTCGAAGGAGTTAATGTTGAAGAACTTAGGGGTACCCATTTTGAAAAAATGGATACCATAGACAGGCTATACCGGATGTACCCAGTATACCAATACCAAAATAGCATCAAAGATATCGATGCTCCCTTCGCCGAAATTCAAGATGCCCAAGATGATCCAAGTTATGTTAATCAACTCCATATTATTAATGATGGCACGGCAGCCTTGGAAAAACGTTTGCAATTGATTGAAGATGCGAAGAGGACCCTAGAAGTAGAATATTTTATTTTCAGTCCCGAAGAGTTATCCACCCAGGTGTTATTGAAAGCTCTCATGGAAAAAGCCGATGAGGGTGTACAAGTTAAGATTCTATTAGATAAAACAGGCGCATCTAAATTTAACGAATATTATGTGGAAGCGGTTAAAAAAGGGCTCAATAAACCCAGCAACTTTCAGGTAAAATATTACAACCCAACTGACGCCGAATTCCTAAGAATCGTAAAATTTTTTAGCGATTTAAACTTCAGAAACCATCGAAAACTATTAGTACGCGACAATGTTGAAGCCATTACAGGAGGACGAAACATTGAGGACAAATATTTCGATATGGATTTGGAATATAATTTTCACGATCGAGATATTTGGGTTAAAGGTCCCATTGTACCCATTATGCGTGAAAGTTTTATGGCGTTTTGGGAACATAGTATTGTTGAATTTGCTGGTGAACCGAAACCAAAAAAGAAGTTAGGTGTACCGAGCCGGGTAAAAACCAGTGAGTATCGACAGCAGATGGCAGCCTTTGTCGAAAATTTGAAATCATCGTCTGAATTAGAGGACTTAAGAATTAAAATAGCCGAAGCGGGTATTGAGAACCTGAAACAAACCAACGTCTACGACTGTGAAAAAACAACGTTTGTAAGCGACAAACCCGGGGGTAACTTTGAATCAAGGAATATGTTCGCCACCTACAAGGAGGAATACCTTGTGACCGAAAGGGCCATTGGTGAATTTGTCAATCAAGCGAGGGAATCCGTTATCATCGCTTCACCGTACTTTACGCTCAATACTAGAACCGCAAAGTTACTCGATGACCTGCTGCTTAATAGTAGAAAGTTATCTATATATACCAACAGTTTAGCCTCAACTGACGCATTTTATATGGCCGGTCGATTTTACGACAGAGTTTATCTATGGCAGGATTGGGGGATGATACCGTATGTTCATAACGCAAAATTTGTCGATAATGGGCAAGAGCTTGTTTTTGAAGGTGTCAAAGAGTCGAAATGGGGGATGCATTCAAAATCACATGTTTACGATGACGACAAGATATTTGTAGGAACATTTAATATCGATAATCGATCAAGTTTTTACAATACGGAGATGGGTATTTTTTGTGAAGGTAATCGAGACTTGGCCGACGATGTTTTAGAAAGCATCGAAAAAAGAGCCATTGATAATGGCTTGTTGATCACAGGACCTAAAAAGGCGGTGGACGCCAATGGCAATGATGTAGATCCATTGGGACCCGCGACACAAAAACAGAGGGCTCTGTTTAAGGGAACAAAAGACATCTTGGAAATCCTTCAATTTATATTGTAATCGAGGTGAGCTAGCTAATCGGTATTTCTGATCAGGGATCGTAAGGGAATTCTTGATAATGTTGAATACAAGTTAAGTGCAGAAGTAGTTGGCGAAAGGGCGTCCAAAATGAGAGTATCATGTTAAAACGCAATTCTGCCGCAAAAAGGCATGCGAAAAATCTGGATGAGTAAATCCACCACCAAGAGTAAGCTATTAATGATTATCAGAATACGAAACTTCGTCGGAATGGGAATTCGAAAAAAAATAGCAGCCTTGTTTTTCTCCCTGATAATTATCACGACGATATCACTTTCGAGTTCCTTGGCTTTTGCTGATGGTAGACCAGGTTATACCCCGCTTGACGAAGCAGGATTGGAGTTTGTGAGCGGTTTGTCTACTTTACTGTATCTCCCAGTGAAGTCGATTTATGCTGGCGTAGGCGCAGTCGTTGGAGGCATTGCCTGGGCGCTCTCAGGGGGAAATGATGAGGTAGGCGAATCAATTTGGGCGCCCTCCATCTATGGAAACTATGTGATCACTCCCGATCATCTTACGGGTAACGCACCCCTGCAGTTTATTGGGCCCTCATCCTAAAAAGTTTTCCGTATTGATACCCCCCATATAGAGAAGGACAGGTTACCAAAGACTCACACTCATAATAATTAATTTACATCGGTAAAACTAGCAATTGCGATAGCCGGGTTCATAAACATTGCGAAATTAGCCGTTTATTATTCCACCGATCATATACCTAATTGATTACCTATCTAGGCCCAATTGAATAATGCGTGACGCTAATCCGAAAACGACATACCTGAAAGATTATCAACCTCCCGACTTTTTAATAGAAACGGTCGACTTAAAGTTTAGCTTGCAAGAGGAAAATACGCAGGTCATTTCAAGGATGCATGTGGTGAAAAATCAAGGTGCCTTGAATTCCCCTGCTGATTTTGAGTTGATTGGCGAAGACGTGTTACTGGACTCAGTTCGCTTGGATGGACATTTGATCGATGCTGATGCATACCAGATTGGTGACAGCACCTTAGTTATTCTTAACACAGCTAATGCTAAAAGTTTCGTTATAGAAATTACGACACGCATCAATCCTAAGGCCAATACAGCTTTGGAAGGTCTCTATTTGTCAAATGGCATGTTTTGTACCCAGTGTGAAGCCGAAGGATTTCGCAAAATAACTTATTTTCCCGATCGCCCGGATACCATGGCCAGGTTTTCAACAACCATTATTGCCGATAGAACACGCTATCCTGTTTTGCTATCGAATGGGAATCCAGTCGCTCAAGGTACGTTGGAAAAAAATAGGCACTGGGTCAAATGGGAGGATCCATTCAAGAAGACGTGTTATCTGTTCGCTCTGGTTGCCGGACAATTGGAATGTCTGGAAGACTCCTATATTACCTGCTCGCAACGAAGCATCGAACTGAAAATTTATGTTGAACAGCATGATATCGATAAATGTGAGCATGCTATGGAGTCTTTAAAAAAAGCCATGCGCTGGGATGAGGAGGTTTATGGACGGGAATATGATCTTGATCTTTATATGATTGTTGCGGTGAGCCACTTCAATATGGGAGCTATGGAAAACAAAGGATTGAATGTTTTTAACAGCAAATATGTTTTGGCCCGCCCGGATACCGCCACCGACGCCGATTATGAAAGTATCGAGGCAGTAATCGGACACGAATATTTCCATAATTGGACTGGTAATCGGATAACGTTACGGGATTGGTTTCAGCTTAGTCTCAAGGAGGGTCTAACGGTATTCCGTGATCAGGAATTTACGGCTGATCAAACTTCGCGGGGTGTTAAGCGGATCAAAGATGTGAATATGCTGAGAACCCGGCAGTTCCCGGAAGATGCCGGGCCGATGGCCCATCCCGTACGTCCTGATTCGTATATGGAGATTAACAATTTTTATACCCTGACAGTGTATGAAAAAGGAGCGGAAGTAGTGCGAATGATTCACACTTTGGTGGGAGCAGAGGGTTTTCGCAAAGGAATGGATCTTTATTTTCAACGGCACGACGGGCAGGCGGTGACCACCGATGATTTCGTGAAAGCCATGGAAGATGCTAATAAGATCGATTTGCAACAATTCCAGCATTGGTACACGCAAGGCGGTACACCCGAGGTGCGTGTTTCCAGTGAATATGACCCAGAAGCGAAGAGTTTGAGCCTAAATTTTCAACAAGACTGTCCGTCCACACCGGGGCAATCGGACAAACAACCATTTCATATTCCAATAGCCGTCGGACTGTTGGCAGAAGACGGGCTGGAATTGGCGGTGCATATCAAAGGTCAGGAAGACACAGGGCTTGAAAATGTATTGGAACTTAAAGAGTCCTCCCAACAGATTTGTTTGACTGGTTTGGATGAAAAACCGGTGATTTCGATCCTACGCGGATTCTCCGCTCCAGTGAAGCTTTCTATGGACCAAAGTACCGAAGAATTGGCGTTTCTTTTGTCTTACGATAGCGATCCTTTTAATCGTTGGGAGGCTGGGCAGCAGTTGGCTAGCAGAATTATTCTTGAATTGGTCGAGCGTAAGCAGCAAGGTGAGAAGAATACTGATTTCGATCACACCATTATCGAGGCATATAGACACCTATTTTCCGAAGATTGGGAGGATTTATCCTATTTTTCTTTACTATTGAACTTGCCGTCGGAAAATTATCTGGGAGAAAAAATGGAGGTAGTCGATGTGGAGAATATTTTCGAAGCGCGAAAATCCTTCAAATATACTTTGGCATCGACTTTCTACGACAAGTTTTTGGAAATTTATGAAAATTATCATGGTAGCGAATTAGGTCAACTTGACAATGCGGCGGTAGGTCGAAGAACCCTTAAAAATACTTGTCTTGATTATCTTAAAGAATTGGAAAACAAAGATAGTTATTCGTTATCCCGGCAACAACTTGAAACGGCTAAAACAATGACCGACCAAGTAGCGGCCCTATCGGCGATCGTTAATAGCCGAAATCCTGCTAAATCGAGTTGTTTGGGCAGTTTTTACCAGCAATGGGAGGAAGAATCTTTGGTCATTGATAAATGGTTTGCCATTCAATCAATGTCATCTATGCCCGGAACCTTGGAAACCGTTAAATCGCTACGTCAACACCCGGCCTTCGATATTCAAAATCCTAATCGGACTCGCTCGTTAATTGGTACTTTTTCGCAGCTAAATCTATTACATTTTCACCAAAAGGATGGTGCGGGGTATGTGTTTCTAGCCGACCACGTGATTGAATTGAACCGAATCAATCCGCAAGTTGCTGCTAGGATGTTGGGAGCTTTTACTCACTGGCACCGTTACGATGAAAGCCGACAAAAATTAATGCAAGATCAATTGCGGCGGATTGTCAGCACCGAAGGGATTTCAAGGGATGTCTTCGAGATAGCCAGCAAAAGTTTGGCGTGAATTTGCGCCAGATGATATGGAGTACGCCGCTTTTGTCGGATGCTCGCCGAATTGAATGGTTTCCTCCTTTTTGGTTGATGCGGGTCAAAGTTGTGAAACTTACAGATAGTTGGCGTGTAGTGCGGATTCGCTTACCGCGTACCTGGATTGCCAAAAATGCCGGGGGCAGTATTTTTGGCGGTTTTCAAGCCTCTCTCGCAGATCCAATAGCCGCGATGGCATGTGTCCGAATGTTCCCCGGTTATTCAGTTTGGACCCGGTCATTGGAGTTGGATTTTCAACAGGAGGGCATGACCGATTTGGAATTGAGGTTCGATTTTTCACTTGAGCAAGAAGCTCTTATTCGTAATGACCTCGAATCTAAAGGCCGTAGCACACCAAAGTTTGAATACGCCTATTTTTTAGCCGATGGCAGCCGGTGTACCCTTGTTAAATCGAGTGTGGCGATTCGACCAAAAGATTATCGAAAATCTGAAAAAACGGGATTTTCTCAATAATCTAAATATGTAGGCTCAGTTATAAACCACTACTGCGATGAGTGATTTGCTGCAGTTAGCGCCCCTCAGTCTCTATGTTCATATGCCTTGGTGTGTGCGTAAGTGCCCCTATTGTGATTTTAATTCTCATGAATTGAAACAAACCATACCCGAGCGCAACTACATCGATGCCCTGATTGAAGATGTTTATCAGGAGTTAGATTTTGTTCAAAATCGGTCTATTTCCAGCGTTTTTATTGGCGGGGGAACGCCAAGTTTATTTTCAGCGGAATCCATAGCACGCCTCTTGAGTGAGCTTGATAGCTTAATTGGTTTTCAACCCGACACCGAAATTACTTTGGAAGCTAATCCGGGGGCAATTGAAGCAAACAAGTTTATTGATTTCAAACAGGTAGGAATTAATCGCCTTTCTATAGGGGTACAAAGTTTTCACGATGTCCAGTTAAAGAAATTGGGACGAATTCATAATTGCAATGAAGCGCTTCGTGCTGTTGAACTGGTGCATTCAGCTGGATTCAAAAATTTTAATTTGGATTTGATGTTTGGTTTACCAGACCAAATACTTGATACGGCTATGTCGGATGTACAAATTTGTCTAGAATCGATGCCGGCACACATATCTTATTATCAACTGACCCTGGAACCGAATACGTTTTTCTCTAAGTTTCCTCCTAAACTGCCAGACTGCGAATCTACTTGGAATATCCAACAAGCAGGACATCAACAGTTGAAGGCAAGGGGATACCAGCAATACGAAATTTCTGGATTTTCTAAAAAAGGATACCAGTGTCAACATAATTTAAACTATTGGCAATTCGGCGATTATCTCGGTATCGGTGCAGGGGCGCATGGAAAAATCACCGATGTCCGAACTGGGAAAATTCACCGCTATTGGAAGAAAAAGCAACCTACGGAATACATGGCCAAAGCCTCGAAAGAAAATCGTTTGGGAGGTCAATCGATACTAGTTTCAGAGGACCTTCCTTTTGAGTTTTTAATGAATAACTTACGGTTGAAGGAAGGATTTAATGAATCGTTATTTGAGTCCCGAACTGGCTTGGGCATTTTTGTGCTAGAGCCCGAACTTTCGAACTGCATAGCAGACGGCTTACTTGAAAAAAATTATAATAATATCCGCTGTTCTGAAATCGGTTGGAACTTTTTGGACGAAGTTCTTCAGCGTTTCTATCCCAGAAAAAAGACTCATTGAAATTATAAAAACATTAGGAGAAACCATGTATAACACAGAAATTCTAAGCCTAGAAAGCGCAAAAAGAGTTGCAAATGCAGCGGAACTTGAAGCAAAAAAAAACAACTGGAATGTAGTGATTGCGATCGTCGATGATGGCGGACATCTGATGTATCTCCAAAGAGAGAAGGTTCAATTGGGGAGTATCGAAGTTGCTATCACCAAAGCAAAAGTTGCTGTAATGTTCCGGAGGCCTACAAAATTTTGGGAAGAAACTGTTGCCAGCGGCCGCCAAGGTTACCTTGCCATGCCGGGTATGCTTCCGATTGAGGGAGGCATACCATTGGTTTACGACGGTGAAATTGTAGGTGCAATCGGAATCAGTGGCGTTAAATCCAATGAAGATGGTCAAATAGCCCAGGCTGGTGCGGACGCGTTGTAGGGGCGAATTGATTTAGTATTCATTTCAGCGCATGAGTACAATCGGTGAATCCAAGTTTCACGTGCACTACTCTATAAAACGACATAAATGGCCATAGGCATTTTAGTTGTAGGAGATCAGTTTACTTTTGGGCAATCTCCTATAATTATCTTTAGTCTTTTCCAATTAAAAAAAACACCTGGATCTAACTTCCGTCCCGGTGCGATTTGGCTGTGTCCAGTAATGTTTTTTACTGAGAGATTTGGGTAGTACTTTATAAGTGTTTTTACGACCAATCCTAGTTGGGTGTACTGATCATTGGTGTACGCCATTTGTTCTGTACCTTCCAGCTCAATTCCTATTGAAAAATCATTACAACGAACTCTGCCACGATAATCGGAATGCCCAGCATGCCACGCACGTTTATTGAAGGGTACAAATTGGATTATTTCGCCATTTCGTCGAACCAGAATATGGGATGAGACCTTAAGCTTGAATATTTCTCGAAAATAGGGGTGGGTACTGGGGTTAAGTTCATTCGTAAAAAGCTTATTTATGAATTCCCCTCCAAAATGGTTGGGGGGAAGGCTTATACAATGGATAACAATCAGGGAAATTTCAGTTTTCTCCGGTCGTTCATCACAGTTTGGTGATTTAACGTGTGGGACCCCTTTGATCCAATGATCGATTATCTCCATAACCAAATTTTCTGATAATAAAATGAAATTTTTGTCGTTTTGTCTAGTACTTCACATTTTTACAATAAATCGTTCAGTTTTTACTATGAAAAAGGATACCCTGGCACTAAAGTTAACACAGGTTCTAATTAAAGCATCTGATGGCCATTATTGATGAATAACGAAGATGATGGTTCAAGTCGTAAACCCATGGCTAAGCTATGGCGCCAATTACCTATAGGAATCCTCTGAAACGGTGAGAAACGAGATTATTTTAGAATGTAGGAATATTTTTTTTCGACATTTTGAACCTATATTGTCTCATTTTTTTGAGAACATCGACGATCAACTCTTCGCCCTTTCGGAAAAAGCTGAAAGCAGTACTCTGCAAGCACTTTACTTTGACGCTATGCGTTATGTACGCATAGAGCGTGATGAAGTAAAGAAAAAGTATCTAAGCCGAGTAAAATCCCAATACGATACATTTTGGCAAAATTCTGACTCCATCGACACAAGATCTGATCAAAAGCAAGAAGACCAAAACAATTTAGAATTGGTCAAAATGGAGGTTTTGGAGGAAGTTCTAGCGGTTTCCACGATGGTGGAAAAAAACAATAACCTCTATTACCGTGACCTATACGACCTTAATATTCGGTTTGGTGTACTTGCCGGGGAAATCAAAATCGAAAATGATAGTAATCCGCTAGCTCCGGCCCAACTTTGTAGTTTCTTTGAGACTGTATTAATTCCGCTTACGTTGGATCTGCGGGTAAAACTGGTAATTTACAAGCTGTTCGACACATTGGTCATCAGTCGCTTAGGTACAGTTTATAATGAATTGAATGCTACCTTAATCAGTCGTGGGATTCAGCCTACAATTTCCAGAAAAGCCAGTCGCACTGCTATGCCGGAAGCAATGGCGAATAATGCGAAACGAGAACCTATACACCCATCATCTGTGAATTCAGAACACGATACGTTCGAGCAGACTACCGATCCCACCTCACTTAAAGCTTTTCAAACGATGCAGATGTTGATGGGAAATTGGCGCTCTCAACTAGGTATTCCGAGTTTAGCAACGAGGGGGGCTGCTGGATTTACGAGCGGTCCCGCCTACCAAACCAATGAAGTACTCCACGCGCTTTCAGGGCTTCAGCAATCAGCTCCTGCCTACTCGCACTATACAGATTCAGCCGATGAGAATATAAAGGCTATTGTTGCCGGTGAATTACAACGACTATCGCCAAATAAAAATATGCGCTCTCTTCCTCAAATGGAAGAAGACATTATCGATATTGTGGCGATGATTTTTGATTTTATCTTCGAAGATACAAATTTGCCTGATGCAATAAAAGCATTGATAGGACGGCTTCAGATTCCTATTGTAAAATTGGCTATCTTAGAAAAATCTTTTTTGACCAAGAAGTCCCATCCGGCTCGGCGTTTACTCAATGATTTGGGGAAAGCCTCGGTAGGTCTCGACAGTGATGCTTGTGGGAATAGCCCTATTTTTTTAGAGATTCAACGCATTGTAAACCGCATTTTGTCTGAGTTCGATAAAGATGTGGGCATTTTCGAAACGGTGTTGGATGAATTTTTGTCGTTTGTAAAAAAGGAAGAAAAACGTACTCAGAAAATAGAGGAACGGACTCAAAAGGCAACCGAAAGTGAGGAACAGTTACAGCTTGCGAAACAAGCCAGTACTCTTGAGATAGCCCATCGTTTACAAGACAAGGCAGTCCCTCTGGTTATTCGAAATATTTTAGAGGATGCCTGGAAAAATGTATTGATGTTGTCTTACCTGAGAAGAGATAAGGAAGTTGATGGTTGGGAAAAAGCACTTTTTGTTGTCGATCAGGTGTTATGGATTACAGCTCCAACTGCCGACTTAGCTGAAAAAAACAGAAAACTTAAAGCACTCCCAGGGTTGATTAAAAATATACGGAAAGGTTTGGAAACCGTTTCATACGACCCACATAAAATGACTCATATCTTCAAGGAATTGGAAGCCTGTAATACCGGAGGTGTTAAAGCGGTTGCGCCCAAGATACGCAAAAATGGGCCGAAGTTAGACGACAATGTATCAGATGTTGATACGTCGAAAGGTTCCGTAGTTGATCCAGTGAGTCAGGAAAATAATCGGGAAGTTAAAGATCCCCACTTAGAAGCACAGATTGATCTGGTTGCGGGAAATTTACCCGATGTGGATGGCGATCAAGCGGTTGGGTCCTATCAAAAGCTGGGCGATGGTATACCGAAACCCAAAAATCGGATTTCTAGCGATAGTGTATCACCGTTGACTAATGTGTGGATGCCCACTCATCGGAAAGAAGAAGTTCACGATGAAAACATTGACAAGGCTATTGCGTTAGAAGTTGGTCAATGGCTTGAAATTTTGGGTGAAAATAATGAAAAAAATCGTGTAAAGCTTTCATGGAAAAGCCGTGCAACATCAACTTATGTTTTCGTCAACCAAAAAGGTATCAAGGTTATGGAAAAGCCCCTACAGGAATTCGCGGCTGAATTGCGAAAGGGCAAGATCCGAATTATCGAAAACGCTGATTCACCCTTGATGGATCGCGCTTTGTCATCTTTGATGGAAACCCTTCAGGATCCTAAAAGTAAACACGCACACGGATAAACGATAGCCGTTGTTGTGCGATTCTTATGAGAAGGGAAGACTCGTTGAGTCTGAATTTTTCGTTCCATTGAGGCGAAAATAAAAAAAACAGGCCAAATCTAGTTTTTCCTTAGTAGGTTTTATCTTTCGGTACAATCTCTTGGAAGACCTTTTGTGAGATAATGCCGCTACTGTTCATCAGTGGTAATTAACGTGTGCGTACTCGAGCCCCCTATCAATACAGATCATATTCGCCAAATTCTTGAGGAGGATTTTGGTTCCGGTGACATCACGTCGGCTATCATTCCACCCCACATTCAGGCTAGTGCCGAAGTGAAAACCCGTGAACCTATGGTGATGTGTGGCCAAGCATGGTTTTCTAATATTTTCTTGATGCTTGATGATGGTGCTGAGGTATCCTGGTTGGTTGAAGAAGGTGAAAATGTTGCTGGCAATACGGTTATTTGTACGGTACAGGGTAATGCCCGGGCACTTATGAGTGGTGAACGCACTGCTCTAAACTTATTGCAAACCCTTTGTGCTACAGCCACCCTAGCGAGAAGTTACGCAGAGGCCGTCGAAGGTACCCAGGCTATAGTGCTAGATACCCGCAAAACTATTCCTGGACTCAGAGAGGCTCAGAAATATGCTGTTCGCTGTGGTGGATGCGAAAATCATCGTTTTGGACTATACGATGGAGTTTTAATCAAAGAAAACCACATTATTGCTACTGGCTCGATTAAAGAAGCCATCTTTAAAGCCCGTTCATTGAATAAGAACAAAATGATCGAAGTGGAAGTTGAAACATTGGACGAGTTGCAAGAAGCTTTGTTGGCTAAGGCAGATAGAATTTTGTTAGATAATTTTAGCCTTGAAAGGTTAGCGCGCGCGGTTTCGATTAATAAGGGGCAATCGACTTTGGAAGCATCCGGTAATATTGATTTAGATAATATTTATTCTATCGCTAAAACGGGGGTGGATTTCATTTCTATCGGCGCCCTTACTAAGAATATTACTGCCATTGATTTATCCATGCGTGTTTTGTTACTGGTTGGCAACAGTTGTCTTAAGCGATAAAATATGCGATGGCCGTTTAATAAGCAGCGACTGGTAACATACTTACATATTTGCTTATCACAACAGGTGTAGGGGGGATTATGAACTTCAATGAGCTTGTAGCTAAGGTTAAAGAGGCGATCACGAGTGTCAAAGAGCTCGCCGGTCAGATTCGTAAGGATTATGCTGAATCGACGGGTTTGGTCGCTTTTGTGAAAGGATTGGTTTCAAAAGAAATATTAGAGAAAAAAGAGCGAATTCCTGGTGCAATCATCACAGTTTGGATACTGTTTTTAATGATGTTCTATGACATGGCCATCGTCTTCAATTTTGGTATCCTACCGGTTATTATTTATTTCACAGTACGGGTTATCAAAAACGCTCCAACTAATTGATTAAAAATATCAAAACCCTTTTCCGTGGGGAGAAGGGTTTTGATGTAAAGTTTTCAAGTAATTCAAAGGGACTTTAGCGCCCTCCACTAAGTCTGACCAAATTCTCAGGGAAGTAGGTAGTCATCCGATTTTCTTGGGTTTTGCCCGTTGTCATCAAATGAACAAATTTTTAAATAATGATCGTCCGGTCATCATGGGGATCTTGAATGTTACGCCCGATAGTTTTTCCGATGGAGGTAGTCACACTGATAGGGGGCGCGCGGTTCGTTTTGCCTTGCACATGGTGGCGGAGGGAGCAGATATTATTGATGTAGGTGGGGAATCTACTCGTCCTGGATCACAACGCGTTTCAGCAACGGAACAAATTCGAAGAGTGGTCGATATCATTAAGTCTTTGAGACAAACTTTACCTGAGGGTTTTCCAATCAGTATTGATACAACTCTTGGGGAGGTTGCGAACGAGGCAGTTGAAGCGGGGGCCTCGATTTTAAATGATGTAAGAGCAGGTCTTGATGACTCCGATATTTTCAAACTTTCAGCAGAAAAAAATCTCCCTATCATAATCATGCATATGCAAGGCACCCCAGGTGTAATGCAGGATAATCCCTGTTATGGCGATGTGGTCGAGGAGGTAAAGTCATTCCTGCTTTCCCGTGTGGAGGCGGCCCAAAATTTTGGAGTCCACAAAAAGAACATAATTATTGACCCCGGTATTGGATTCGGTAAGACTCAAGAACACAATCTACAGTTAATCTCCAATCTAAATTCCTTTGTAGACACTGGCTATCCAGTTTTACTGGGAACTAGCCGCAAACGCTTTATGGGTTCCATTTGCAATGAAAAAGAACCGAAACAACTGGTAGGTTCAACCTGCGCGACAACAGCTATAGGGGTACAGGCGGGAGTTCGGATATTTCGGGTTCACGACGTAAAACCCAATCGTCAAGCAGCTGACGTCATTCGGGCTCTTGAACAGATGTCAACATAGCAACCAGGAGTGCTCACAACCTTTTATGTTGACTGCACATTGCGTCTATTAGGGTGTTCAACGCACAGCATCGTAAGGATCTCTCATTACAAATGTAGTTAGAAATGGAGTTGGCCGTTAGATCCAAAATGGTTAGAGTCGGTGATTTCGGAAAAAATTCCAAAATAAGCGAGAAATATTAGGTGCTTCGGGGTAACTAAAATCCCCGGATTTGCCTCCGTACCAACCGTGGTCTGGTCCTTCAACAAATAGTGTCTCTATAAGAGTTTTCCTCGAGCCGTTGAGATACTTTGTATGTACCCATGGTGTATCAAAGGTTTTACCGGAATTGACCTTGATTCGTTTTGAGATATCAATTTCGAAACACTCTGCCCAACTGTCACGAATATTGTACGCAGCCTGAATATCCACTGTTCTATCGTTTTTCGAATGGACGATAAAGATTGGAATGTTCCGTTTTTTTTCGTCCATTCCAACGGTCATGGCATTGGAAACATCTTTGACAGACTTAAATTGTTGCCACCCACTGAGCGGTGTAGCAACTGCCCGCTGGGTTTCCGAATAGGGAACACCTGCAACTGTCCCGCCTGAGGCAATTTTGTGTCCGTGCACCACCATCATTGCGGTAGCCATTGCGGCGCCCGACGAAAGCCCTGCTACGTGAATCCTCTTCCGATCGATATTGAATTCGGCTTTTACCTGCTCGATAATGCCCCACAAATCCTCTACCTCACCGCCCCCCGCTTCGATCTGATTTTTTGACCACCATCCCCAACAATTTTTGATTCGTAATCCTGAATAGCTGGTTACGAATGGATAGACGACGACAAACCCTGCTTTATCAGCAATCGCGTCAAAATTACTAACGTGCTGAATCTGTTCGTCACATTGTAGGCAACCATGCAATACCATTACGAGTGGTGTTGATCGGCGCCAATTATAGCCTGGGGGGATATGCACCGTGTAACGTCGGGTTCGAGAACCCGGGTATGTTTTAGCCTTAAAAGTATACGAGCGATTTTCGCCAGTACGACGAAAGGGTGACTGGATTTGCGATATACGAGTTAACAGGGCTTTTGAAGAAGTACTAGCGGCACTCAGCCTTGATAGTAACACTTTTATTGGCCGGGATCCTCTATCGACAATACCATCGAGATATTTGATTCGCCCTAAACTTAGCAAACGGTGCGAAGGATTGGTACGATTAGATTTGTTGTTTCTACGTCGCTGAAAAATCGACGGTCGCTTAGAGTCGCTTTTATTTCGAGAAGAATATTTAATATTGGTACGCTTTTGGCTACGCAACCGGAATATTTCAGGCATGTATAAGATCAAGATTACCCCTCAAAATCGCTATATCAGAAATTTAAGTACAACGGATGACCCACTAAGCTTAGGTGGTTATGAAAGAATCCCTGTAGCTAATTCTTAACAGGGAGTAACTTTTGTGGCCTACTTCACATTTTTTTAAATAAATGGAAATAGAGGATAAGTTACCGTCGTATCGCTAGTTTGTGTGCCAAAAAGTTAGCTTATTGCTTGGTGCATGAGGCGAGACCCTTTTCTGCGCAATCTCACGTTGCCTTTGGGATAATCAATTCTATTCGGTTATCTTATGCAGTAGCGCATCAAAACTTGTGGATGCAATAAAGAAATTTCAGCTATGGTTGTTAAAGCTGTGCAGGCTTACATGTTATCGTTCCAATATAGCGGTCACCCCCATACCACCCGCCGTGCAAATCGATATTACCCCACTTCCAGAACCTCTCTCTGCCAGTTGATCGGCTAAATCGTTCAAGATTCGCGCACCAGTTGCAGCAAATGGATGGCCTACGGCTAAAGAAGAGCCTCGAGGGTTGAGTTTCTTGCGGTCAATTGCTCCCAAAGATTTCTCCAAACCAAGCCTATTATTACAATAATCTGGGTCTTCCCAAGCTTTGAGTGTACACAAAACTTGTGCGGCGAAGGCTTCGTGGATTTCGTAAATATCGAAGTCTTGCAAACTTCGGTTAGCTTGTTTTAGCATTTGTTTCATGGCCACCGTGGGCGCCATCAACAGACCTTCTCCTTCGGTAAAATCGACTGCAGCTGTTTGGGAATATGTTAAATAAGCGAGTACCGGAATACCATTGTTTTCCGCCCATTCTTCATTCGCAAGTAAGACCGAACTCGCGCCGTCCGTCAACGGTGTTGAATTCCCGGCGGTTAACGTACCTTGGTCTGAGCGGTCAAAAGCTGTTCTAAGCTTACTAAGCTGCTCGACGTTGGTATCCGGGCGAAGGTTATTGTCCCGCCAAACACCGGCGCATGGAACGATAAGGGAATCCAGCTTTCCGTCATCGTAGGCCGCAACCGCTTTGTGATGACTTTCCACTGCTAGCGTGTCTTGTTCTTTGCGAGTGATATTCCATTGCTTTGCCATTAATTCGCCATGTTGGCCCATCGTTAACCCGGTTCTCGGTTCGGCTGGATTTGGGGGTTGCGGCATAAAATCTCCCGGACGGATTCCACTGATGAGTTTTAATCGTTCGCCGACAGAACGAGCCTTTGAGATTTTTATCAAGCGTTGGGCAAATTTTCGCTTAAAGACAATGGGGGCATCGCTGGTGCTATCAGTGCCAGCAGCAATTCCACATTCGATATGACCCGCAGCGATTTTCGCGGCAAGGATCATTGCTGCTTGCAGGCTTGTACCACAGGCTTGCATTAGTGTCGTGGCCGGTGTCAAAGGCGAAAGCCGAGTGCTCAGGACGGCTTCGCGTGCCAGATTCCAATCCTTAGAGTGGGTGGTTACGGCACCAGCAAAGACTTCATCAACGGGTTTACCGGCTAAATCGAAGCGGTCAACAAGGCCTTGTAACGTAGTTGATAGCAAATCCAGGTTGCTCAGGTCTTGGTAAAGAGTGTTTGAGCGGCAAAAAGGTGTTCGAACGCCACCAAGGATGGCAACGCGGTGCAATTTGTTATTTTTCATTGTGGATTAGTTTCCCTGTTTTGACGCTTGATAGTGTAGGGGACCTCCATGAAAAGGTGCGAAGCCGGTACCAAAAATTACACCTGCATCTAAAAGATCGGCATTTTCAACAACACCATCATTTAGGACAGACTGACACTCGGTTAGCAAAGGCTTAATCAAGCGTTCGGCCAATTCCATTTGTTCGGATTTGCTTTGCTTACCCGACGATTTCGTCCGAACCGGTTTGCCATTTTGCCAAAGATAATTGCCTTCACCCGTTTTTTTTCCGAGCTTTCCAGCGTTGATCATTGGATTTAATTTTGCTTCGACCAAACTCAATTCATCTAGTTTTCCCAGTGTTTTTGTCACATGCACACAAACATCAAGCCCGATTTGATCGGCAAGTTCCATAGGTCCCATGGGCATTCCAAAAGTCACTGCCGCCCGGTCGATGTCCTCGATAGTGAAACCTTCCGTTGATGCTTTTAATGCTTCAATCAAATAAGGGCTTAACACACGGTTGACTACGAATCCAGGAGCACTATTGGCGATCAATGGGAATTTCCCAATCGCATTGACAAAAGCGGCTCCACGTTTAACGATTTCGGTGTCACTGCTTTGTGCTTGAATAACTTCAACCAAGGGTAATGCAGCGACCGGATTAAAAAAATGAAGCCCGATAAACTGGCCTGGACGTTTAAGTGATGATGCTAACTCCTCCAGAGGTAGAGCCGAGGTGTTGGTTGCCAGAATTGTATCGGAGCGCAATTCTGGTTCAATCTTGCTAAAAAGTTCCTGCTTTGCACCGAGGTCTTCAATAATAGCTTCGATTACAACGTCAGCTCGCTTAGTGCCGTTCCCTGCAACGTCCGGAATTAAACGGGCGTTTGCAGCTTGCCGTAAAGCGCTTGTTTTTAATCGTTTCCCAAATAATTTTTTGGCACGTTGCAAAGCCGGTTCGATATATTCGATAGCTCGGTCTTGTAGAGTCACTTCATAGCCACGCAATGCACACCATGCAGCAATATCACCGCCCATTACGCCAGCTCCAATAACGTGGACCCGGCGTGGCTTGAGTTTTAGGTCTTTGCCCTGCGCTTTCAACGCTTCCATCAGATGGAAAACCCGACGGAGGTTGGTCGCTGTTGCGGTATCCATGAGTTTGGCGAATGACAGACCTTCTTGGTCCATCATTTGTGACCAATTGTCACCATACTTTCGCCATAAATCAATGATTGCATAGGGTGCCGGATAGTGTTCTCGATTGGCTTTTTTGGCGGTTTCTTTAACCATAATGGGTGCGATCACTTTACGTGCTAAGGTCGAGTTTGAAAGCCCCTGAAAAACGGTTGCTTTACGAGCTGGTGCATTCCGTACCAGCATTTTTCGCATACTCCACTGGATATTTTCATGGACACCAACCAATTTATCGACAATGCCGAGCCGACGTGCTGCAGAAGCACGGACTGCTTTTCCGGTTAACATCAATGGCACTGCGTCTTTTCCCCCAATTAATCGACACAATCGCATCGTACCACCAAAACCTGGATGTAGACCCAGTTTGACCTCAGGTAATCCGAGACGGGTTTTATCGTCATTGCGTGCCACACGATACCGACATACCAGAGCTAATTCCAATCCTCCTCCCATGCAAAACCCATCGATGCCACAGGCAGTAGGGAAAGACAAAGTTTCGATACGGTTGAGCAAGTGGTTGGCATTGGCCAAAGCTTCGGCTAATTTACTGTCGTCCATGAAATCGTCGAAGGCTCTAATGTCAAAACCGGCTATAAAACCCGAGGTCTTTGCTGATAAAAATCCAAGACCAGGTACGCCATAGGACTCCGCCCAGTCTAAAATTGGGATGATTTCCATGATCATCTCTGGTGAAAGGCTATTAACTGATTCATCAGCGCGATCAGCATAAACCCACAAGTAGCCTTCGATATCCTGTTTAATCTTCCAGTGATTCAGAGAAAGGTTGGTAATGGTTTTCATAATCTTAATATGCTACGAAATTGAGTCCAAATTAGTCAATTCATCAGGGGCAAAATCATCGACATCGATGACCTTTCGGACCGAGACTTCGTAATCCAATATAAATGTCTGATCTTCGCTGGAAATGATACCCGCATCGACCGCATTCTGATAATAATCAGGGCCATAACCACGCTTGATTTTCCCAGCTTTTTCGCCAGTTCGCATGGATTTCCAGATGGTATCAGCACGTCCTGATTGCTTAAATGTTTCTTCTAAAATGGTCAGAGGCTCATCCGCTTGTGTGGGTAGAAAAACACCTCGAGTTAGTCGATCTCGGGCTGGACCCGGTTTAAGCACGCTAGCTACCATTTCATGTTCGAGTCGATCTCGAACTGGTTCAAACCGGCGTCCGAAGGGAAATACGATCCAGCGTAATAGCCATGCAATAGGGCGGGAGGGATAGTTCTGTAAAATGGCTTCGTAGGCATCCTGAATACGATGAAATCCATTGGCCATGGCCCATTTAACGAACGGTAAATCTTCTTCGGGTCGCCCGTCATCTTCGAATCGTTTTAGTGCGGCTGACATGAGGTAAAGCTCGGACATGACGTCAGCAAAGCGGGCTGAAATTCGTTGTTTACGTTTGACAGCACCGCCTAGCAGCATCAGGGTCAAATCAGACATGAGTGCGAAATTCTGGCTAGCCCGACCTATTTTCTTATACCAGCCATAGGTACGAGGGCTGACCCGATCTCTTGGAGGTGCCTCAACATATGCGGCGCGGGTTAGGTTATGGATCAACGCCCCACAGAAATTGCCGATAATATAGCCTATATGGCCACAAAATGCTTGATCAAAAGCGTCAAGTCCGCGTTTAGGATCGCTATCTTTAGCCGCTTCCATTTCTTTAAAGAGCCAGGGATGACATCGAATCGCACCTTGTGCAAAAATAATCAAAGAACGGGTCAAGATATTGGCCCCTTCGACAGTAATTGCGACCGGGATTGCGGTATACCCGTTAAACAAAAGGTTACTCCGCCCGTCGCAAATCGCTTTACCGCCAAGAATGTCCATGGCATCGTTGAAGCTCTGGCGCATGCGTTCGGTGGCTTCATACTTTAGTGTCGCAGAAATCACCGAAGGTTGTTGGCCCTGGTCAATGGCCGTGTTAGTTAATTGGCGAGCGGCTTCCAATACATAAGCTTGGCCAACAATTCTAGCCAAAGCTTCCTCCACACCTTCCATATGGCCAATAGAGATATTGAACTGCTTTCGGATTTGGGCATAGGCTGTGGTGATTTTAGCGCAGAATTTTGTGGTGGCGGTGCCCAAAGCCGGTAGTGATACGGCTCTGCCCGCGGCTAGACAAGCCATTAACATTCCCCATCCTTTACCAATGCCATTTTCATCACCGATGATAAATTCCATTGGGATGAATACATCATGTCCGCTGTTTGGTCCGTTTTGAAAAGCTTGGCCAGATGGAAAATGGCGCCTTCCGATTTCAACTCCTGGCCAGTCCGTGGGAATGAGGGCTAGTGTGATTCCGAGATCTTTCTCCCCACCAAGTAGTCCGTCCGGATCATAAAGTTTAAAAGCTAAACCAAGCACCGTTGCTACCGGACCTAGGGTAATGTAACGTTTTTCCCACGTTAAACGAATACCGATGACTGTTTCGTCTTTATATTCTCCTTTACAGACAATACCGCTGTCGCGCATCGAAGCTGCATCAGAGCCGGCAAAAGGACCGGTGAGAGCGAAGGCAGGTATTTCTTCTCCTTTTGCAAGACGGGGTAAATAATAGTTTTTTTGCTCTTTTGTGCCAAAAAGATGCAACAGTTCACCCGGTCCAAGGGAATTTGGTACCATCACCGTGACGGCAAGGGTGATGGATCGAGAAGCGAGTAGGGATACAACTTCTGATTGACCTTGAGTGGAAAAGCCAAGCCCACCCTCTTCTTCAGGAATGAGCATTCCAAAAAAACCTTTGTCTTTTAGGAATTGCCATACTTCCGGAGACAAATCATGGCGGACTCGATTGATGTCCCATTCGTCTACCATGGAACAAAGTTCGTTCAAGGGACCGTCTATGAATGCGCGTTCACGCTCACTCAATTTTGGTGAGGGTGTATCAAGTAATATGTTCCAGTTGGGGCGGCTGGCAAATAATTCGGCATCCCACCAAACCGTTCCCGCTTCCAAGGCTTCGCGTTCCGTTTCAGACATTGGTGGCAGAAGTTTACGAAATAGCTTATATACCGGTCCTGTGAAAATGAGTTTACGAAATCCGGTGATATTTAGGAAAACGAGTATTATGATGGGCGACCATAGAATCAGTCGTGCAATAGTGCTAATGGGCCCCTGCGTGCTGGTTATGACCGAAGCCACAAAGATCAGAAATAGCGTCCATTGCCACAGTGGGGCTCTGCGAAACCCAAAATACACAGTACCCAAAACACTTAGAAAAAATAAGGCGAAGGTGGTCATGTTTTTCTCCTGGCTAATCGGGGGCTTGGTATGGCTTGTTGCTGATATAAAGTTTAGTCTTAAAGGTGGATTACTCCAAACAAATTATGTGGTTAGGCTGAATTTTACTGAGAATGGATGAAATGTCGGGCTTTCCGAGAGGAAGGGGATCACTATATAAAACAGTTCCGAGGCTATTTTTATTATCGAATGTCTTTCATTGACTATGAAAGAATAGATTTCTGACTATTATTTTATGGGTTGTTTAGAGGGGCAGATGAAGCGCCACAGAATCTCAAGGGGGCCACCGCAGAACTGCTTGGAATACTATGTAGCGACACAAAAAGGTAGTAATGCGAGTCGGTTTCCCCGCAGTAGACTTTCTATTACCAAACGGTGACTAGTTTTATTCGGTCTTCTTAGGTGAACTCCACAGCCAATTCCAACCATGTTTTTCCGTATGTTGTCTGGATTCTACTGCAGTATATTCTCTTTTTGTATGTCCCGTATAAAGCTGACGTGGACGCCCAATTTTGCGATCTCCACCTCCAATCATTTCTTTCCAATGGGCAATCCATCCTACAGTGCGCCCAATGGCGAAAATTGCTGTAAACATGTTGGTGGGAATTCCCATTGCTTTAAGTATTATGCCTGAGTAAAAATCTACATTTGGATAGAGCTTTTTAGATACAAAATAGTCATCGCTAAGCGCTATTTTTTCCAGTTCAACAGCGATTTCGAGCAAAGGATCGTTTTTATTACCTAATTCTTCTAGAACTTCATGACAGGTTTGGCGCATGATCGTAGCTCTGGGATCATGGTTCTTATAGACTCGATGACCAAATCCCATGAGACGAAAAGAATCATCTGGATCTTTTGCGCGGTGAATAAACTTGGGGATACTCTTAATATCTCCAATTTGTTGGAGCATTTTTATAACCGCTTCGTTTGCTCCTCCGTGTAACGGGCCCCACAGAGAAGTAATCCCAGCAGCGATGCAAGCGAATGGGTTGGCACCGGACGATCCGGCGAGCCGAACAGTGGAAGTCGAGGCATTTTGTTCATGATCGGCGTGGAGAATTAAGATTCGATCCATAGCAGTTGCTAATACTGGATTTATTTCATATTCCACGGTGGGTACGGCAAACATCATCCGTAGTAGGTTTTCGGAATATTTGAGATCGTTTTTTGGATAGATGAAGGGTTGTCCTAATGAATATTTGAAGGCGTAAGCACCGATCGTAGGCATCTTGGATATGAGTCTAAGGCAAGCCTTCATTTGCTGATTAGGATCATTTATATCAGTACTATCGTGGTAAAAGGCAGATAATGCCCCGACCACCCCAAGCATAATTGCCATGGGATGGGCATTGCGAGTAAATCCACGAAAGAATAGGCTTAATTGGTCATGCAGCATGGTATGCTCGGTTATATCCTTCTCAAATTCTGCCTTTTCCTCTGGGGACGGTAATTCGCCCTGCAACAACAAGTAACATACATCCATGTAGTCACTATGGAGTGCAAGGTCATCGATGGCATAACCTCGATGTAAAAGAATACCCTTTTCACCGTCAATAAAAGTGATTTCGGATTCGCATGATGCAGTTGAGGTGTAGCCGGGATCGAATGCGAACATGCCAGTGTCTGAATAAAACTTCCGGAGATCAATTGATGCAGGGCCTTGGCTGCTATGCATTAAGGGAAATTGGTAGCGAACCCCAGTTTTATTGTCGACAAAAGTGAATCGGTTTTCTTCAATGGCCAGTTTTTCATTCATCTGTTCGGTCTCAATCTGCTCGTTGTTTTTATTATATTATTGTTTATTTGTAACACACTAACTAGGAATACGCTAACACAGATTACCTAATCAGCGACAACTAAAAAGTGGGTTAGTATACGGTAAAAAAGGTTCAAAGTTATGGGAAATCACGAAAATAATCGTTCCGATGGTCGCGACTATTTGGTTTGACGGGGATGAATTTCTGTTAGTTTATCTGCGATTTAATCTCTATCAATGGCTCCAGAACATTGAATTACTGTTTTTAATTTTCGTTCCTATTTTGCTGCGAACTCAGAATCTGAGAAATAGGTTCATACTCGGGATATTTACTTTCCTCAAATAATCGCTTTAACGTCGAATTTTGCATAGAATTGCCCCGGTTCCATCGTATAAAGAGTTTCCGATTCGTTTGGAAAGTGCTCGATTTATGGAGTGACAAATGCTAAAAAAATTTCTGTACTGGCTGCTAACAGGGTTATATAAAGTGGAGGTACAAGGTTTTGACAATTATTCCAAAGCGGGCAACCGAGTGCTTATTGTTGCCAACCACACTTCGTTTCTGGATCCATTGCTACTCGGGGTCTTTCTGCCGGACAATGTGACTTTTGCGATTGATACATACATCGCTAATAGTCGTTGGATTCAGCCTTTTTTAGGATTTTCGAGTGTTTTTAAAATGGACCCGACAAATCCGCTATCTTCGAAAGCACTGATCAAGTTTCTTAAACAGAACAACAAGGCGGTTATTTTCCCTGAAGGGCGCATTACGGTAACCGGTTCATTGATGAAAATTTATGATGGCAGCGGCATGATTGCTGATAAGTCTGGTGCAGTGGTTTTGCCCATTCGTATCGATGGGGCCCAATATACTCCCTTTTCCAGGATGAGAGGGCGTATTCGTTTACGTTGGTTTCCGAAAATAACAATCAATATACTTGCTCCAACCACACTGTCGCCGCCTAAGGGCGTTGTCGCGCGGGAACGAAGAAAATATGCGGGACGGATGCTTGCTGAATTAATGACCGAAATGATTTTTGCCACAAGCAATTTTCGCCGAACGATTATCGCAGCGATTTTAGATGCGAGGCGAATTCATGGTGGCAGTCATCTAGTTTTGGACGATATTAATCGTGCGCCGCTGACATACAATGGATTGATTAACCACTCTATTTGCCTAGGTGGATTGGTTAGAACGTATACAGCGAATGACGAATTTGTTGGGGTGATGTTACCTAATGTAGCTCAGACAGTTCTCGTGATGCTGGGGTTACAGTTTTATGGGCGAGTCCCCACGATGTTAAATTACACTATGGGTCCAAAAAGCTTGGAGAGCGCGTGTATTGTTGCAAAGCTTAATGTGGTAATTACGTCCCGTCGGTTTATCGAGACTGCGAAATTAGAGAAATCTGTGGATGCATTAAGCCAACATGCTACGGTAGTTTACCTGGAAGATTTGGGTGATCAGATTTCTTTGAAAGATAAGGTCTGTGCTGCCGTGAAGTCATTTACGACGGATTATTGGTTTGACGATGCGGAGCAAGGCTACCATAAACCTGCTGTGATTTTATTTACATCGGGATCGGAGGGTACTCCAAAGGGTGTGGTGCTGTCTCACTACAATTTGCTGGGGAACCTCCAGCAATTAGCGTCGAAAATCGATTTCAGCTCCCGAGATATTATTCTCAATGCGCTGCCTTTGTTCCATTCGTTTGGCTTAACTGCTGGAACAATTCTCCCTTTGGTGTCGGGTATGAAGACCTTCCTTTATCCGTCACCTCTACACTATCGGATTGTACCTGAAGTGGCTTACGAAATTAATGCAACCATTTTGTTTGGCACTAATACTTTTCTCGCTGGATATGCAAAACACGCTCACCCTTATGATTTTTATAGTGTCCGATATGTGTTTTCAGGGGCAGAAAAACTTCAGCAAGAGACGCGAAACAGTTGGTCATCCAAGTTTGGCATCCGAATTTTCGAAGGCTACGGGGCAACGGAAACCAGTCCACTGCTTTCAGCCAATACGCCTATGGAGCATAGAGAGGGAACAGTCGGTCGTTTTATCCCGGGAGTACAACATCAATTACAAGAGGTTCCTGGCGTCAAATATGGCGCTCGGTTGCATGTTACTGGCCCAAATATCATGTTAGGATATTTGTTGGTGCAAAAGCCAGGAGAAATCCAACCTCCTTCCTCAGTTTTTGGTGATGGTTGGTACGACACTGGCGATATCGTCCATATTGATGAGGAAGGTTATATTTCCATTTGTGGTCGCGCGAAGCGCTTTGCGAAAATTGCGGGTGAAATGGTTTCACTCGCAGTAGCAGAAGGTGTGGCTAGCAAGGCGTGGCCCGAATCCTTGAGTGCTGTAGTAGCGGTGCCCGATGCCGATAGAGGTGAGCGACTGATCTTGGTTACCGAAGAACTCAAAGCATCTCGAAGGGCGCTTATTGAAAATGCTGAGGGGATTAGTGAGATCAATCTTCCAAAAAAGATTCTTGCCGGGCAATGCGTGCCGCTACTCGGGTCGGGAAAAATTGATTATTTCGGCGTCAAAGCGCTTGTCGAAAAGGAATTCGGATTATGATGAGTACCTCAATTGATAAAAAGGCAAACACTCGCAGGAATGTTGGAGTCTTTCAGGTTTGCTTAACGCGGTTTTCGTGGGATTTTTTTGCATTCGTTCGATAGCTTAATATAAAACCTATAACTCATGAACGGAAGCCAGGACAAAAGAGCCAGATTGAAACCGAGGTCTCAATTCGTTTCTACCGTGATGATGTTTTTGGTGCTGATTCTATGTGATTCATGTTCCATCTTGTCACAAAAGAAACAGACAGAGCTGACGCAGACGCTGTGGTTTTATCGATCGGCCATCCGGTGGGGGCGGTACACCGATGCGCTTGAATTTCAAAAAAATCCTCAGAAAGACTTTAATTTTTTGTCTGTGAGCGATGTGAAAGTTTCGTGGTATACGGTGGAACGTAAGGCCTTTTCGGATGATGGTGATCGTCTCGATCAAACTGTCGAGATTCGCTATATCCGAGAGCCGGGTATTGTGGAAAAAACCATTTTCGATCAACAGACCTGGCTCTACGAAGACGACGGGTGGGTTTTGGATGGAGAATTGCCACATTTTAAATGATCGGAAAATTATACACACGGCTTAAACGAAAAATTAAAATACTTACAAAACAATAGTTAACAATAATGGCATTGGTTTTGCCTGAGAGCCTGCTACATAAACTCGTTGTTGAGTTAGCAGATTTCAGGAAAACAAAATGTTTGTAAATACGTATAGTTCAAAAACGGTTAAAAGGCAGGCCCAAGACGGAGCCGCTTTAGTGATTAGTTTGATCATGCTCTCCCTAATGACCGTCATTGGTGTGGCTGCTATGGATACCACCATTTTAGAAATAAAGATGGCGGGAAACATCCAGGCGGAAATTGACGCCTTCAACAATGCTGAATCTAGCCTCCGGCTTGCTGAAAATATTGTAAAAGACGAGGCGGATGATCCCATTCCTGTCAACTTTAGCGATCTTGATTGGCTTTACCATTCCGCGGATTCCAACATCCCGTCCCATAATGAGTTTGGTGTCACAAATTCCGATGAGGGTGATAATAATGCTCGATATATTGTTCAATACGCCGGTTCCCGTGTGTTGGCCGGAGAATCTGCCGCATTGAATTCAACGGGCGGAATTACGGGTTCAGCAATTCATCTATTCCAAATTGATTCCGTCAGTGACGATATCGGTCAAGGGGCTATTCAGATCGTACGTTCTACTTACGCTACCCTCAATGCACCTTAAATTAATGGAGAACACGATGAGGATCAAAATGCATAAAAATTTAAAGGGTTTTACCCTTATCGAAGTACTAGTGGCGCTCCTGATCTTATCAATTGGGCTGTTGGGTTTGGCAGGGTTACAGGTCAGTGGGCTTCGGAGTAACCACAGTGCGTATGTCCGCAGTCAAGCCGTGATGTTGGCCCAGGATATGGCCGATCGGATGCGATCGAATCAGGTGGCTGCAGTTGTTGATTGTTATGAGATTCCCAATCAAGGTTGTCCAGCTGGTAATGTTGGGCTTGTGCTTGCTGCTACCGACCGTACTAATTGGCTTGCATTGTTATCGCAGGAGCTGCCTTGGGGAACGGGTTCGGTGGATTGTGTGGATAGCCCTTGTGCTGATAATTCGATTCATACGATTACAGTACAGTGGGACGATAACAGAACTGGTGGTGTGGATACCACTTTTCAGTTGAGTGTAAGACTATGAAGATTTCCAGATTGTCACCTCAACTGGGATTAGGTTTGGTTGAATTAATGGTGGCGCTTGTTGTGAGTACATTTTTGTTAGGTGGCCTCATTCAGATATTCATTGCCAGCAAAATGAGCTATCGAATGCTCGATGGGTACTCCAGGTTGCAGGAAAATGGACGGTTTGCAGTAGATGTTCTTTCAAAAAATATTCGCTTGGCAGGCTATAGGTCGGATGTTTCGTCCAATGAAGAAACTGTCTTTCCAATAACTACCAATGGCATAATTTATGGGAGCGATGGCCAGGTAATTATTGGTAGTGATGGTGCTGTCGGGTCGTCGGATAGTATTACGTTTCGGCATCAAGGAAGTGAGGATGGCCTTATCGAGGATTGCTTGGGTGGGGATGTCGATGAAGGAGATACGGTATCAATTACTTTTAGTCATGACCCAGTCGACAATGAACTTCAATGTGATGTTGATGGCGGTACTCCCCAGCCTCTAGTAGATGGTGTAGAAAACATGCAAATTCTATATGGAATCGATACTTCAGTTCCCCAAGACCGCTTTGCAAATGTATTTCTTCCAGCTGGTCCTGGGTTGTCATGGAATAATGTCGTCAGTGTCCGAATCGCTTTACTTATGAATACAGTAGGATCTGTCAGCACTCAAGACGATTCTAAAAGTTATACGCTACTAAGTGGAGTCAATGGGGTAAACGTAGCAGCGGCAACCGATCATTTTCGAAGGCATAGGTTCGTAACTACAATAAACTTGCGAAATCGCGTAAGACTTCAATAATCGTTCAGTTATGTTTGAGATTGGAGGTAGTTTTCGAGTCCGAGTTTTTCGATCAGGTCTAACTGGGTTTCAAGCCAATCAATGTGCTCTTCTTCATTTTCCAATATCGACTCAAAGACACTTCTGGAAACATAGTCTTTGGTGCTTTCACAGTGGGCAATGGCTTCTCGGAGCAAAGGAGTAGCCCGCTCCTCTTGTTTGAGATCACAGCTTAGCATTTCTGTTACGTTTTCCCCAATCATAAGACTTCCCATATCTTGAAGATTAGGTAGCCCTTCGAGGAATAGAATCCGTTCAATCAGCTGGTCCGCATGTTTCATTTCATCCAAGGATTCGTGATATTCCTTTTCGTTAAGCTTTTCCAGGCCCCAATTTTTGTACATCCTGGCATGTAAAAAATATTGGTTGATAGCTGCTAATTCATTAGCCAACGCACGGTTTAAATATTCAATAACTTTGCTGTCGCCTTTCATGATATGCTCTCAAGATCACTGTTTAAGATATAAGGTAAGACGCCATATGAAGCGTTACTCGGATTGTACCTTATAAACCACTATGGAACGAACATAATTAAGTAAATTTGTGGGAGTTTTTTGCTGTTAGTATGGATGAGAGCGATATAAATATTGTACTATTCGAGCCCGAGATTCCTGCTAATACGGGCAACATCATTAGGCTTTGTGCAAATACAGGTGCGGTGTTGCACTTGATACATCCACTTGGATTCGATTTGGAGGACAAGAAGCTTAGGCGCGCGGGGCTTGATTATCATGAATATGCCCGAGTTCAGGAATATCGATGCCTAAGTGATTATATCGAAACAATCGGCCCAGGTCGTATATTTGCGTTGAGTACTCGCGGAAACCAGCCCTATGGGGAGGTTCAGTATAAACGGGGCGATACGTTCTTGTTTGGGCCAGAAACTCGGGGGTTACCTTTTGATCGATTTAAAGATTTGATTTTGGAATCCTGTTTATTTGTCCCGATGATACAAAATAGTCGCAGTTTGAATCTGTCCAATACAGTTGCTGTAGTTCTTTTCGAAGCGTGGCGGCAATTAGGATTTAGAGGCGCTGTTGTTCAATAATATGTAAAACTATCAAATGTTTTCCGGCTTGGGGGTTCGACTGAGTAAATTATTAACCGCTTGTTCAGGTGAGTTATTCTCGTAAATCATTTGGTAGACTTGTTCTGAAATGGGCAGCTCTATTTTGTTTTCTTCTGCAAGCCGCTGGAGTTCACGAGCAGCTGAGATTCCCTCTATTTCTTGGTCAATCTCGCTGACAGCCTGGTCGAAACTTAGCCCTTTCCCAAGTGCAAGGCCAAACCGCCGATTTCTTGATTGGTTGTCGGTACAGCTTAGAATTAAATCACCAAGGCCAGTTAAACCCATGAAAGTATCTTGTTTCCCACCGACTGCCAGTCCAATTCGTATCATTTCTGTGAGACCTCGTGTTACGAGAGCTGAGCGAGTGTTTGCCCCGAAACCGAGCCCATCAGCAACTCCGGTTGCAATAGCCAATACGTTTTTTACGGCACCACCAATTTGTACACCAATAATATCGTTCGCCGTGTAGACTCGAAAGCGAGGGTTATGGAGGATATCGGCAAGCTCTCTCGCAAAAGACTGTTGAGGGGACGCAACGGTGATAGCAGTTGGGAGGTTGTTAGCAACCTCAAGTGCGAAAGTGGGGCCAGAAACTACTGCCAATGAGGTGGGGAATGGCAAATTATTTTTTGCGATTTCGTGAAGCAAACTTCCACTCTTTGGATCGATTCCCTTGGTAGCCCAGGCAATCTTGCAGTGGGGTGTGATACATGGGCTGATTATCTGAATCGTATGGAGAAACGCATGGCTGGGAACTGCGATCAAAATAATATGGCTATTTTTTATGGCTATCGAAATGTTAGAAAACACTTGGAGATTATCGGGGAATTCAATATTTGGTAAATAGCGATCATTACGACGGTTTTTTTCCAATATTCGGAGACGTTCAGGATGATGCCCCCACAGTTTTGTGTTATGTCCGTTACGTGCTAGGAGTATTGCTAACGCAGTGCCCCACGAGCCCGCACCAAGAACAGTAATATTAATTTTTGCCATTTAGCGAATAAACCTCATATCAACTCACGTAGGGCCCTCTAATTATGCCAGTCAAGCTACAATTGGGGTGTAGGGTTGGATGCAATTCCCAAAGGATTGGAATGCCGAAGTGGCATAAAACCGTATTTAATTGAGACTTTGTGAGCCAGGTGCTTGCGGGTTTTGTCGGTCCTGGATGTGGTGTGCATATAAGGCATCAAAATTTACTGGAGCTAGCAACATCGGTGGAAATCCACCCTTGATAACAAGATCGGAGACGGCTTCTCGGGCGTATGGAAATAATACATTAGGGCAAAAACTTCCGAGCATAGGTCCCATTTCCTGCTGGCTAAATCCTTTTAGCAAGAAAATACCACCTTGGCAAACTTCTGCAAGATAGGCTGTTTTTTCCCCTAACTTGACCGTCAGGGTTGTGGTGATAGCCACTTCAAATAAATTGTCGTTTAAATCCCGAGTCTTGCTGAAAAGGTTTAATTCGACCGCAGGTTCCCATTTTTCATTAAATATAATTGGTGAGTTTGGCGATTCAAAGGATAGGTCTTTAATAAAAACTCGCTGAATAGCAAATTGTTTTTCCTTTTGATCGTTGTTTTCTGTCATAATTTTATATCGACATATCAGATATCAGCGAATTGGAGGAGGAGTTTAGTATTAGCGTTTTTTCTTACGTTTAACTGGGAGACTAAGATCTTCCCATCCTTGTATGCCGCCCTTCAATAGAAATATTTTTTCAAAGCCAAGCTTTTGGAGCTTTTTGCATGTTTGTGGGGAACGAGTTCCTGATTGGCAGGTCACCACAATCGGGTGGGATTTGAATGGCTCCAACTCATTGATTCTATCATCCAATTTTCCTGCAGGGATATGAAGGGATCGTTCGATAAACCCTTTCGCATGTTCCTGTGGTTCTCGGACATCTAAGATGAGGGTGTCATCGTTGTCCATTAACCCTACGGTGAATAAAGGTGTTGCTATGTCGTATTTTCGCAGTAAACTCTCAAAAATATCTTGAATAAGTAATACGGTGACCACAGCCAAACCACCAAATAGGAAGTAATGGTTGCTGATAAATTCGATATATTGATCCATTCAATGGCCTTTCAATTGTGTATCGTCTAGAAAATTAATAAGTTGGTTGCAGAACCCTAACGTCACCATGTCGATGGAATTTGTAATAACGCGGATATAATAAGGGTAAAAACGGCTAAAATAATAACTGGTTTGATTCTAATTTGCTAAATTACGTGAGGAGAATAATTTTTAGTGGCGCAGTTTCTAAATGACGACGGCGAAGGAGTGTTGGTTTGAATCCCCCTAAACCAATTGTGTTGTTAATATTTGATGGTTTTGGTTGCAGTGATTCGTCAAACAAAAACGCCATTAGCCATGCCGGTATGTCGGTTTGGAACAGGCTTTTAATAAACTATCCTCATACACAGATTGATTGTTCGGGTTCGGTTGTCGGGCTACCAAAAAATCAAATGGGAAACTCAGAGGTTGGGCATCTGCATTTAGGCACCGGTCGGCTTCTACCTCAAGACTTTACCCGAATTAATAAAGCGATTAAGGATAGATCGTTTTTTTTTAATCCAGTTCTTTGCCAAGCTGTAGACTGGGCCATTGACAGTGGTAGTGCATTGCATATTCTTGGTTTGCTTTCTCCAGGAGGAGTGCACAGTTACGAAGGTCATATTGCTGCTATGGTGGATCTGGCTGTGCAAAAAGGCCTTTCTGATGTGTTTGTGCACGCATTTTTAGATGGTCGAGATACCCCTCCCCGAAGTGCGGCAGAGTCTATTAAGATGATGGAGGAGAAGTTCAAACAGTATGGAAAAGGAAGGATAGCGTCGGTTATCGGGCGGTTTTATGCCATGGATAGAGATGCTCGCTGGAAACGCATCCAACGAGCTGCTGACCTGATTGTGCATGGAGATGCCGAATTTTATGCTACTAGCGCTATGAATGCTTTGGAAATGGCCTACGTTAGGGGTGAATCCGATGAGTTTGTGAAGGCGACGAGTATTGTGCCTAAGGGGAAAAAACCTGTTGAGATTCATGATGGTGATGTTGTGGTTTCTATGAACTTTCGTGCAGACCGTACGCGAGAGCTTCCTATGGCCATGACTCAACCTGATTTTTTAAATTTTGGCCATCGTTCGTTGCCCAAATACGGGGGCTTTGTTACTTTGACGCGGTACAAAAAAGATTTCGAATTTCCAGTGGCGTTTCCCCACGCCAAAATTTCTAACAGCCTGGGAGCATTGCTTTCAGGGCTGGGATTGAAACAACTTAGACTCAGCGAAACAGAGAAATATGCCCATGTAACTTACTTTTTCAACGGTGGAAGAGAAAAACCGTTTGAGGGGGAAGAAAGGATTTTGGTGCCATCTCCAAAAGTCACGACCTATGATTTGAAACCCGAAATGAGTTCTGTTGAAGTAACCGATGAGCTTGTAAAAGCTATTAAAAATCAGCAATATGATGTGATTATTTGTAATTATGCCAATTGTGATATGGTGGGGCATACAGGAAACTTTAAAGCGGCTGTCCGTGCAGTTCAGGCGGTCGATGAGGCTTTGGGGCGGGTTGTTGAAGTGATCAAAAAAACCGGCGGTGAATTATTGATAACATCGGATCATGGTAATATTGAGCAAATGGTTGATCCGATAACTTGTCAGGAACATACAGCTCATACGTTAAACCGGGTGCCCTTATTATACGTGGGGCGTGATAAAAAGTTGATCGATGGGGGAAGTCTTGCGGATGTTACGCCAACCATACTGGCAATTATGGGAATCGATAAACCAAAAGAAATGACGGGGCGGTCTCTTCTTTTGGATAGTTAGTGATTCGATAAGACGTATTAGCTTTTTATGAATTCATATTGATGCGAATGTGCTCCTTTTATTCGCAGCGGCCGATTATTTTTATTTTTATCGCACCAATTGTGTTTTGGCAGGGGGCTATAGCAGTTGGGGATACAGACCTGAATGTCCACAAAGAGAAGTTGGGCCGTGTAAGGGTGCAAATCAAGTCTATCCAAAAAGCATTAGGCCTTATTGAATCTGAGAGGAATAGTGTCATTGGCCAGCTAAAAATAATTGAATGGGAATATGGGCAATTTGCCCGATCGATAGGGAGATTGCAGACTCAAGCTACCGATCTACGTCGGCACCTTGCATCAATTAAAGTGCGAATTAGAAGTCTGCGAGCGTCAGTTAAACAACAAAGTGGAATGTTGGCACACCAGCTTCGTTCTGCCTATATGATGGGGCGTGAGGACCGGTTGAAGATTCTGCTAAACCAAGATGATCCTGCTAGGATAAGTCGATTGATGTTGTATTATGAATATTTGAATCAGGATAGAGTTTTAAAGCTGTCGAATTATCAGCATGAGTTGAATGAACTTGGACGCATAGAAAATGAACATTTGGAGGAATCCGCACAATTAGTGGCCTTACTTGAACGGAAGAAAATTGAGCAAAAAAATCTTGAGCGGGTTCGTGCGATGAGAAGCGATGTTTTGGTTTCGCTGGATCAGGAGCTAAAACACAAAGGCGATAAACTTTCGCAACTCAAAGCAAACGAACGACAAATAACCGAATTGTTATTATCAATTCAGCGGATTATGGGAAATTTTCCTCTGGATGAAAGTCCAAGTATGCCGTTTCGTGAAATGCGTGGGCGTTTGACTTGGCCTGTTAACGGAAAACTAATCAAGCGGTTCGGTGCCCAGCGGATGGGTGGGCAATGGGATGGCGTGTTGATTGGTGCGGCTGAGGGAGCTTCAGTAAGAGCAATTTTGAGAGGACGCGTTGCGTATTCCGATTGGTTGCGCGGATACGGATTTATCACTATTTTAGATCATGGGGATGGGTATATGACGCTTTATGCTTTTAACCAGAGTCTTTATAAAGAAGTTGGTGATTGGGTTGACACGGGTGAAGTTATAGCTAGTGTTGGGAAGAGTGGGGGCCGGGCAACTCCAGGGCTTTATTTCGGCATTCGAAAAAGTGGGAAGCCAATTAATCCGGTTACATGGTGTAAACGGGTCCGAGGTGAGTGGGTGGGGTGATCTTTCTGCGTTGTAGGTGGTCGCAGAATATTGATTGTAGAGAGAGCGGGCTTGGTTCAGGCTAGTTCACGGCCATCTGGTGGTCGAAAACTGGCAAATTACATTTGGCCACAGCGGGTAAGTCTGTTCTAGAATAGCCTCCATGGTGACGTTCGTAAATGAGATGGACGTTTATTTTTAAGATTTTTTTATCGATGGTGTAGGAGTTGGCCAATTTTGGCTAACCCTTGGACTCTCAATTTGGAGAAGTTGCAAAATGTTGAAGTATAAAAACTTTCTTATTCTTATGTTGGGAGTTTTCTTAGGGGCACTTGTGAGTGTGTGTGGCAATGTATTGGCTGATCGAGATCAGGAGGCTAGAGACAAGATTCCCTTTGATGATCTTTTAACGTTTACAGAAGTTTTTGGCAAAATTCAGAAAGATTACGTAGAAGCAGTTTCCGATAAGAAAATGCTGGAGGATGCTATTCGCGGTATGCTAGCGGGCCTTGATCCTCATTCCAGCTATTTAGATGAAAATCAGTACAAACAATTGCGGGTTGGGACTACGGGTCGGTTTGGAGGACTGGGTATCGAGGTGGGTATGGAAGATGGTTTCGTGAAGGTCATTTCCCCGATCGATGATACGCCAGCTCAGCGGGCTGGAGTTAAAGCAGGCGATCTGATTGTTCGTCTTGATGAAAAACCGGTCAAGGGGATATCTTTGGAGGAAGCAGTTAAAATTATGCGTGGGGAGCCAGGAACCGAGATAGCCTTAACGATTGTGCGTGAAGGAGAAGAAAAACCGCTCAAGATTAAAATAATTCGAGACGTTATAAAAATTAAAAGTGTAAGGCAACGATTATTGGAAAAGGATTTCGGATATGTTCGTATTAGTAGTTTCCAGTCTCAAACTGGTGAAGGTGTTAAGGATGCAATCGATGAGTTAAAAAAGGAAAACAAAGGGAGTTTAAAAGGGTTAGTATTAGATTTACGAAATAACCCCGGGGGGGTGCTCAACGCAGCTGTGGCGGTAAGTGATGCTTTCCTCGAGAATGGATTGATAGTATATACCGAGGGACGTATAAAGGACTCGGAATTTAAGTTTAAAGCATCGCCTAGCGATATTATTCAAGGTGCACCTATGGTGGTGTTGATCAACGCGGGTTCCGCTTCTGCTTCAGAAATTGTTGCTGGGGCATTGCAAGACCATAAACGCGCAGTGATCATGGGAGAGAGGTCGTTTGGGAAGGGATCCGTGCAAACGATTCTACCAACCAGTAACGGGGGGGCGATAAAATTAACCACCGCTCGCTACTACACACCTTCTGGACGGTCTATTCAAGCGGAAGGCATTGAGCCGGATATACTATTGTCAAGAGTGCGTTTGGAAGATCTGTCAAAATCAGAATTTAAGCCATTGAAAGAAGCTGATCTTTCCAATCATTTGCGGAATGGTAAAGGTAAAAAGGACAAAAAGTCGGAAGATTCCGAACCAGTCGACACAAATAAGGATTCGATCAAACGTGATTATCCCTTGAATGAGGCTTTGAATTTGTTAAAGGGAATTTCAATATTAGGCGGGTCAAAATAGCGACATGTGTTGCAACCCGATATTTCCGATAAATTTGTACAATTAGTAGGGTAATCGTTGTGTTTCGTGCATTCATTATTTTGGGTTTTTTGCTTTTGGTTCCACAAATTGCGTTTGCAGAGGGATATGAACTTCTCGGACTGACAGGTACGCATCGGGGGATTTATTGTGTCGTTATCTTCATTATTGCCTACATTGGGGTGATGACAGAGGAGTTCACCCATGTTAAGAAATCCAAGCCGGTTATACTTGCGGCGGGGATTATCTGGGCTCATGTTGCGTACCTTGCAACTACGATTGATGTTCCTGTCGAAGAAGTGCATACCGCAGTGAAGCACAATCTAGCTGAATATGCTGAGCTTATGTTGTTCTTGTTAGTAGCCATGACCTATATCAATGCAATGGCTGAGCGTGGTGTCTTCGAAGCTCTGCGTTCCTGGCTTATTAGGCGAAGATTTAATTATCGTCAATTGTTTTGGATTACAGGTGTCATCACTTTTTTTCTGTCGGCTGTGGCGGACAATTTGACTTCAGCACTCCTAGTCGGTGCTGTTGTTATGGCTGTTGGCTCGAAAAATCCTGGTTTTGTTGCGCTTGGGTTAACCAATTTGGTTGTTGCAGCAAATGCTGGTGGTGCTTTTAGCCCATTTGGGGATATCACTACATTAATGGTTTGGCAGGCGGGTAGAGCTACGTTTTTCGAATTTTTCGCATTGTTTGTTCCATCGGTTGTAAGTTATCTCGTGCCTGCCACTGTGATGCATTTCTCCGTTCCTAATGAAGCTCCCGAGGAGAATAATGAAGATCAGGTCCAAATGAAAAAAGGTGCAAGGACCATTTGTGGATTGTTTGGATTAACCATTATCCTGGCTGTGAGTTTTAAGCAATTTCTTCATTTGCCTCCGTTTATGGGAATGATGACGGGAATGTCATTACTCATGTTTTTTGGTTATGCGTTGAAAACAAAGCTTTTTGGGTATGTCGAATTTGATATTTTCAATAAAGTACAAGATGCAGAATGGGATACACTTTTGTTTTTTTTCGGTGTTGTTTTTGCTGTTGGTGGATTAGGCTATATAGGGTATTTGGAGTTGGTATCCGAATCTATGTATGGTGGGTTAGGGGCAACGACCGCGAATGTAATAGTTGGGGTGTTGTCTGCGATTGTCGATAATATTCCTGTGATGTTTGCTGTTCTTAGTATGGATCCTGATATGGACCTATATCAATGGTTGTTGGTGACATTGACCGCTGGTATAGGGGGGTCAATGTTATCTATCGGGTCTGCAGCAGGTGTTGCTTTAATGGGTACGTCAAAAGGAAAATACACTTTTTTTAGTCACTTACGATGGACGCCGATAATCGCTATAGGGTATATCGCCGGTATTATTACCCACTATTTGGTTAATGGCTAACCCTTGCGTTTGGTATCTTGCAGCCTTAATTTGTCGAGTACTTTGTAAAACCTTGGGTCGTAATCGCCAGCCAAAAATCGTTGCTGGGGTTTTGGCGAATCTATCGTTTTGGTCGGTGTTTTCAATACTTTCTGTTGTTTGTATGGATAGTAAGGTTAAATTTAAGTGCTATGTCAAACACGCGATGCGTAGACTAATTCAACATTATCCTTGTGCCTACTTGTCTTGTGAAAAAAACGGTATTTTCTTATAATTAACGGCTTTGTTCTAAAAACATAATCAAACTTAGGGGTAGCAATGAAACCAAAAATTCATCCTGAATACAAAACTATAAAAGTAACCTGTAGTTGTGGAGATGTATTTGAAACAAAATCAACACTGTGTCACGAACTTCATGTGGAGGTTTGTTCTTCCTGCCATCCTTTTTACACTGGGAAACAGAAAATATTGGATACTGCCGGGCGGGTTGATAAATTTCGTCGGAAATATGGGGCGGTCTGAACAGTGAAAATTGTAATCGCTAAATACAAAAAAGTGATCGGCTTTGCGTTTGAAATCTATACAAATGGATTGAGGTGAAGTGATGTCTAATAAAACGTTAACGGTTCATGACCCAAATTCAGGGAAAACAACTGATTTGTCATTGATTGAAGGTACAATCGGTAGGCCAACTGTCGATATCCGGCCGCTTAGTGCGGATCTTAATTACTTTACTTTCGATCCTGGCTTTGTCTCTACGGCGAGTTGTAAAAGTTCGATAACTTATATCGATGGTGATGCAGGTATTTTGCTTTATAGAGGTTACCCTATTGAGCAATTAGCTGAAAAAAGTACTTTTTTAGAAGTAGCATATCTTTTGATGAATGGCAATCTACCGACACCCAATGAGCTGGGTTCGTTTGATAATGAAATAAAACGCTATTCAAATATCCACGAAAAGTTACGGATTTTTCTCAATGGTTTCCACTATGATGCCCATCCAATGGCTATGATGGTGGGGATAGTAGGTTCTTTATCCGCTTTTTATCATGGAGAATTGGATTCGGAAGATCCAGAGCATCGGAGAATTTCGGCATTGAGGATGTTGGCGAAAATGCCGACAATTGCTGCTGCTTGTTATAAGCATACGTTGGGTCATCCATTCGTTTACCCAAGACATGACCTCGGCTATTGTGAAAACTTTCTTAACATGATGTTTTCTCAACCGCCAGCTCAGTTTTTTATCCAAAAGGAATCGTATTTAGAGCCTATTGCGGCAAAAGCTCTTGATTTACTATTTATTCTTCATGCAGATCATGAACAAAATGCGAGTACTTCTACAGTACGTTTAGCGAGTAGCACCGGTGCAAATCCATATGCCTGTATAGCTGCTGGTATTGCCGCGCTTTGGGGACCATCTCATGGCGGCGCGAACGAGGCTGTTTTGAATATGTTATCGGAAATTGGAGATGTAAAAGCAATTCCAGATTATATTAAAAAGGCGAAAGATAAAAATGATCCATTCAGATTGATGGGTTTTGGACATCGTGTTTATAAAAACTTCGATCCAAGGGCCACCATTATTCGAAAGACTTGTCACGAAATTCTAGACGCTTTATCGTATCAGGATCCTTTATTCGACTTGGCTTTGCAATTGGAAGAAATTGCTGGGGAAGATGAATATTTTCTCGAAAAGAAGCTCTATCCGAATGTGGATTTTTATTCGGGGATTATTTACAAGGCATTGAATATTCCAAAGGATATGTTTACCGTCATGTTTACATTGGCTCGGACTGCTGGGTGGGTGTCGCATTGGTTGGAAATGATGGAAGACCCAAGTCAACGGATTGGTCGCCCGCGCCAACTTTATATAGGCTCGGAAACGAGAAATTACTTAGATATTGGGGACAGGCAGTAATACTTCATATTCTAAAGATCGATGATCACAATAAGGCTCGTCCAAGGTCAAGATGCTGTATCGTAGCAGCTAGAGCGAGCCTACTTTTCTAAAGATATTGTCTATTCGTCTAATTATAGTGATTGTCGTAAGGGTATAAGTGTGGTTGAGTTAATTTTTTTATCACTTGAGGTCAATGATAGGGATCTAAACGAAATGATTGGAAAATATCGCTAATTATCTCGTTGGTAGTAGATCAAGCTGTCTTCGTGCAGCTTACCCAGGTGGAGTAGCCAACCTTTTGTCGGTAAGGTGTTTTAGAACAACGATTGAATCTCTTGCTGATCAAAACTGTCGCCGTTGGAGTCACTTCGTTGAGGGGGTGGGGCTACTAAGGTCGGTACATTTTCGCTTCGAAAAATCTCAAAAATTCCCTCTTGGGTTGGAGGGGCTAGTAAACCCGTTTCTGAATCGATTCGTACAGACACAATTTCGTTGGGGAGTTTTGACTGGATCTCTGGTACATCCTTAAGAGCATCTTTCATATAACTAATCCACATAGGTAAAGCAGCGCGCCCTCCCGTTTCACCAAACCCAAGTGGTTTTGAGGAATCAAAGCCCACCCATGCAATGGTAACCAAATACGGATTAAATCCATTAAACCATGCGTCTCGTTGTTCATTGGAGGTGCCTGTTTTACCCGCAAGATCTGTTCTGTTAAGTTGTAACGCACGTCTGGCCGTACCACTTTTTATCACATCTTGGAGTAAAGAATTCATTAAATAATTTATTCTCGTAGACACAACTCTAGGTGCGCGTTCTTGTGTGGGAAAACCTTTTATAGAGCAGTCGGAACATGCAATTTTGGGCGATGCTTGAAAAATAATTTCACCTTTAACTGTTTCAATTTGATTAATAAAATAGGGGTCGACTAAAAATCCTCCGTTGGCAAAAACAGCATACACACGTGCCATTTCAAGTGGGGTAGCCGTGCCGCTTCCTAGGGCTAGTGATAAAGTTTTTGGCAATTGTTCTTTGGGTAAACCAAAGCGTAACCCGGAATCAATAATCGAAGTAATTCCAAGTTCTCGCGCTAATCTGACTGATACCAAGTTTCTTGACTTACGTAATGCTACCCGGAGTCGGGTGGGGCCATAAAATTTACCGGAATAATTTTTAGGTCTCCATTCTGTTTCCAGAGTGGGTTCGTCAAAGACAACGGGTGCATCGTTAATTATACTGGCAGCGGTAAAGCCTTCTTCTAATGCTTTTGTATACAAAATGGGTTTAAAACCGGAGCCCGGTTGCCGCTTGGCTTGGATTGCCCGATTATACTTACTTCGATAGAAATCAAATCCACCCGTCAAGGCTACAATCGAACCATCATCAGGATTCAGTGAAACAAGAGCTCCTTCGACACTGGGGGTCTGAGCAAGGCGCCACTCGTCGTCAGAAGTTAACCGGACCCTTATGATATCTCCTTGTTGTAAGATATTTGAAGCAGATTTAGGACTTGGTCCCTGGCTATTGATTGAGCGATATTTTCGAGCCCACATCAAACCGGGCCACTGAATTTCTATGGTTTTAGAATCAGTGAGTAAAACTTGTACAGATTTTAAGCCTACAGATGTTACAACCCCTGGAACTGTATTGCCGATTGTCGTAAAACTTTCAAGTTCTTTCAACCATTGAATGTTATTACTCTCCCCCACAGGATCAATGTGACCAAGTGGACCCCGAAATCCGTGTCTTTCAGAATACTCATATAGAGCTGTTTGTAAGGCAGTACTCGCATATTTCTGTAATGTACTATCTATAGTCGTGTACACCTTATAACCGTCTGTATAGGCTTTTTCACCATAATCCAGGTACATTTTTTCGCGAACCATTTCGGCGATATACGGTGCATTTGCTTCGACCGATACAGTATACAATTGGGCCGTTGTGGGCTGTTTAATCGCATGCTGAAATTGCTCTGAGGTAATCAAATCAAGTTCATGCATTCGCCGTAGAACATAATTTCGACGTTTTATCGCGCGTTCGGGATTAGTTATCGGGTTGGCTATAGAAGGAGCTTTTGGTAATCCTGCAATCATTGCTAACTGCGAGAGATCAAGTTCAACAAGTTTTTTTCCATAATACACTTGTGCAGCGGCTCCAACACCATATGCTCTGTGGCCTAGATAAATTTTATTGAGGTAGAGTTCAAGAATTTCATATTTACTCAGTTCATTTTCTATTTTTATAGCAAGAAAGATTTCTTTTATCTTTCGTAAAAAGGTTTTTTCTGGAGTAAGAAAGAAATTTCTTGCAACTTGCATTGTTATTGTACTACCACCCTGCCGCTTTTCGCCGGTCAGGATATACTTAATTGTGGCGCGCAATAGTCCCTTGTAATCAACACCGGGATGATCGAAAAATCTATCGTCTTCAGCCGCTAATACCGCTTGTATAAGTTTTTCGGGTGCTTCGGCAGTAGTAATAGGTGCGCGTTTTTTTTCCCCAAACTGAGCAATCAATTTGCCATTTTTTGAATACACAGTTAGTGGTATTTGATACTGCACATCGCGTAGTACATGGATGTCAGGGAGTTTTAAATAAATGTGATGATACGCAAAGAAAAAGGATAATCCGACGGATAAAATTCCGAGAAACGTCAGAATTGATAGATACTTTCGCCATCGTGATGAAGAGGGTTTTGTTGATATTTTTTTTGGGTTCACTGTTTGGTTCTTTTGGCAAAGCTAACAATCTTTTCCAGAATAAACCGATACACGATGGTTATTCATGTTTGGCCTAGGCTTATTAATATTTTTGGATTGCCCCCCAGAGTAATCAATCGGTGAAAGGCATGAATTTCAGTTGGGCGAAATAGTTAAATTAGTGATTACTACTATACTACATGAAACAAGTCAATAAATTGAAATTGGAGTTTTTTGCTAATAAACCTTATGGACCGTTACACGTTACATTGTAGTTGTTATACCTCAGGAGAAGGTTCATGTCTTTATTGAACCGAAAAAAACCTGCGCTAGTGGGTATTGATATCAGCCCTACCGCCGTAAAGTTGTTGGAACTTAGTCAGGACGGGTCACGATATCGAGTGGAAGGCTTTGGTGTACAACCTCTTCCTCCAGATATTGTGGTCGACAAGGATTTCACCAATCTTGATGTCATCGGGGATGCTATACAGAGTGCATTGAAGCTATCGAGTTCGCGTTTAAAACACGCAGCTGTGGCAGTTGCCGGATCGGCGGTCATTAGCAAAATCATTTCTATGCCAGCGACGTTATCGGATGAAGAGCTCAAAGATCAGATCGAATTAGAGGCGGATCAATATATCCCCTATTCTTTGGATGAAGTCAGTCTTGATTTTGAGGTGCAAGGACCGAACGAGAAGAACCCGGAAATGGTGGATGTATTGTTAGCTGCTTCACGTAAAGAAAATGTGGAAGACCGAGTGGCTGCTCTTGATATGGCAGGCTTAAAAGCCCAAATAGTTGACGTCGAAGCTTACGCGATGGAGAACGCTTTTTCATTGTTGATTGATCAATTACCCGATCAAGGCGAAGAGGTGACCGTTGCAATCGCCGACGTTGGAGCCACCATGACAAATGTCAATGTGGTTCATAAAAATAAGATCATTTATACGCGAGAGCAAGCCTTTGGTGGGAAACAATTGACCGAAGAAATCCAACGACGTTTTGGTTTATCGTACCAAGAGGCAGGTCTAGCAAAAAAACACGGTGGATTGCCAGACAATTATATCTCAGAGGTTCTGGATCCTTTTAAACAGGCAATGGTTCAGCAGATTGGGCGTTCCCTTCAGTTCTTTGTTTCTTCGAGTGCCCACCAGGGGATTGATTATGTAGTTTTAGCTGGCGGATGCGCATCCATAGCTGGTATTGATGGATTAGTTGAAAAAACGTTGAACATACCAACTATGATAGCGAATCCTTTTATCAAAATGTCGCTGTCTAATAAAGTAAAGGCGCAGAGTTTGAGTAACGATGCACCAGCAATGATGATTGCTTGTGGTTTGGCATTGAGGAGTTTTGACTGATGGCTCGAATTAATCTTTTACCCTGGAGGGAAGAACTCTACAAACAAAGGCAGCAAGCATTCTTATCGGCCAATTTTTCAGCTGCAGGATTGACAGTGGCTTTGCTTTTTTATCTTCATATGCATATCAATGGATTGATTGAGAACCAAAATAGTAGAAACCGATTTCTACAATCGGAAATAAATGTGTTGGATAAAAAGATTAAGGCAATCAATAAGCTGGATGAGAAAAAACGCCGGTTAATCGAGAAAATGAATGTTATTCAAAGGCTTCAAAGTAGTCGGCCCGAAATTGTCCATTTGTTTGATGAGATAGCAAAAACAGTTCCAGATGGTGTTTTTATTCAATCTTTTACTCAAGCGGGTAGGAATCTGACTGTTAAAGGAAGTGCTCAATCGAATGCGAGAGTATCCACATACATGCGAAAACTTGAAGCTTCGCCGTGGCTAAGACAATCTCAACTTACCATCATCGAAACTAAACAAAAATCCAAACGATCCAGGCAAAGCAATTTTGTCCTGCGTGTCCGGCAAGGAAAGGATAAAGTAAAAAAGAAAGAGAACAAAACATGAATTTATCCGAAGTTAACTGGGATCTGGATAGCGCAGGTACTTGGCCATTACCGGTTAAAGCAGCGACAATAATATTGGTATGTTTGTCGGTAATTGGTTTATGGATTTATTTTGATACCCAAGACCAGCTCCAACAATTGGAATCTGTGGAGAAAAAGGAGCAGCAATTAAAAAAGAGTTTCGAAGTTAAACACAAAAAAGCAGTTAACCTAGAAGATTACAAACTGCAATTGAAAGAAATTGGAGATACATTCGGTACGATGCTCAGGCAATTGCCTAATTCTACCGAAGTCGCAAACTTGCTGGTTGAGGTTTCTCAAACCGGTTTGGCAAGTGGTTTGGAATTTGAACTCTTCAAACCTAGAGGAGAGGTTCGAAAAGAATTTTATGCCGAATTACCTATAGATGTTCGGGTCGTAGGGAGGTATGAAGAAATTGGATTATTCGTCAGTGGGCTTGCTGCGTTACCACGTATTGTGACGATTCATAATGTGAAACTCTCTCCTAAAAAATCCGGAAAATTATTGACAATGAATGCGATAGTCAAAACCTATCGCTATCTAGAAAATGGTGGAGCGAAAAAGAAAAAGAGAAAACGCAGAAGGGCTAAAAGATGAACGGTATAACTATGCGATATGACCATATTTTTTGGATTTGCCGTGTTGTGTTGATTAGTGTCGTAGCCATTACACTTAATGCTTGTGGTGGTGATAACCTGAAAGATCTCAGAACCTATGTGGCTGAAGTAAAGGCAAGGCCAAAACGAGGGATACAAGCTCTTCCAGAAATTAAAGCGGTGCAAACATTTGCTTTCAATTCGGAAGGGTTGCGCGATCCATTTCAGCCATCTGCGAGAGACAAAGCTCCTCAGGAAATCAAAGTGTCCAATGGAATTAAACCTGATTTTGTTCGGCACCGTGAACAGTTGGAAGCATTTTCCTTAGATGACTTGAGGCTTGTCGGAACGGTTGATATGAGTAAAAAATTATGGGGGCTGATTAGGGCTGGCGACGGTACGATCCATCGGGTACGAACGGGGAATTATATGGGTAAAAATCATGGAAAAATCCTTCGTGTTTTGAAAGAGAAAATTGAGTTGGTTGAGATTGTTGAAGATGGGCCACAAGCTTGGCGGGAACGGCAGGCTTCTATTGCATTGGCGGAGTAGTCGAGTGGCAAAAATGTTGAATCTGGTTAGCGTTTTAATGAAGTCTAAATTGAGGAAAATCATGCCTGTTTCGAGGTTCCTATCTTGTTTATTGTTTTTGCTTTTTACGTCTATGTGCTCCTTGCATGCGGAGCCATTGACACTTGAATCCGTAGAGTTTTCGGTTTTGAAAGGGGATCAATTACAATTCCAACTCCAATTCAGTGGTGCGGCATTTGAACCGAATGTGTTTCATACTGACAATCCGGCACGAATTGCACTTGATTTTCCCGGGGTTTCTTCTCGATTGAAGACCAAAGTCATCCCAGTAAATACTGGTGCAGCAACCGCGATCCACGTGGTTGAGGCATCGGGACGGACTCGTGTGGTTGTGAATTTGGTGAGTATGGTACCCTATGATACGCGAATTGAAGGACGTGATGTCTTTGTGTCTTTGCGAAAGAGTAGTGCATTGTCTTCGAGTACCAATGTCGGAGCGTCTGTGTCGACGGATACTCCTCCCCCTTTGCCAAAACAGACTATTAATAATATTGATTTTCGCCGTGGTCCACGTGGTGAAGGGCGCATATTGATCTCACTAACCGACCCAAATGCTGTGGTCGATATGCAGGAGAAAGGCGGAAAAGTAGTTTTAAATTTTATTAATACGTCTCTTCCGGAGCATCTTGCAAAAAGGTTGGATGTGACTGATTTTGCGACCCCTGTCAGAACCATCGACAGTACTATGGATGGAAACCGGACAAAAGTGACGGTGACGCCGCTTACTCGTGATTATGACTACTTGTCTTTTCAAACCGAGGGTTTATTAACTCTTGAATTTCGTCCTCTGACTAGAGCAGAAAAAGCTGCTGATAAAAAGAAAAAGTTTCGATTTACTGGAAAACGCCTTTCGTTAAATTTTCAGGATATACCAGTGCGGTCGGTTTTACAGATTCTTGCTGATTTTACTAATCTGAACATAGTTGCGAGCGATGCGGTTAAAGGAAACGTGACATTGAGATTGAACGATGTTCCTTGGGATCAAGCGATGGACTTGATTTTGAAATCAAAAGGTCTTGCCATGCGCCAAGAGGGTAATATTGTTCGTGTGGGTCCTGCTGCGCAAATCAATAAGCAGGAAAAAGAAGAATTGGAAGCCTTGGCGGTTAAGGAAGAGCTAGCACCCTTGAGGACCGAAATAATACAAATCAACTATGCTACGGCGGCTGAAATGCAAGCTTTGTTGACTGGTGTTGTCGATAAGGTGTCTGAAGATAAAACTGGAGCGGGGACAGAGGAAACTGGTTATTTCACATCTGATTCGGTCACATCTCGAAGTGGTGCATCGTCAAACCTCGGGTCAATCTTGTCGAAGCGCGGGTCTGTGAATATAGATCCACGGACCAATGTACTTATCGTCAAAGATACTGCTCGGAACTTGGAGGCGATCCGGCGTCTTGTCAGTAAGCTGGACAAGCCTGTGCGGCAGGTATTGATCGAATCGCGTATTGTTATTGCGGCTAATGATTTTACTAAAGAATTAGGCGCTCGTATTGATGCTAGAAAAGATCTCTCGAGCTTTGATTCGCCAAGTCCTCCGGGTACAGGATCAGATACTCTCGGTACCGGCTCTGGGACTGACTTGTTGGTTGATCTAGCTAGTGCAGCTACGGGTAGCTATGGCTTAACTTTATTTAAGGTAGGTGATTATCTTTTGGATCTGGAGCTAACAGCCTCGCAAATAGAAAGTAAGTCAGAGACATTGTCTAAACCCAAAGTGGTGACTTCCGATCAGACTACGGCGAGGATCGAACAGGGAATTGAAATCCCCTTTTCATCGGTGAGTCAGAATGGAACGACTACTCAATTTAAAAAGGCGGTACTAAAGCTTGAAGTTACCCCTCAAATTACACCAGATGATCGGATTGTGATGGAACTTTCTATTAACCAGGATGCGCCGGGTCAATTGGTTGTGAATGCAGGGCCGACGATCAATACCAATTCGATCGACACAGTTGTCACGGTAGATAATGGCGAAACGGTGGTTCTTGGCGGGGTTTTTTCGCACGATAAACTTTATGCTGTCGATAAGGTACCATTTTTCGGTGATTTGCCAATCGTTGGTCAGTTGTTTCGAAGAACAGCCGATACAAACGATAAAACTGAATTGCTGATTTTTATCACACCAAAGATTCTTAAGGGTGATATTTAAACCAACGACCCACAGTAAATTTGTAGATGAATGATGAGGCGTATAGATTTGTCGCTAAAGTAATTATTGCGGGTCCCATCCCTTGGCGTTCGGTGGCAAAGTGCGCGAAGCTACTCTAGGCGTGTGGAGCATTCAAGTCGAGCGTAACGGGGCCATCGAGTAATACGGTGTTTCCTTGGGGGAAAACTTGTGACAAAATTAGGCCAATCCCAACACCAATAAGTTTCGGTGGATCAATATCATACCAATGGTTTGGTGTTCGTCGTAATTTAACATTAGTTTCTTTGCTCCCTTCCATTACGTAAGACTATGCCGCCGAATGGGTGGAATTTTCACTGTCTGTTTTAATTCATGAATACCCGAATTATTGACTATTTCACAATAGCAATGAGACTCAGAAAGTATGAGATATTCAATGATTCGAAATTGTTTCAGGTGGCTTCGCAAGCCATTCCCTAAAAATCAGAATT
>CAZZET010000010.1:55157-61312 GCA_964653275.1 uncultured Methylococcales bacterium
ATGATTCGAAATTGTTTCAGGTGGCTTCGCAAGCCATTCCCTAAAAATCAGAATTCATAGTAGTCCATCCAGCAATGTTGGGAATTTCTAGGTCGTTTAGAAAGGGCTTCTAATTGCTCGTTCGTGTTAGACTGCATATCCAACACATTTTGATATTTCGAATCTATCTCAATGAAAAAAGAACAAAATATTTTCCTTATTGGCCCAATGGGTGCGGGTAAAACGACTGTAGGGCGGCAATTAGCGAAAGGATTAGGTGTTACATTTTATGATAGTGACCATGAAATTGAGACGCGTACAGGAGCGGGTATTCCATTGATTTTTGAGTATGAAGGCGAACAGGGATTTAGACGGCGTGAATGTTCGATGATAGACGAGTTGACCAGAATGAAAGGTATAGTTTTGGCGACAGGTGGGGGAGCGATACTCGGTGTTCAGAATCGGGAGAATCTTAAAAACCGTGGGTTTATCGTATATCTTAAGTGTACGGTGGATTGTCAACTGAAAAGAACCCGTAAGGATCGAAATAGGCCACTGTTACACACTGATAATCCTAAGAAAAAATTAAATGAACTGAGTATTTTCCGAGAGCCTTTGTATTTGGAGTGTGCCGATCATATAGTTGATACCGACAGGTGGTCGACACGGCATGTAGTAAAGGATATTCTTGAAGCATTTGCAGCAACGCGTATGCACTCTAAAACGAGAATTACAAATTAACTTACCCGAAAAGATTCGTGAAAACATTAAAGCTCGACTTAGGAGATCGTAGCTATCCCATATATATTGGGAGTAATTTGCTTCAGCAATCAAAGTTATTCGCCCGTCATATCGTTTCTAATCATGTTATGGTGGTTACAAACGATACTATTGCGCCGCTTTATCTAGACAAAGTGCTTGAAACACTGTCTAGTTTTCAAATTGAAATATTAGTTCTTCCTGATGGAGAACAATTCAAGGACTTGGAGACTACTTCTCGGATTTTCGACGCGTTAATGGAAAAACGCTTTAGCCGAAACGCTACATTGATCGCTTTGGGGGGCGGGGTCATTGGTGACATGGTTGGTTTTGCGGCAGCTTGCTATCAGCGGGGTATCGGTTTTTTTCAAGTGCCTACAACACTCCTTGCTCAAGTTGATTCCTCTGTAGGAGGAAAGACAGGTGTTAACCATCCTTGTGGAAAGAACATGATCGGTGCATTTTACCAACCGCAGTGTGTTATTGCTGATACGTCTGTCTTGACTACGCTCGACGATCGTCAACTAAGTGCTGGGCTTGCCGAGGTGATAAAATATGGGTTGATTCGAGATCCGGAGTTTTTTTCTTGGTTGGAATTAAATATTGAGTTGATGTTGCAACGACAACCGGAGACATTGGTTTTTGCAATCGAACGTTCTTGTATGAACAAAGCGGCGATAGTAGCAGAGGATGAGTTGGAATCTGGTGTTAGGGCGTTACTTAATTTGGGGCATACCTTCGGTCATGCGATTGAAACTGGTAGTGGTTATGGCAATTACCTCCACGGTGAGGCGGTTGCTATTGGGATTTGTCAAGCTGCTGATCTGTCCTGTCGTCTTGGTTGGATTACTGAAAAAAATAAAGCTCGAATAATCGAGTTGTTTCAGCGGGCTAAGTTGCCTGTTATTCCTCCATCGGAACTGGATTGTTCGCAGTATATTGATTGTATGTCTGTGGACAAAAAAAATCTGGATGGCAAGATAAGATTAGTTTTATTAAATGCTATTGGTCGGGCGACTCTTCCTTGTAGTGTTAGCCAAACATTGCTTGAGGCAACGTTAAATGAATATGGTAGAAATTGATTTTGGCTGGATCAATCGGTCATAGCATGGTTCAAGAAGAAGTTAATCCAGGAAAGATTCATTGTCGTACCAACACTTTCATTTCGCAAGAACGTCTTCAAAAATTCAATCTGTTATTACACTTGATTTCAAATATTTCCGAACCCATTGTGATACGTGGTCCGGATGGGATAGGTAAAAGTACCATTCTCACGGAAGTTAAGTCCCGAAGTTTAGAGAGTTGGGGTGTTTGTTTAGTGGAGGCGTGTCCGGGCCTAACTTTGGAGCGAATGCGTCAAATGCTTAGTGAGTCGGTATCCCACTGCGTCAAATCATCGCTGTTTGGTGACTTGGTGGATGGCCTTGAGCAACAATTAGATTGGATGGAGGAAAATAACCTGCTTTTGGTGTTACTGCTGGACGATGTGGATGTCTTAGCACCTGAGTTGTGGCAGTTATTGCACCAGCTTTCGGAATCCTACCCTGCACTGCGTTTAGTATATTCAATGAAATCTGATGGATTGCAAGCCATGGAAGCAAATGGTGCTGACATCGGATGCTATAATTTTATTGATTTGCCACCATTGACGGAGCGACAATGCGGGACATTTATCGACAATCTTTCAAGCGACCCACAAAGGCCTGATGTCTATCCGGCAAGGACTTTGTCGTTTGTTTCGAGGGTTTATAGAGAAACTCATGGTGTCCCTGGAGAAATCATCAAGGTTTTGGCGGCAAAGTCTAAATTTAAATCGCTTAGCGAAAAAAATAATATTAATGTCAAATCCGTATCGACAGTTGTATTGATATTATCCGTGATAGGTTTGCTGCTTTGGGCATTGTTGTTTCAGGGCCAGTTTTTTTTGCGAAAACCTGTATTGAGTAGTGCGGATGGGGGAGAAAAGAAGACAGTATTGTCGTTACTTCGATCTATTTCAGGCATTATGATGATATCAGAATCTGATAAGTCCAATGCCTTGGTGGAAAATGAGGAAAAGATCGACAATGGCGCGAAAACCAGTATGTCGCAGAATTTAGATAACCAATTATCGCGCCGGCAAGAACGTCCAGTGACCTCTGGGCTAAAAGCACCACTTAATTCTGAAAAGGCTGTAATCAAGGCGAAGACAAAAAAGCAAAGAGAAACTGTCGTGCCGCCATCGACGGGCTTGAATCAGTTTCGGGAAAGTCCGATTGTTTCAAAGAAAAAGTCAAATAATTTAGGAATTTCTGGTGTAAAAGGGGCTGATTGGTTGCTCAATCAAAATCCTGAAAATTGGACTGTACAGCTAATTGCGGTGAGTCGACTCGATGCGCTTAAGGCATTGATTGAAAAACATCCGGATCTTAAGCTTATAGCGGCTATTCGATCAAGAGCTAATGGTAATGAATTTTATTCGTTGTATTTCGGCAGTTTCAATACCCTTGAGGAAGCTAGGAGTGCTATGAAAAAATTACCGCCATTTTTCAACAAACCCTGGCCTATAATGTTTAGTGTGGTCCACGGAAAAATAAACTCTCAAATTAACTGATATTTTAATGTCCCAATTAGACAATGATTGCCTAATACAGGCTTTACTGCGACAGCCGGTTTCGCGTACACCGGTATGGATAATGCGCCAAGCTGGTCGATACCTCCCAGAATATCGGCGGGTTCGGCAACAAGCGGGAAGCTTTTTAAATCTATGTACGAACCCGGATTTGGCTTGCGAGGTTACCCTTCAGCCTTTGGAACGATTTCGTCTGGATGCGGCTATTTTGTTCTCAGATATTCTGACAATACCCGATGCCATGGGTTTGGGTTTGAGTTTTAATGAAGGGGAAGGGCCCCGTTTTGAAAACCCTGTACGGAATGCGGCGGATATTAACAATCTTTTTGCTCCAGATCCTGAAGACGATTTACGCTATGTGATGGACGCTGTGCGATTAATTAGAAAAACTTTGAATGGCAGGGTGCCGTTAATCGGTTTTTCAGGAAGCCCATGGACATTAGCGACTTATATGGTTGAAGGCGGGAGTAGCAAAAATTTCCGGTTGGTGAAAGGAATGATGTTTGAAAACCCGGTTTTGATGCATCGATTGCTTGATAAGCTGGCCGATGCGGTTATTGCATATCTAAATGCCCAAATTGTGGCAGGGGCTCAGGCTGTTATGATCTTTGACACCTGGGGTGGAATCTTGAGCACTGAAGATTATGCGGAGTTTTCTTTACAATATAGTCAGAAAATTGTTCGCTCATTGTATTCCGAATACGAGGGTGTAGCGATCCCTTCTGTTTTGTTCACTAAGGGTGGTGGACAGTGGCTGGAGCAAATGGCGGACATAGGCAGCAGTGCATTGGGTGTCGATTGGACCACGGATATTGGAAATGCACGTCAGCGGGTTGGGGATCGGGTGGCTTTACAAGGTAATCTGGATCCAATGACACTTTACTCTTTACCCGAGGTCATAGAACAAAAAGTGGCGGTAGCACTGGAGCGTTACGGTAGTGGGACAGGGCACATATTTAATTTAGGCCATGGGATACTGCCGGACGTCAATCCAGAGCATCTGGCAGCATTAATCGATGCTGTCCACAAATATAGTCCAGCCTACCATTAGGGGGTACTCTAGTCTGAATTAATCCTAAGCATGAAAAAAGCTGGGGTTTTACTATCCATTTTTATACCGGGTTGGATTTTGGTGGCTGTTGAATTCGATGGTAATCCATTATCTGTCCGGATGGCTGCAATTGCTGTGCTTATGTCAGTATTGTGGATGACCGAAGCGATACCTCTTGCTGCAACTGCTTTACTGCCTTTAGTCCTTTTCCCTTTTTTTGGAATTTCCTCTGGTAAGATAGTTGCTGCAACCTACATGAATTCGACTGTGTTTTTGTTGATTGGTGGATTCATGATTGCATTGGCTATGGAGCGTTGGAAGCTCCATACCCGTATTGCCTTGAATATAATCGCGTGGTTTGGAAACCAGCCGCGAAGATTGATGCTGGGATTCATGGCGGCGACGTGTTTTTTGTCGATGTGGATATCGAATACCGCGACAACACTGGTTATGGTTCCAATTGCCATGGCTTTGGTAGCTCGTTTCGAGCCAGATTTAAGCGCCGACCAGTCTAGACGCATAGGCGTAGGCCTATTACTCGCCATCGCGTATTCTGCATCTATCGGGGGTATGATGACTTTGGTGGGAACCGCGCCAAATCTTGTGTTTGCACAAATTTATGAGATCAGTAATCCGGCTTCTAGTTCGGTAGGCTTTGCGCAATGGATGATGGTGGGCGTCCCGATTGGGTTTTCGATGCTCACGGTTACAGCATTTCTGCTCACCTTAAGATATTTTCGACGAATTCCCTTTTCAAATTCTTTGGCTACAGTGGTGATTGAGGAAAGAAATAGATTAGGGTCAATTAGTTTTGAAGAGAAAGCTGTGCTAACTTTATTTACCATTACAGCTCTTTTGTGGGTTACTCGTAAAGGCCTTGTTTTAGGTAATTTAATATTACCGGGTTGGCAGCATTTCATCGATCCTGAGCAGTTTATTGATGATGGGACTGTTGCTATCCTTATGGCATTTCTTTTATTTCTGATTCCTGCCCGAGATTCAAAGGGGCGTAAAACTACGCTTCTTGATAAAGATGTTTTTACTCAATTGCCGTGGGGGGTGGTGGTTTTATTTGGTGGTGGTTTTGCGCTTGCATCTGGATTTGTTGACAGTGGATTATCCGAATATCTTGGATTGCAACTTCGGGGGTTGGGACAGGCGAGTATCATACAAATGCTGCTATCTGTTTGTGTCAGTATGACCTTTTTAACAGAGCTTACTTCAAATACAGCGACTACACAGATGATTTTACCGATTTTGCAATCCGCTGCCGAAGCTATGTCAATTTCGCCTTTGTGGTTAATGTTGCCAGCGACTCTTTCGGCTTCCTGTGCGTTTATGTTCCCAGTAGCTACTCCTCCTAATGCTATCGTTTTCGGAAGTGGGCGAATTCGGGTTGTAGATATGGTTAAAACGGGGCTAATTCTAAATTTGTCTGGAGTCTTAGTGATTATATGTGAGGTTTGGCTAATTGCCCCGTTGGTTTTTGGGATCGCACGTTAGTAGTCAACTTCAAAATTGTTTTTATCACGCGATGGTCTGCGGCCTCGGTAGCCGCTGTGCAAAATATTGAAAGAGAGCCTGATTTTCCTGAATTGTCGTCTTACTTTCGGTAATTTTTCCTACCCACTAGCTGACACTCTTTAAGATTTAAAGTGATAGTATTCTGTCAATCTACCTTGCTGAAGTATAGGCTAGTGTGTGTTCCTTGTCAGCATTCTACCAGGTCTGTGGGCTATTGTTGTTATGCAATAA
>CAZZET010000011.1:0-61265 GCA_964653275.1 uncultured Methylococcales bacterium
TGGCGCCCCGAGGAGGATTCGAACCCCCGGCCTACCCCTTAGGAGGGGGTCGCTCTATCCTGCTGAGCTATCGGGGCGTGGTGGATTGAAACGATAATTAGAAGTTGGAATCATACCATTAGCCACCTTGATGGCGCTAGGGAGCAGTCTTAGAATGGAGAATCCATTGTGTAATATCTTTCCTTGGTTAATTTATTACACTAATCCCTTGTTCAAATCGGGAAGGTATTTGAAAATGTTGGGATTTGTGGGTTCTCTATTATGCGAGTGTCAACGATCGGGATGGAAGAGAGGCTTCGGTAACACCATTTGGCCCATAGATTTGAGGTGCACTGCCGGAATTATAAAGTACTTCTAAAGATCGTTGAGAATGCCTCTTTATCAATTCAATACACGCGCCGTTGGTTTCATTGAGCAGTTTACACTGCGTTAAAAGTGATTTGATGTGGTTCCAACGATCCGCTAAATTTGGGTCAAGTAGAAAATTTATATTGGGTTCGGCACTATGCTCAGAAACGTCACGTTGATTGGGATTTTCTGATCGGAATAAAATATTTTGCTGTTGAGATACCCAGGAATTTAATTTGGTGGATAGTGTTTGTTTTTCACTTGCAATGGTTTCGATCCCTGCGATATCTTTACTTTTGATGAGAACTGCTTCGTTGTTTAACAGATTGAGCATACGGTGAACTTGTTCGGAAAGAACGTCAAAATCTTGAATGATCTTTTGTTTGTTTTCGATAATCATTGGCCTGGTCTCTCTGCAAATTGCTGTTCAAGCCTAATAATTTTGTCGGCTACTTGTTCGCTATTAATTTCGTAATCACCATTGTTTATAGCTTGTGCCACATTAGAAACGTATTGAGTGTTAACCACTGGGATTAAAGACAATAATTGTTCTGCTTTTTGTAAATTAGTTACCATAGTCGTTAAATTGATTGAATCGTTTTCGGCACTTTCATAAGTTCTTGCATTACGTGAATTTTTAACAGTTAAAATGGCTGAAGTTTTGGACGGCCGCGAATTTCGGACACTGGTAGCGATGCTTCTCAGTTGAATTGCCATCGTTATTTCGATAAATTAGATATTTCTAGCCGTATCGGCATTACTATCACTATCTTTAGAGCAAACTATTTAGATTGTCTATAGACTCACCCGAACAACACCGGGTGCGATGATTCGCCCCTCAATAATTCGTTTGGAATGATCGTTGCGTACTTTTATGCGTTGACCTGCTTCGCCATCCATTAGGGCGTGCCCTGACATGCGTATATCTAGTAATTTGTTCGCCGCTCGTATTGAAACTTTTTGCCCGCGTTTAACAACCTTTTGGGCAATTAGATTCGATGGACTAAGAATGGCCCCACTCGATAGAGAACGCTTTAGTTGCTTGTTGATAATGTCTTCAAGCGAAGTCAAATAACCCCGGTGCAGATTGGATACGTCTTTTTTTATAAATCGTATATCGTTTTTGGAAATGATAGTTCCTCTGATCAAGGGTTTTTTAAGTATGGCTATTTCCTTAAATACTCTGATCGAGGCCTTTGTGTATATGGTCCAAGGTTTTTGCCCTTGGCAACGGACGCCGACGGTTACATTTCCTGAAGTTTGGTTTGTGTGGGGCAGAAAGATATGTAATGGCTGCATACATTGAGCGAGCCTAAGCCTTGAATCGAGATGGGCGACCTGAACCTCGAAATCCTGGGTTGGATCTTCTGCCGTCGACAAAAGGTATTGAGATACGGCTTGGGTTATCGCCTCATGGTCTTGATATTGCGCTTTAGCATCTAGTTCAGCGGTAAGGACAAAGTAGAAAATGCAGATTAACCAAACTTTTAATGTCATAAATATATCTCGTCTATATTCAGCGTAGTTTTCTCTACGCAAAATTGAAGCCACCTTTACCAAGGGAACTGGATACCTTGGTTTATCTGCTATCCCATTGATTCCGAGAAAGCTCGATCGAATCTAGTTTCGAATGGAACGGCTATTTTTGCCGCCCCACGGCGGAAATTTGCCGGTATTTGGCCGAGTTAAAGTTGTAGATTAGAGTGTAACCCCATGATTTGAAGCTTATTATTTTAATGGTATGCAAAATGCTTTATTTCAAAACATAAATCTATCGGTGACACTATGAGCATCAATTTTGACAAAGTATTCAGTATTCATACATCGGCACTTAGCTTACGAGGAAAACGAATGGAGGTTCTGGCTTCCAACCTCGCTAACGCCGATACACCAGGGTTTAAGGCTCGTGATCTGGAATTTGGATCGGTATTAAAAGGTACACAAGATAAGAGGGTTAATATGGAAGCGACCCATTCGGGTCACATTGATTCAAATCAAAAAAACTTTGGGGGTCAGCTTTTATTCGCTATACCTCATCAACCGTCATTGGATGGGAACACGGTCGAAACTCATATAGAACAAGGTAAATTTACTGATAATTCGCTGCGATATATGGCTAGTTTACGATTTATAAATGGTAGGGTGTCCGGTATAAAAACGGCTTTGAGAGGAGAATAAATATGCCTTCAATGAACATTTTCGATATCGCTGGTTCCGGGATGAATGCCCAGAATCTCAGGTTGAACCTGGTAGCTAGTAATCTGGCTAATGCTGGCAGTGTTGGTAGTAGTATCGGTGAGACCTACGTATCTAGGCAACCGGTTTTCGCCGCTCAACTGAAGAATATTCTGGATAATAAAAATGCTGCAACTGGCGTTCGTGTTTTAGGTGTTGTTGAGAGTGAAGCTCCCCTACAGATGGAATATGCGCCAAGTCATGCGATGGCAAATGAGGACGGTTATATCTTTAAACCCAATGTTAATGTGGTTGAGGAAATGGCAAATATGATGTCGGCCTCTCGTACCTATCAAAACAATGTGGAGGTCGTTAATACCGCTAAAGAATTGATGTTACAAACACTGCGAATGGGTCAATAAAATCAAATGGAGTCCTAATCATGAATTTCGATATAGAGGCTGTACAAAATCTTGGATTTACTCAAGCCGTTTCAACTGAACCTCGTGGTGAACTGGGACAGGGTGAATTTTTGAAACTTCTGGTGACCCAGATGACCAACCAAGATCCATTTAAACCTTTGGAAAGTGGCGATTTCTTGGGGCAGATTGCCCAGTTTGGAACTGTATCTGGAATAGAGGATCTGCAAAGTTCTTTTTCCGAATTCGCGTCATCTATTAGTTCGGACCAAGCTTTGCAAGGGGCTAATTTGGTCGGGCGTACAGTTCTGGTATCTGGAAATTCTGGGTTATTGGCAGCGGGAGGAGAGGTTAGGGGTGAACTGAGTGTACCGTCGAATGCATCAGCAGTTGAAGTCAATGTTTTTAACCTTAACGGTGAATTGGTTAGAACTTTAGAGATCGGTGCTCAGCAGGCGGGCCAAGTACCCTTCAATTGGGACGGGCAGCTTGATGATGGAACCTATGGTGATCCTGGCGTCTATCTTATTCAAGGATCGGCAGTCCTTGCTGGAGAAAACCAAGCATTGGAAACACAGATCAGAGCTGATGTGGAAAGTGTGACCACGGGTGGTGGGAGCGAAGGTTTGTTGCTCAATCTTGTCGGCTTGGGTTCAGTGGGTTTTAACGAAGTTTTGAATATTCTTTAAGGAGATAAATTATGGCTTTTCAGACAGCATTAAGCGGTTTAAATGCCGCATCCACGGACCTTTCCGTAACCGGTAATAATATTGCTAACGCAAGTACAAATGGTTTTAAACAGTCGCGTTCTGAATTCGCTGATGTGTATGCGACCAACCTACAAGGCGTGAGTGCGACAACGCCGGGGAGTGGAGTTCGGGTTACTCGTGTGGCACAACAGTTTGGTCAGGGCAATGTTGATTTTACTAATAACAATCTAGATTTAGCGATAAATGGCACAGGATTTTTTGTGCTTGCTAATGATGGTGCGCTCGAATATTCGCGTGCCGGTGCATACAATATCGATAGAGAGGGATTTGTAGTCAATCACAAAAGCCAGCGTTTACAGGTGTTTCCACCTGTAGCTGTAGGAAGTGGCACCGGGTTTAATACGGGTGCTTTGAGCGACCTTCAAATATCGACAACTGAAGCTCCTCCCCAGGGAACGTCCGATGCGATTGTCAATGTCAATCTTGATGCAAGTGAAACAGAGCCAGCGGTGCCATTCGATCCCAGTAATGCCGGATCGTTTAATCATTCTACATCATTGACCTTGTACGATTCGTTGGGTACTCAGCATACAGGCACCCTGTATTTCAGGGCGACGGCAACGGATAATCAGTGGGATACATTTCTTTATGTCGATGGAGCTAACGCACCAGTCGGCGGTGGTCAATCGGTACCTCTTGTCTATGGAACCGATGGCTCGTTAACGACTGCGAACGCCGATGCTACCGGTTCTGTTACCTATGATGCTTTTCCGATTGCAGGTGCTGACGATCTAGACCTCACTGTGGATTTTTCTTCATCTACCCAGTTTGGTAGCGGTTTTGGAGTTAATAACTTAGTCCAAAATGGATTCGCCTCTGGAAAGTTAAACGGTTTGGATATATCGCAGACCGGTGTAGTTTTCGCGCGCTTCACCAATGGTCAATCGCAGGAATTGGGGCAGGTGATATTAGCTAAATTTCCAAATGAACAGGGTTTGTCTGCGTTGGGAGATACCAATTGGGGTGAAACGTTTGGCTCGGGTGATGTGAATTTTGGGGCTGCTGGCAGTTCTGATTTCGGGACTTTACAGTCTGGTGCGTTGGAAGCTTCTAATGTTGATATTTCTCAGCAATTAGTCAATCTGATTATTGCTCAACGTAATTTCCAGGCGAATGCTCAGGCGATTACGACCGAAGATACCGTTACCCAAACGATTATCAATATTCGCTAATCCTCCATAGTTACTGACGTTAAAATTTCATGGATCGTAATCTCTATGTCGCAATGAGCGGCGCGAAGCAGACTTTGCTGGCACAAGCTTCCAACAGTAATAATCTGGCCAATGCGAATACCGTGGGTTTTCGCGCGGACCTAGACCAGTTTCGGGCGATGCCGGTTTTGGGGCCAGGTTATCCAACTCGGGTTTATGCATTGGTTGAACGGCCTGGTGTGAATTTTACCCATGGGGCTTTACAGCCGACAGGGCGTGATCTGGATGTTGCGGTTAAAGGTGATGGGTGGATTGCGGTTCAAGCAAAAGATGGAGCCGAAGCCTACACTCGTGCAGGCGATTTGCGGATTTCCCCAGAGGGACTTTTGCAAACGAGTAGTGGTTTGCCTGTTTTGGGGAATGGTGGTCCGATTGCTATTCCTGACGCAGAAAAATTGGAAATTGGCAGTGACGGTACGATCAGCGTAATTCCTGTGGGTCAGAATTCGACCACACTTGCGGTTATCGACCGGATCAAATTGGTGAGTCCTTCTGCGGATCAACTTGTAAAGGGAAATGATGGTTTATTGCATTTAAAGGGGGGGGGTGAACTAGATCCAAGCGATAATATCGGTTTGGTTTCAGGTAGATTGGAAAGCAGCAATGTTAATGCCGTGGAGGCAATGGTTAATATGATCGAATTGGCGCGACAATTCGAACTCCAAGTCAAAATGATGAAAACTGTGGATGAAAACAGCAGTACCACAGCGCAAATGATGCGCGTTGCATAGGAGATAAATTATGACAGATTCAGCGCTGCATGTAGCTCAAACTGGATTGGAAGCCCAGCAAACAAGGATATCCATCATATCCAATAATCTTGCGAATGTGAGTACTACTGGGTACAAAAGGTCCCGGGCGGTGTTCGAGGATCTCTTGTACCAAAATATTACTCAAGTGGGTGCGGATTCGACCCAGGAAACTACATTTCCCTCAGGTTTTCAATTAGGGACGGGAGTTCGAATTGTAGCGACGGAAAAAATTCATACCCAAGGTAATATTGCCCAAACGGATAATTCTTTGGACATTGCTATCAATGGTCGAGGATATTTTCAGATACTAATGCCCAATGGCGATATCAATTATACTCGGGATGGGGGGTTTACATTAGACCAAAATGGCCAGATTGTGACATCTTCTGGATACACTTTGGATCCTACCGTGACGATTCCCGACGACGCGATTTCTGTCACAATCGGCTCAGATGGTATTGTTTCCATTTTACAGCCAGGAAATACTGGCACGACCCAAATTGGTGCTATTGAACTCGCCGATTTTATAAATCCTACTGGTTTGGAACCAATTGGTGAAAATCTATTTCGCGAATCAATCGCGAGTGGAGCACCAATAACTAATACGCCAGGGGAAAATGGTAGTGGAATACTGGTGCAAGGTGCCCTTGAAACATCCAACGTCAATGTTGTTGAGGAATTGGTTAATATGATCGAAACCCAGCGAGCTTATGAAATGAATTCAAAGGCGATTTCTACGACCGACGAGATGTTGCAGTACGCCTCGAATAATCTCTAGAAAATGTTTGTTCCCATGAAACGAATTACCCTTTTGCTTCTAAGTTTAATTTTGGTCGGTTGTGGGAATATGCCTAAACACGATCCAGCATTCGCTCCTGTCGCTCCGGAGGCACTCAGGCCACCCTCTAACTTTAACGGAGCAATTTATCAAAGTGGCTACGATATACGGCTTTTCGAAGACCAAAGAGCACGCAAAATAGGGGATATTTTAACTGTCAATTTGGTCGAACAAACTGACGCTAAGAAGGATGCAGATCTGGAGGTTACGAAGGATAATTCAACTAGCGTCTCAGTGCCGACCTTATTTGGGAAACCTAATGCAAAAATTTTTGGCTTAGAAATGGAAACAAGCTTGGAATCGGCACATGAATTTAGAGGCGAGGGTGAAAGTAATCAAAGCAATAGTTTGACAGGGGATGTAACGGTAAGTGTCGTGGATGTATTACCCAATGGAAATCTGAAGATTCGGGGCGAAAAACGAGTGACCCTCAATCAAGGGCATGAATATATTAGAGTAGCCGGAATCGTTCGGCCGGTGGATATTGATGCTACAAATACGGTGCCTTCAACTAAAGTAGCCGATGCTACGATCATGTACACCGGTGATGGAGCATTGGCTGATTCTAGTCGTATTCCTTGGTTAACACGGATTTTTAACAGTTTGTTTTTTCCATTTTGATGGTGGGGGATCTGGTGGATAAGGTGCTAGCTCGTATTTTAGTGAGTGTTGTTATTTCTAGCCTTTTAATTCCCTGCGTTGGATTTGCTGAACGGGTCAAAGACCTTGCTTCCATTTCGGGTGTTAGGATCAACCAACTGGTAGGTTATGGATTGGTGGTGGGTTTAGATGGCACGGGGGATCGTAGTGGGTTTACGAGCCAAAGTCTTCGTAATATGTTAATGCAGTTTGGTGTTTCTCTGCCTCCAGGTTTCGATCCCAAATCAAAAAATGTTGCTGCGGTATCGCTCCATGCGGAATTGCCTCCTTTTGCCAAGCCCGGAATGAAAATCGATGTGACGACTTCTTCTATCAGCGATGCGAAAAGTTTGCGGGGTGGAAGTTTGCTTTTGAGCCCATTACGGGGTGCCGATGGAAAAGTTTACGCCATGGCTCAGGGAAATCTAGTTGTGGGCGGGTTAAGTGCGGAAGGATTGGACGGTTCTAAAATTTCCGTCAATATCCCTAGTGTTGGACGAATTCCGAACGGTGCGACGGTAGAGCGAAGTGTTGCGTCGCCATTTTCCCAGGGTACGACATTAACGTTAAATTTGCACACAATGGATTTTACCACCGCTAATCGTTTGGCGGATGCGATCAATCGGGTATTTGGTCCAACGACTGCACGAGCTCTGGATGGTGCGTCGGTTAAGGTCAATGCTCCGTTAGAACCAGCCCAACGAGTTACATTTATGTCGTTGATTGAGAACCTGACCATTGATCCAGCGGCGGGGTCTGCACGCGTTATTGTAAATTCTCGTACTGGAACGGTGGTAATCAATAGTCAGGTGAGGGTAATGCCCGCTGCGGTTTCCCATGGCAATTTGACGGTTACCATTAGTGAAAATACAGAAGTCAGTCAGCCAGGGGTTTTTGCCGAGGGGACTACCGCAGTGGTTCCAAGGTCGGATGTCGGAATTCGCGAAGGTGGTGATCGGATGTTCGTGTTTAACCCAGGGGTCAGTTTGAACGAAATCGTTCAAGCTGTAAATCAGGTGGGTGCCGGACCCAGCGATTTAGTGGCGATATTGGAAGCCTTGAAGAGTGCGGGAGCCCTAAGTGCCCAACTTATCATCATTTAGAAACATATTATGAATGGCACAACTCCTGGTCCTGATTTTTATGCCGATTTCAGTCGGTTCTCCAAACTAAGAAGCATCGCGCGCAATAATTCAGATCAAGGGATTCGCCATGTAGCGGAGCAGTTTGAATCTATATTTATGCAAATGATGCTCAAAAGCATGCGTCAGGCTAGTTTAGGTGGTGGATTGTTGGATAACAATCAAAGCGATTTTTATAGGGAAATGCACGACAAACAACTGTCATTGCATCTTGCAAAGAAAACCAATCTCGGGATTGCCAACCTACTCACCAAACAACTGGGAAGTTCCGAGCCGACTCAATCGGCAGTTAATGGGCATGGATTGGAGGCATATCGCAGTTTTCCCATTCAAGGTTTATCCAGATTGGAGGAAAAGTCTGGGAAACTACTCGGTGATTTATCCGAAAGCATTGATATAAAAAGGACTGGATTAAAGATAAAAAATGATAAGCCGATAACTACACAACAAGATTTTATACGACGATTTACCCCTTATGCTAGACAGGTGGCAGCGGATTTGGGGGTTGATCCAAAACTATTGTTAGCGCAAGCAGCGTTGGAAACCGGGTGGGGGTCAGCGGTAATTCGACATCAAGACGGTTCTAGCAGTCATAATCTGTTCGGGATAAAGGCGGACAATCGTTGGTCGGGAGAACGGGTCGATGTGACTACCCTGGAATACTACAATGGCATTCCAGAAAAGCATCGAGCCCATTTCCGTTCATATCCTGATTTTAAAGCAAGTTTCGAAGATTTTGCGCGTTTCCTCAAAGAAAATCCACGTTATGAAATGGCCTTGGGAAACGCTAATGACGCTTTTAAATTTGTGAAGGCACTTCAGGATGCTGGTTATGCGACTGACCCGAATTATGCAAACAAAGTGATGAACATTTATGCTCGGGATGAGTTGGCGAATGTTTAAGGAATTATCAGGGATTGAGTTTATTTTGAAATGCATTTTCCTAACCTTATCCCAATTCCTAGGGACTAGAAAACTGTTGGAATAACTCAATTATGGCGAGTGGAATTCTAGGTACAGCGGTGTCGGGGTTGATAGCGGTACAGCGTCAATTGGCAACTACCGGTCATAATATTAGCAATGTCAACACTGAAGGTTTTAGTCGGCAACGTGTTCTTTTTTCGAGTCGTGGAGGACAAGGCACGGGTGCGGGTTTTATCGGGCAGGGTGTTGATGCGGTTAGGACGGAACGGATTTATGATCAGTTTCTCGTTGCGCAGGTTCGTTCTAGCACTTCAGCTTTTTCTGAACTTGATACTTTTCGTAGTTTGGCGGTGCAGGTTGACAATTTTATTGCTGATCCGAATTTAAATTTGAGTTCATCGCTTCAGGCTTTTTTTGGCGCGGTCCATGAGGTTGCCGACGATCCCAGTTCGATTCCTGCGAGGCAGGTTTTGTTGGCTCATGCTAATACACTAGCTGATCAATTTGTTACGGTGGATAATCGCTTAGATAACTTAAGTTCTCAAGTTAACCGTAATATTGAAAGTTCGGTAAGTGAAATAAACTCCATTGCCGAATCAATTGCTAGGATCAATGAAGATATTGTTATTGCGTCTGGCCAGTCTGGAGGTAGTGCGCCGAATGATTTGTTGGACCAGCGTGATCACTTACTGACCCAACTTTCAGAATACGTAGACGTAACCGCAGTAGAACAAGACGACGGGTCCTTAAGTGTATTTATCGGTAACGGTCAGCCTCTGGTACTTGGTATCAATTCAGCAGCTCTAGCGACTCAGCGTTCCGACTTGGATCCAGAACGGTTGGATATCTTATATACCGCTAATTCAAGCTCGGTGGTTATTACTCAAAATTTGAGTGGCGGCGAATTGTCTGGTAGTTTGAAATTTGCTGAGGAAATTTTGGGGCCCACTAGGAAAGGACTTGGCCGAGTTGCTTTAGGGTTAACTGCCGATTTCAATGATATTCACGGTAACGGATTTGATTTGGATGGCAATACACAGCAGTTGTTTTTTGATCCACCCCAAGTAACAGTTATTGGAAATACCAGTAATACCGGGACCATTGCTGTGTCCTTCGATGACGTGAATCAGGTGTCGTTAAGCGACTACAGCCTTACTTTTGATGGAACCAATTATTCGCTTATTCGATTGTCTGATAATGTCGAGGTGTATAACGATTCGGTCAGTAATTTCACTATCGATGGATTTGCTGTAGATGCCGTTGCCGCAGTTAGCGGCGATAGTTTTTTAATTCGACCAACCCACAATATTGCTGGCGAAATTTCGGTGGCGATTTCTGACACAAATCAAATTGCAGCATCACAGAGCAATACTATCACTGGTTCGGTTGGGGACAATCGCAATGCACTGGCTTTGGCGGCATTAGAAACCAATCAGAATTTGTTGAATGGAACGGCAACATTTCAAGAAGCCTATGGAAAAGCCGTGGCCAATGTTGGGACATTGACACGCGCTGCAGATATCAATAGCCAAGCCCAGGAGGGTTTACTGATTCAGGCTCAGCAAGCGCAACAGGCTGTATCGGGCGTTAACCTCGATGAGGAAGCGGCCAATCTGGTTAGATTCCAGCAAGCCTACCAGGCATCGGCACAATTAGTTTCGGTGGCTAATGAAATTTTCGATAGTTTACTGAACGCGACTCGGAGATAAGCGATGCGGATTTCCACATCACTCGCTCAGCAGTTAGGTGTTAATGCGATCCTGAATCAACAGTCCAAACTGAGTAAAACTCAGAATCAATTGAGTACGGGGCTTCGTATCAATACGCCTTCTGATGATCCCGTGGCATCGGTTCGGGTTTTGGATATCCAGCAGTCGATTTCGCAAAATAGTCAATATCAGAGCAACATTGATACCTTAAGATCCCGGTTAACATTCGAAGAGGACACTTTGAATAGTACGGTGAATGCAATCCAAAGAGTTCGCGAACTAGCTGTTCAGGGATTGAACAGTACTAATTTCCCTAATGACCGAAGTTCGATTGCAATAGAAATCCGACAAATAGCTGACCAGTTAGTTGGTTTGGCTAACACCAAAAATGCTAATGGTGAATACCTGTTCGCCGGTTATCGCTCCCGAACACCGCCCTTTGTCGCAACGGCAACTGAGGTGACTCAAGACGGTGTGACAAAGAATGTAACTCTTTATCAATATCAGGGCGATGAAAATCAACGAGGCCTTCAGATTAACCCGACACGGAGGATCGCGGACGGTAACAACGGAATTGAGGTCTTTGGGCAATCTTTTGACTATATTGGTAATCCACCTACCACGGTGAATCCTTCGAATCCGACCGAAGGTAGTCTTTTTGATGTGGTGACCCGATTAGCCGAGCAATTGGAAGGGGATAACCTTGATCCTGCACAAATAACGACAACAGGCGCGGGACTTGGAATTCCAAAGGGTGGAACAGCAATTGATTCGGCCCTTTTGTCGACTGCGATCGCCGATCAAACAATAACTGTTACTGCTCCCGATGGATCCTTGCAGACCCATGTGATCGATCTAGATACCGAGCGCTCGGCTGCGAGTATCGCGCTGAATCTGAATGGACTAACTGGAGTAACTGCACGAGCTAATCCGAATCAAGTGACATTGGATGTTAGCTTGACGAGCGGTATAGTAGATGGTGATACCGTCTCGTTTGTACTTAATGCAGATTCTGGGATTACTGCAGCGGTTTCTTTTGTGCGCGATTCGGCGACGAACCTTAGCCTCGAAGAAGATTTTGTAGCGGCAATTAATTTAGCCGGCTTGGGTGATTTAGTCGCGACAGTTTCCACACCGAATCGATTGACTATTGGTAGCGCAAGCGGAGCTAATATCGGTATCGAAAACTTTAGCGTGCTAGATGTGGGAGCAGGAACTCAAACGATTGAGTTTGATAATACGACGCTAACCGAAGGAGGCCTCGTCGACAGTGCTGTAAGGACAAGTACGGTAGTCATTCAATTAGACGATAGTTATACCCTTCAATCAGATGTCTCTGGTACCTCAAGCAGTGGGACCTTTGGTGTTTTTGACGCTCAAGCGAATGTTCCTGCTACGATTGATGGCGAGGGAGTCTTAGACGATCTCGACATAGGCCTTAACCGGATACTCAATGTTCGCGCTTCCATCGGCGCACGAATCAACACTGTAGATCTTCAGCAGGATCTCAACGCCGATTTTGATGTAGACCTGCAATCTCTTCTTTCGGACACACGGGATCTTGATTATACTCAAGCGATCAGCGAATTCAATCTACAATTAGTGGGTTTGCAGGCGGCCCAGCAAGCTTTTGTACGGGTGCAAGATTTATCTTTGTTTAATTTTCTTTAAAGAGTTTAATCCGAAAGTTATTTAGAAGGAATGTGGAGTGCTCTTCACCCCTCCATGTTTGTTAGGTACCATCCGTCCCTATAGTCACCTCACTAGTTACCCCTATCATTTAGAAGGTTTTTTCGATCCTTTTAAAAATTGGGGGAGAGATGCGTGACCCCCTTTTTTTGGACCATTGTCGCATCGTTAGGGTGGACAAATAATGTTCCATATGGTGTTGTTCCTAAGTAAAAGAGCAAATTCTTGGTATGATGAGCAGTTGTCCTTGAAATTTGATTATTCACCAAGGTATTTGGAGTATACTAGGCCGATTAAGTTTTATGTTTTGGTTTGGCCTTTGTTTGGCTGCTTTGTGGTGAACTTGCATTAAAGAGGAGGATATTTCCGTTATGGAATATGCAAATATGGCATTGGTAAGACTGTTTCAATTTGTAACCGTTGTTTTATTTACGTTTTTGGTGCTACTTTACTTTGGTTTGTTAGTATTTTTGCCGTTTGATACTGCCATGTTGCTGGTGGGGATTTTATCTGGTGTTGGAATTCCCGAAATTGCTTCAACGATATTAGCATTCGCTTTAATGGCTTATCTTGGTTTCCTGCTCTGTAAAATGCGTGCGTTGTGTGAGATGGTTTTGAGTATTGGAATCGAAATAGCGTTAATGGGGCATGCCCAGTTTCTGAGGTTTGGGGATATGTTGGAATCCGTAAAAAAATAACAATTTCTTATTGCAATTTGCAATAGTGGGCATTTGATCATGGGTATCGGTATCTTTGGCAGAAAGGTATAAGAAACTTGTAGGGGGAGGGGAAATTTAATTGGGAAGAGCTATTTTCCGATTTCTAGAAGGCTGTCCGTATATTAGTGAGTGCAATTACTGTTAACCGCACAGGAAGCGGTACTATGATAAAAGAAACTAAGGAAAACATTAAACAAAAAGAAAAAGACGAATTTCGGGATCAAATTTTAGATTCGGCGCTCAATCTGTTTGCGGCCAAGGGCTACTCTAATACTTCAATCGAAGACATTAAACGTAAGTCAAATATAAGTACAAGCAGAATTTATGGCCAATTTAAAAATAAGCAGACCATCGCTAAGGCTTTGTATGTCGACCTAGCCCGACGGATGGATGATAGTCTTTGTGAGATTGCACGGACTAATACAACAGTTCGGGAAAGGATGCGGGCAGTTGTGGATTTAATGTTTGATTTAACCGAGCAAGCGCCTGATGTTATGCGCTTTTTGTTGTTGTCTCGACATCAAGAGTTTTTACTTGACGGAGAATTGCAGGGCTGTACGCCGCCATTTGATAAAGTCAAAGATATAATCATGAAGGGCATTAAAACCGGAGAAATTCGGCGTATCGATTCGCTATTAGTGGATGGTTGTTTCCAAGGCATCATCATCCGAACGATAGAATTACGTCTTGATGGAACTTTGGAAAAGCCTCTGGACCGTTATTTTAATGATGTATGGAGTTTGGTTTGGAGTGCCGTGGAAGCGATTTAAGTGTGACTTAGGTAGTTGACTAGCAGGCTATAATGGAAGGTCTGAGCTTCCCATCAAAAACTGGTCGACTGCTCGTGCTGCCTGTCGACCTTCTCTAATTGCCCAAACTACCAATGATTGTCCCCGTCGCATGTCACCCGCTGTAAAAATTTTTTCAATGCTGGTTTTGTAATCGTCTGTATTCGCGTCCACATTTCCTCGCTTATCTAGAGCAACTTTCAGTTCGGTTAGCATGCCCTCGTGTACCGGGTGAGTAAACCCCATCGCCAAAAGAACCAGATCTGCTTTTAATGTAAATTCACTTCCGGGAATTTCAGTCATTTGCCACTGCCCCCCTGTTTGCTTCCATTCGACTCGAGCACACTGAATTTGAGTGACACGACCGTTTTTTCCTTTGAAAGATTGTGTGGTGACAGCCCAGTCCCGAGTACAGCCTTCGTCCTGAGAGCTCGAGGTTCGGAGCTTGTTCGGCCAGTCGGGCCAAGTCAGGCCTTTATTTTCTTTTTCAGGTGGCTTCGGCATGATTTCCAATTGGGTGACCGATTCGGCACCCTGCCGAATGGATGTTCCTATGCAGTCAGATCCGGTATCGCCGCCACCGATTACGATCACATGTTTGCCGGTGGCGGTAATGCTTATGTCTTCGGAAACTTTGTATCCGGCAACACGCATGTTTTGTTGCGGGAGAAATTGCATGGCAAAATGGATACCTTTCAATTCACGTCCGGGAACAGATAAATCTCTGGGTTTTTCAGATCCGCCAGCGAGTACAATGGCGTGATGGTCATCCATTACTCTTTGAACAGGAATGTTTTTGCCAATGTGGTTATTCGGACGGAAAAATACGCCTTCGGCTTGCATTTGAGCAATGCGGCGGTCGATGTGATATTTCTCCATTTTAAAGTCAGGGATGCCGTAGCGTAGAAGACCTCCAATCCTATCTGATTTTTCAAGTACTATAACCGAATGTCCAGCACGGGCAAGTTGTTGTGCGCAAGCCAATCCGGCGGGTCCGGAACCAATTACTGCTACGTCTTTCCCGGTACGTTTTAAAGGGACTTGTGGCCGGATCCAGTCCTTCTCCCAGCCTTTGTCTATGATCGAACATTCGATGGTTTTGATGGTGACAGGTTCTTCAACCAAATTTAATGTGCAAGCAGCTTCACAAGGTGCGGGACAAATACGTCCAGTGAACTCGGGGAAGTTGTTTGTGCTGTGAAGTACGTCAAGCGCTTCGCGCCAATTGTTCTGGTATACCAAATCGTTCCAATCAGGAATGACATTGTTGATGGGGCACCCTTCATGGCAATAAGGAATACCACAGTCCATGCAACGTGCACCTTGCTTACTGATTTCACTATCAGTTAAGGAAATTACGAATTCGCCATAATGTTGGATTCGATCTGTCGCGAGTGCATAAGTACGTTCCTGGCGAGAGATTTCCATAAATCCGGTTGGTTTTCCCATTTTAAAATCCTTCAGATCAAAATAAAGTGTAACTATTTAAAAAAATGCCACAACCTAGAATTTGTTCGAGAATAGAGAAAAAACTCCAAATTAAGTAGTTAAATGAGTATTTCAATATCACCCGCCAGTGAGTACCGATTTGCAGGCTAGCCAATCACTACAACAATGGTTTAGGCATTTGTGTAGTCCCTTTCTCGGGTAAATAGGGTTGGGCTGAAACAATTAAAGTGACCATATTATTGCCTAACGGTTCGGTCATGGCTTTTCTGCATTTGGTCCAGTGCTCGTCGATAATCAATGGGCATGACCTTGACAAATTTTGGGAGGTAATCCTCCCAGTTTTTGAGTATTTGTTGAGCCCTACTGCTGGCAGTGTAGTGAGCATGTTTCTGGATAAGGTTCCTTAGCCGCTGAGTATCGAATCTAGTCATATCATGCATGATATCGACTCGTCCGTGGGTTTCCATATCACCGCCTTGGTGGCCAATATTTTCCAGTGCTGTGTCTTCATCTCGGATGGCTTCTAACTCCACCATAGCCATATTGCAACGCATTTCAAAATCGCCGGCGTCATCCAGGACGTAAGCAACGCCGCCACTCATACCAGCAGCGAAATTACGGCCGGTTGATCCGAGTACGACTACGATACCTCCAGTCATATATTCACATCCATGATCGCCCAGCCCTTCGATGACAGCAATAGCCCCCGAGTTGCGAACGGCAAAACGTTCTCCGGCCACACCACGGAAATAACATTCTCCACTTACGGCGCCGTACAATACCGTATTCCCCACAATGATATTTTCTTCGGCGGTGATAGGGCATTCGGGTGGAGGGTAAATTACTAGCCGCCCACCACTCAAACCTTTTCCAACATAATCATTGGCTTCACCTTGGAGTTCTATACTAATACCCGCAGCTAGAAAAGCTCCAAAGCTTTGCCCAGCAATGCCCTTGAGCGCAATACTGATGGTATCCTCGGGTAATCCTTTATGACCGTATCGCTGCGCGATTTCTCCAGACAACATGGATCCAAATGTCCGGTTAGTGTTTCGAATTTCCATTTCTATCTTTACCGATTTACCTTCTTCTAGGGCTGCTTGGGATAGTTTAATAAGCTCTTGGTCGAGCGCTTTTTCCAAAGCGTGTTCCTGCTTTTCGTAATTGTACAGGGCAATATCCGACGCCAAATCGGGTTTGTATAAGATACGCGACAGGTCCAAGCCTTTAGCCTTCCAATGGGAAATTGCTTCCCGCATATCTAATCGATTGGATTGGCCTATCATATCTTCGAGTTTTCTAAATCCGAGCTGAGCCATAAGCTCACGTACTTCTTCGGCAACAAAGAAAAAGTAATTGATGACATGCTCGGGTTTTCCGGTAAATCGTTTGCGCAGTTCTGGATCCTGCGTTGCAATCCCCACAGGGCAGGTATTCAGGTGGCATTTGCGCATCATCAAGCATCCTTCGACTATGAGAGGCGCGGTAGCAAACCCAAATTCATCGGCCCCGAGTAATGCAGCAATAACGACATCACGGCCAGTGCGCAGGCCACCATCGGTTTGGACGGCTATGCGGCCTCTGAGATTGTTCAGGATTAATGTTTGGTGTGTTTCAGCTAAACCGATTTCCCAAGGCAGGCCTGCATGCTTGATCGATGTAATCGGGCTAGCGCCTGTTCCACCGTCATAACCCGAGATGGTGACGTGATCAGCGTGTGCTTTAGAAACTCCTGCAGCAACGGTACCTACACCAACCTCAGATACCAATTTGACGCTAATCCGAGCCTTTGGATTGACATTTTTTAAATCATGAATCAACTGTGCCAAGTCTTCGATGGAATAAATATCATGATGCGGGGGAGGTGATATCAGGCCAACCCCAGGTGTCGAATGACGAACTTTGGCAATAATTTTATCTACCTTGTGTCCAGGAAGTTGCCCACCTTCTCCTGGTTTTGCCCCTTGTGCCACCTTTATTTGGATGTCGTCGGCATTGACAAGATATTCAGCTGTAACACCGAAACGGCCCGAAGCGACCTGTTTTATCGCTGAGCGCATGGAATCTCCGTTGGCCTTGGGAATAAAGCGCTCAGACAGTTCGCCGCCTTCGCCGGTGTTCGATTTTCCACCAATACGATTCATAGCAATAGCCAAGGTTGTATGGGCTTCATAGGAGATCGAGCCGAATGACATTGCACCGGTGGCAAACCGTTTGACAATCTCAGATGCTGGTTCAACTTCATCAAGTGGTAGGGAAGAATTGGTGAACTTGAAGGCCATAAGCCCTCTTAATGTTAACAACCGTTCCGTTTGGTCGTTAACCATCTGAGCAAACTCCCGATATTGCACGGGATTGTTTGCGCGTGTTGCATGCTGCAGCTTGGCAATCGATTGGGGTGTCCACATATGATCTTCGCCCCGAAGCCGGAAAGCATATTCCCCACCAGCATCCAATGCTTTACGGTAAAGTGGCGCATTACCAAAAGCTAGACGATGACGAGACAAAGTTTCTTCAGCTATTTCTTGAAGTCCCGCGCCTTCCGTAGTACTTGTTGTACCTATGAAGAATTCATCCAAAAATGTATCGGATAGTCCAAGGGCATCGAAAATTTGTGCTCCGCAATAGGATTGGTATGTGGAAATTCCCATTTTGGACATTACTTTTAGCAAACCTTTATTTACTGCTTTAATATAACGCTTATGAACCTCGGTTTCCGAGAGTGGTTCAATGAGGTTTTCGCGGAGATCCGATAACGTATCGAAAGCTAGGTAAGGGTTGATCGCCTCCGCTCCATAACCTGCCAACATAGCAAAATGGTGCACTTCCCGAGCATCTCCGGTTTCTACGACCAATCCAGCTACAGTGCGCAAACCCTTTCTTATGAGGTGGTGATGTACCGCGGATGTTGCAAGTAATGCCGGGATTGCAACCTGATTGGCGTCCATACAGCGATCCGACAAAATCAAAATATTATTACCATTGATGACTGCCTTTTCGGATTGATCACAAAGCATTTTAATCGCGGATTCCATGCCTGGTGCGCCCCGGTCAGACACAAAGCAAATATTTAAAGTTTGGGTTTTAAACATACCTTCGGTACGCGCTTCAATTCGACGTACTTTCTCCAGATCAGAATTGCTTAATATAGGTTGCTGGGCTTCCAGCCGTTTGTGGGAACCACCCTTATCGAATGCAAACAGATTAGGGCGGGGGCCAATTAGTGATGTTAGAGACATCACCAATTCTTCTCGAATAGGGTCAATGGCCGGATTGGTTACTTGTGCAAAACTTTGTTTGAAATAGTCATAGAGTAGTCGGGGTCGGCGGGACAGGACCGCTAGCGAAGCATCGATTCCCATGGATCCTACTGGATCTTGGGAGCTGACCGCCATGGGTATCATAAAAAATTTGAGGTCTTCCTGCGTGTACCCAAAAGCTTGCTGCCTTTTTAAAAGTGTTTGTTTATCCGGTGGCATCGCTGAAATCTCTTCCGGCAGATTCGTTACTAGGATTTGCGACTCGTCCAGAAGGGATCGATACGGAGCTTGATTTGCCAATTGGGACTTTATTTCATTGTCGTCGACAATACGGCCTTCTTCAACGTCGATCAGTAACATCTTACCGGGTTGTAAACGCCATTTTTTTACGATTTTTTCCTGAGGGATATCTAAAACACCCATTTCAGACGCCATGACTACAATATCGTCATTTGTTATCAAGTATCTGGCGGGACGTAGACCATTTCGGTCCAGTGTGGCGCCGATTTGCCGGCCATCGGTGAAGGCGATTGATGCTGGGCCATCCCAGGGTTCCATCAGCGCCGCATGATATTCGTAGAAAGCACGGCGTTTTTCGTCCATAAACACATTGCCTGTCCATGCTTCAGGAATAAGCAGCATCATCGCGTGGGCGAGCGAATACCCACCTGCAACTAAAAGTTCAAGGGCATTATCGAAGCAAGCTGTATCCGATTGTCCTTCACGAATAAGCGGCCAAAGTTTGTCCAGGTCTTCCCCTAACGCTTCAGAGGACATTACCTGACGGCGGGCGGCCATCCAGTTGACATTACCCCTTACGGTGTTGATCTCGCCATTATGGGCAATCATTCTGAATGGTTGCGCTAAATCCCATGTTGGAAACGTGTTGGTTGAGAAACGCTGATGTACCAGCGCCAGAGCTGAAGTCATAAGGGGGTTGAGCAGGTCGGGGAAGTAAACGCCCACTTGATTTGCCAGTAACATCCCTTTATATAAAACGGTTCTCGATGATAAAGATGCGATGTAGAAAGCCTCTCCATTTTCCAATTTTGCACGTGCGACGGCATGCTCTACTTGTTTGTGGATTACAAAAAGCTTTCGTTCGAACGCATTTTGATCGCAGCAATTTTTTCCACGACCAATAAAAACTTGTCGAATAGCTGGCTCGACCGCTTTGACCGAATTTCCAAGTCCTTTATTGTTAACCGGAACTTCTCTCCAGCCCAATACGGTTTGTTTTTCGTCCTGAATTATCTTGGTAACTAGTCTTTCGCAAGCCAATTTGCTAGATTTTTGCGGGGGACTAAATATCATCCCAACCCCATAATCACCGTTTGTAGGTAGATTGATGTTGGTTTTGGCGCATTCCTCACGGAAGAAACTATCAGGTATTTGTATCAAAATACCTGCGCCATCGCCTGCAAGTGGGTCAGCACCAACCGCTCCTCGATGGGTTAAATTTTCCAATAATTTCAGGCCTTGAGAAACAATCTCATGACTTTTATATCCTTTAATTTGAGCGATAAAACCGACGCCACAAGAATCATGTTCGTTTCGGGGATCGTACAATCCTTGTTTATTCGGCAACCCATTATTTGTCATGGCATACCTCATTTTTTAAACGCTGAGCAAGCGGAATTGATCTTTGTATTAACCCGCTCATAAAGATACATAAAATGTATGTTCTTCAACATTTTTTTAAAATATTGCTTGCCGTTCGGCAATAAATTTGGGGGAAAACTGTTATGCATGTTTAATTTGTATATATGGATTTTGAGGTCGCTCAGATAATCCATAAAAAATACGGCGAAACACCTTTAAAATTAAAATGTTAAGTCGAATTCGCAGTAAAAGTCAGATTAGAAAACGGCCAATAATACCATGATTCATTGGACGCTGACTAATCAATCGCGAGCCCCAGGTTGAATCATTGATATGTGTATGAAACAATAAGCGGCTTTTTATTGGGTTACTTTTCGCTGGGCGTTCTTACATTTTGAGAGAGGCCTGAATAAAAATTTGAGTGGTTGTCATAGAGCCGCTTTTTTTCTAATAATCCTACCAGTACACAATCACTCAAATTTCTTTTTGCAGTTTCTGTAACGGATACCAACTAAACTAAATACCAAGGACAATATATGTCAGGCCGAAATCATCTTTTTGTACCAGGTCCTACGAACGTGCCAGATTCTATCTTGAACGCAATGCATGTGCCAATGGAGGACCATCGTTCGTCTGATTTTCCGAATTTGGTGAAGCCCTTATTAGAAGACTTGAAGAAAATTTTTAAAACTGATTCCGGGCAAACATTTATTTTTCCTGCGACCGGCACCGCTGGATGGGAAATAGCTTTGACTAATACCCTGTCACCTGGAGACAAAGTATTGTCGTATAGGTTTGGGCAGTTCAGTCATTTGTGGATAGAGTTAGCGCAACGCCTTGGATTAGATGTTCAATACGAGAATGTTCCTTGGGGTCAAGGGTTACCTTTGGATAAGTTACAAGTCGCTCTTGAAACCGATTCTGATCACGAAATTAAGGCCCTGTTAGTTTGCCATAACGAAACAGCAACGGGTGTAACGAGTGATGTAGAAAGTATACGCAAAATTTTGGACGAAGTTAATCACCCTGCAATGCTGTTTGTTGATGGCGTCAGTTCTATTGCCAGTATTGATTTTCGCATGGATGAGTGGGGTGTTGATGTCGCGTTGAGCGGTTCACAAAAGGGATTGATGCTACCAGCGGGTGGTGCGGTTTTGGCATTCAGCCCTAAGGCCTTAGAAGCAAGACACAGTGCTAAATGTCGTCGAGGCTTTCTCGATATTCAGGATCACATTACGGCCAATAAAGAGGGTTACTTTCCCTATACCCCATCGATACCTATTTTGTATGGTTTTCGGAAATCTATCGATTTATTGTTGGAAGAAGGGTTGGATAACGTCTTTGCCCGACATCAGCGTCTAGCCGAAGGGGTACGCCAAGCAGTTTTTGCTTGGGGATTGGAATTATGTGCTCAACAGAAAAAATGGTATTCGAATACTGTATCGGCAATCGTAGTACCCGAGGACATTGATGCGCGGAAGATTATTGCTCTGGCATACGATAAATACAATATCTCCCTGGGCGCTGGCTTGAGTGAAGTTTCTGGAAGACTTTTCAGGATAGGGCATTTAGGTGATTTGAATGAGGTATCGTTGCTGGGTGTGATCGCGGGTGCGGAAATGGCAATGCTAGACAATGGTGTTTGTATCGATCCGGGTTGCGGTGTTGGAGCGGCGATCGAGTATTATCGGTCAACCTTAGGTGCCGCTGGGAATTAGTACACCAATCCCTAAAAAGCGAACAAAATAAGAGGTCTAAATAACCGATAATTATATTAAAACAAACGTGAAATATGTCTGCGTTCTTGTTTGAGTTATTATCAATCGTTTTTCCTATTCTATATTATCGGTCATTTGTGGATCGATTACGAAGTGCTTTTCGGTAGCAGGCTGGTGGGATATGTTTGTTATCATCGCGAAAAAAACATAAATAAAGGGTGATTGGCGGTAATTGCCGTTTCAATCAATCGAATAATTGGATGTCAGGAGAATAAAATATGAGTACACCCAAAGTTATTGTCACCCGTCGATGGCCGGAACAAGTTGAGACAAAACTCAAAGAAATATACGAAGTTCAGTTTAACGAAAATGACCAGCCCATGTCGGCTGAACAGTTAAAGGAAGCATTACGATCTGCCGATGCAGTATTACCAACAGTCACCGATCCTATAACTGCCGATGTGTTAAGTGCGAAGCCTTTGCGATGCAAGGTTCTCGGAAATTTTGGAGTGGGCTTTAATCACATCGATACCGATGCGGCTAAAGATCGGGGAATTGTGGTTACCAATACTCCCGAAGTCTTAACAGATTGCACAGCCGATATTGCGATGTTGCTTATGTTATCCGTTGCACGTCGTGGACCCGAGGGTGATCAGCATGTCCGCCAAGACCAATGGACCGGTTGGCGTCCGACTCACATGTTAGGGACCAAAGTCACTGGCAAAACACTTGGCCTTATTGGGCTAGGTCGCATAGCCCAAGCAATGGCTAGAAAAGCTCACCATGGTTTCGGGATGAAGATTCTGTTCACTGATCCTTATCCGCCCGCTCAGTCGGTTATCGATGAACTCCAAGCGACTCAATGCGCAGACGTTGACGAAGTTTTGAAGAATGCAGACTTTGTTTCAATACATTGCCCCGGTGGTAAAGAGACCTACCACTTACTGAATGCAGAAAAGCTAGCGATGATGAAAACGGGCGCGTTCCTTATTAACTCGGCTCGCGGGGATGTCGTTGATAATCAGGCCCTGATTGAAGCTCTAAAAAATCGGAAAATTGCTGGCGCAGGACTCGATGTATTTGAAGGTGAACCGAATCTAGATCCGGGGTTTCGTACGCTAGATAATGTCGTTTTGTTTCCGCACCTCGGTAGTGCAACGCTGGAAACCCGTGTTGCAATGGGGATGCGCGTACTAGAAAACATTGAGGCCTTTTTCAAAGGCGAAACTCCCCCGGACCAAGTAGTATAAACCAGATCCAGGGTGGGATTTAACCCATCCTGGCGGTTCCTGGACAGTTTGTAGTTTATGTTTGCCAAAATAAAGCAGCAACTTTTTGGGTTGCCTCAATTTTTTCTGCCCCATCATTTCTTATCGCGATTGGTGCGTATTCCAACCCATTCTCGGCATGTGGCTTGGAAAAACTTTTTCATCAAGCGATTTGTCAATTTATACGGTGTGAATATGGCCGAGGCGGAAATCGATGATTTCTCCAACTTTCGTTCCTTTAATGAATTCTTCACCCGTTCCCTAAAACGGGTTGCGAGACCTATCGACCGAGGAGCACATTCCTTGGTTTCTCCAGCGGATGGCACTGTTAGCCAGCTCGGAAATATCGCTAAGGATCAGATTTTGCAGGCTAAGGGAAAAAACTATAGCCTGACTAACCTACTAGGAGGAAATGCCGATAGAGCAGTGCCTTTTTTAGGGGGCGGTTTCGCAACGATTTACCTAGCACCGAAAGACTATCATCGGTTACATATGCCAGTTGATGGCAAACTCAAGGAAATGATCCATGTACCGGGGCGGTTGTTCAGCGTGAATCAGGCAACAACCTGTGTGGTGGAAAATCTTTTTGGCCGCAATGAACGTGTTGTTAGCATCTTTGAAACTCCAACGGGTCCCATGGCCCTGGTCCTAGTTGGTGCAATGTTTGTGGCCAGTATCGAAACTGTCTGGCAAGGTATTATTACGCCGCCAACACGATTAGTCCCTCAAACTTGGACGTACGATAATCAGCATACCATTGAGCTTAAAAAAGGCGAGGAAATGGGACGATTTAATATGGGATCGACGATTGTTGTCGTGTTCGGCAAAAATCAAGTTGAATGGCTTAGTTCCATCCAACCAGGTCAAACAATCCGCATAGGGGAAAGTATAGGCCATTGGGGTCACGGATGATTGCAAATAGAGTATCCTATTTACTCCGTGATTTCGTGGCTCACTTTATTTGGTGAAGCGGTATTTCAACGCGGTGCGTCGTATCGGGTGTCAGTTCCTTGGGGGGAAAATACGATTTGCCATAATTGATTCCTACGGGCACGGAAAGCACCAGCGAAAGTCAAAAGGTAATATTTCCACATCCGATAGAACTGCTCATCATAATTTTCCTTGAGAGCGTCCCAGCTGGCATCGAAATTTTCGAACCAATGCATCAATGTGGTGTCATAGTCGGGTCCAAAATTGTGCCAATCTTCTATGATCATCTTCCCCTCAGCGGCGGTTGCAATCTGGTTAGCAGAGGGCAGCATTGAATTGGGGAAGATATAGCGCTCAACCCATGGGTTTCCGGCAGTATCTGAATTATTGACGCCGATGGTCTGCATCAGAAAAAGACCGTTATCTCGCAAGTGTTCGGTGACAACCTGCATATAACGGGAAAAATTTTTGTATCCTACATGTTCAAACATTCCTACGGAATAGATACGGTCAAATGTGCCGTTAATGTTTCTGTAATCCTTTAGATGAATTTCAACAGGAAGGCCGCGGCAGTTTTCCTGAGCAAATTTCTCTTGGTTTTCAGATACGGTGACGCCGACCACTTCAACTTGGTAGTGCTGAGCTAGGTATTTGGCAGAACCACCCCAACCACAGCCTATGTCTAAAACCCGCATTCCAGGTTCTAGTTTTAGCTTTCGACACATCAGGTCAAGCTTGGCTTCTTGAGCTGAAGCCAGATTATTGGCATTTTTCCAATATCCGCAACTGTATATCATCCGCTCATCGAGCATACAGTGATACAAATCATCACCTATATCATAGTGATGTTCCCCAACTTTATAGGCGCGCGCGGGAGACTGATAATTGATTAGCCTCGCTCTTAGCTTGAAAAGCGCGTTTCTCCAAGAATTAAGCTCATCGGGCAAGCGATTTTGGAATATTCTATAGACGAGTTCATCAATCTTTTCACAGTCCCACCAACCATCGACATATGATTCACCCAAACCCAAAGAACCTTTGGTCAACACGTTTCTATAGAACCTTTCATCTCGAACATGAATATCCCAGGGTTGGCGACCATTGATACCGACGCCCGCTTTTTCCAAAAGATCGACTAAACCCTGACGCGCCCAATCCTTTTTTAGGTTTTTTTTGAAAGGAATCGAAACGCTGTTTACTGACATTTTTTTATCTCCAAAATTTTTAAGCACAGAATATAACGTTTAATTGAGCTATGTTACAAGTCGATTTTCAGTCGTCCCATTTTTTCAATTTGAAAAAGATGAAATTTTCGGAGACTTTGATTACAAGTCCAGATGATAAACTCTTTGAAAAAAGAAAGTTGAACGGAAACTTGGGCTATGGAGATTTCTGCGGATCAAGGTCAAAGTTATGGTAATCGGAACTGACTGTGTAATTCTATGGTAGTCCTTAAATTGTTGTAACCGGCGATTTACGCTGTTTCTCGTTTTCCCTTTTTTTTCTAAGCGTTTCTTCTAAAGCTTTATCGAACGAATCCTTCAGGTTTTCCAATAGTTTTTGTACCTTCGGAAGTTCGTGCTCTAATGATTGCTCTAGCTCTTTTAGCAATGTATTTCCCATTTCTTCAATTTCTTTTTGATGTTTGGGTAAGTCCTTCTGTATCTCCGAAATCGTACTGTCAAACTTATTGGAAAATTCAATCCCAAATTTTTCCAGTTGTTTTTGAATGCGAAATAGGGGGTCGTTATTTTCAATACCAGCCATGGTTTCAGGATAATCTACCTTCCACTCTCCGTATTCTTTTTTCAAGACAGTATTAAAGTTTTCAGCCGATTGTGAACCTGACTCGGAAAATATCGCAGTAGTTTCTACTTGGGCGTCAACTCCTCGGATTCTGGTTTCACCAAAAGCCACTTTTATGTTTCTCCATCGGCTATTTGATAAATCGACGATATTTTCGCTTGCTTTTGTGGAAACGGCACGGACATTTCCCTCATTCCCAGCTTGTATTGCTTGCCAGAAATGTTCTGTTACGACTTCCGGGGATTTAGTGCTGGTACAACCACCTAGAGTTAATACTGGAACAAATAGCGTAAAACATAAAAGATTGGTTTTCATAGGTATGGAATTCGAAAAACAAAGGAATGACCAAACATCAATAGGATATATTCTAATATAGATTGGGGCCATCATAGCCGTACTTTTGATCAAACTCCAAGGTTTGGAGTATATCGTTTCTCAAAAGGGAAACTGGATTTAATGTTTGACAAGGGGCAGTCAAGCGGAGGGTATTTTAGAAACAAGGAGGGGTATGGAAAGCTAATTGTGTGCGGCGTCACAAAAGATATTTCTGTGACGCCGCACGATTGGATTGGGTTTGTGTATCGTTTTAGCTCATTCTTCGATACTCATGTTAATTGTACAGGGGTCATCCCTTAATGTGATTTTCTTTCAACCAATGCTGGGTGCTACCTCGATGGTAAGGTGTTTAGTTTTTCTAAACCCTGCGCTAAGAAGACCTAGGCCAACCAGAGCCAGAAGTCCAGGTTCTGGAACTGAGGAGTTTGGTCCTGTCTGTCCAGTAAACGTTTGGGTTATGTCGAATTGATAAAACCAATAATCTGGTAGAGCGACCGTAAACCAAAGATTTATCAATCCATCTATTTCATATAATTGAGGATTATTGAATAAAATAGAGTTTTGACCCAAAGTTACGTCGCTGGGATTTGAAGCCGAAGGGTCATATTTGGGGCCTCCGATATCGGTTCCAGAGTCAGGGGTAATTGTTCCTGCGATATACAGTGGGTCCACAGTGTCAAGCGTTGGTGCAGCAGCGCCATTTACGGGTTCGATTTCGACAAGTATTGAATCCCAATCGTAACCTGTTTCATTCTCTATTCTTTTGTTGACGGCAATAATGGTTCCGTTCCCAGGATTATTTTGAACCGTGACCCTGATGGTGTGTGATCCGTATCCATAAATGTCTTCGTGGGCAACTATGGTGGCAAAGTGTGGAAATGCCTGGGGTGAACCATTGAGATCAACGGAAGTGTACTGAGCCTGAGAATTAAGCGAAAAACCTGATGTTGCAGGTTGCGGTATAGCAGTGATAGAGAATGCTCCTGCGAAAGCGACGCTGTTTTGAAAAAGACTCATAACCAATAAAATGAAACCTAATCGAGTAAAATATTTCATGTTCATCCTCGTTGTAATGTCGGAAAGCGGTTTATAAAAGCTGCGGTATTGTGTTCAAGCAGCTGATGGAATTTCATGATTAGGTCTAAAGCAAATTCGGGACCAAAAATAGTATTTTTTTGAAAGCCCAGATTAAAACACTATATATTGTGTAGAAAAAAATAAAATAACAATATATAGTGCTTTTTAGATGGTCTGTTAATTTGTCTTTTAGCCTTCGGTAATTTGGCTGTCAAAGATGCTGACATATGGCCAAGTTTTTGTTGGCCATTGGTACAATTCGGCTGGACATCTACCGGATTATCCTTTTTTTGACGATAAAAGAGAGTTTTTGCTCCTATATTAGATTCGCGAGTTTGGATAGCGAACCTAATATTGGAATGCTGAGTTCTTTATGGTCTTCATATAGAATAGGGTCGTCCGAGATCATGATCGGGATTGCTCCTGCGGCTAAAGCCGACTGAATACCGGGTGCCGAATCTTCCACCGCTAAACATTTTTCTGGTGGACATTTAATTGTAGTTGATGCTTGTAAATAGATATCTGGTGCTGGTTTACCCTTCTCGACCTGATCTAGGGTCACCAGTATGTCGAAATCCTGACGAATACCCGCCAAAGTCAAACATTCTTCAGCATGTTGTCTTGGACTGTTGGTTGCCAGGCAATACGGGATTCTTTGTAGCTGCAAACGGTCGAGCAATAATCGATACCCGGGTTTGGTGTTGATGCCGTATCTTGTAACGTTTTCCCTCCAAATTTTTGCGCTAAGTTTGCGGAAGTGAGGAAAAGAAAAGGAATCTCCACAAATGTTTTTCAATGTGGACTCAACGCTATCGTAGGCACAACCTGATAGCGATTTAAAAAATGCGTCATCCAATTGTGTTCCCATGTCTTCAGCCGCTTTTCGCCACGCCAATCGATAGTCTGGTTCACTATCGAGAACCAAGCCATCCATATCGAGGATAACGGCTTTAAAAGGTGGTAGTGTCAGTTGTAAAGTAATTTTGAATCCAGGGAGATATTTTGAAAATCGTGGTCAAGCTAATCCAAATTCATATTCTATTGGTTCACAGTTGATAAAACCTTAATATATTCACCGGGGGCTTCTCGGTTAGAACCGACAATTATTCTGCGGTAACCATCCTGTGAGTCTTCAATGAATCCTGAAATTACGACAGATTCACCGGTTTGAGCTTGGCCGGAATAGGTTGGGGTAAAGCTGAGTGCTTCGACTATTTCACTGTGATCGAGCTTATAACGTGCTGGATAATCGAATGCAAATCGATCATCGGAAACAACGGCATGAATTTGGGTAAATCCTAACTTTTTGCAAAATTGCTGGATGGGCTTTTGGGTTGTGTCGATGAAGCTGATATCAAACTTTATCCCTTGATATACTGCCTTATTAAATTTGCGTTGTTCGTGCCATATATATTCTTCCAGTGTTAGACAAGGGTCCCGCCGATGATACGTGGTTTCCCAAAATGGGGTGTTCAGGCTATCCAATTTTCCCTGTTTTATGGATTGTTTGATGATTTCTCGTCCAACAAAGAAGTTAGCTCTGTCGTAGATAACTAAATCAATGTCTGAATCGCGATTTTGAGCACCGATAAGGATCGAGCCGGTGACCCCCAATATTTCGGGTTGGATTCCTTTTTCACCGAAAAGATCGACTAACCCAAGTGTCTTTTCTTCGAACGCATCACGGTGTTGGTTATTTTTTAATGTATGGATATGTTGCCGTGGTCCATAGTGGTATTGAATATTTTTTGGATATACTCCATGTATATGAGTGTCCCGGGATTGGGAGAAATAGATATACTGTGGGAAATTTTCTGTCAAATATTGGTTAGCTTGTTTCGTGGTCAGTTTTAATAGGGTTGAATTTGTGCGGAGATATCGAAGAAAGCCAAGAATACGGCCATCTTCTTTTTCTGAATCCAAAACTGCGAAGATCAAACCCTGAGATGTTTCAATAAAATCCTTAGGAAAATATTCCATCGGTATTTTTCCTGATTGCTTCTTTTGGCTTTTGAACAAGTAGAAACGTGTAGTCTAGATGTTCGATTGAAATTTTTTCATTGTAATGAAACGACAGGGAAGTAGGCTATTTTATCGATCATATTTTTAAAAACGTTGGGGAAATAAAGCAATACTTCCATCCATTTCTCCCGTTTCCCGGTAATTCATGGGTTCTACCGCTGGATTTAAAATTGCCCCATCGATCACCTGTCCAACAACCAAAACATGGTCTCCACTGGGATAGTGGTGACTCACTTCACATTCAAGGTAGCTTATCGCATCATAAATGATCGGTGCACCTGTTTTTTTTTTAGTCCACCTTACTGAATTAAGCTTCTCCACCGTTGCGGGCCGCCCAAAATGTTGGGCTATTTCAATTTGATTTTTGGCTAAAACATTTATCGTGAAAACGCCGCTTTGTTCAAGTAAAGCGTAAGAGGTGTGGGCGGCGTTGATACTAAGCACGACTAATAACGGATTAAAGGATGCTTGCATGACCCAGGAAGCAGTAAAACCATTTACCCGTGTCTGATCAGATACACCGATGACATAGACACCGTGAGTCAGGGTATTAAAAATCTCAAGTATTTTTCTTTGCATGTTTTGGAGGGAATGTTATCCAAAATGAGTATTTATAATACGTTCTGCTTCCAACCTTTGTTTTTTTACACTCTTATGAAGATTCCACATGGCTTGGGCACGAGATAAATTGTGGGCGCCATGGCTAGGGTAACGTGTTGGGTCCCAAGCAAAATAGCTTTCGTTTAATGTATCGCTGAGGAAACGCGCAGAAAGCTCAAGACAAATCTGGATTAGACCATCTACTAAAGTCTCCCTCTCCTGGCCAGTTACGGAAACATCCACGGATGCATATCCTCCCAATGCGCCATCAAACAGGTCCAAATTCAAGCTGGTGTCACCTTCGTCTTCCTTGTTTGGATTACACCAGGAACGGAGCGCATCGCCCATTTCAAAAGGCCAGCGCATTTGGCCAAGGGTATCGAGATCGATTAGGCAATACCCTTGCCGTTGTTGATTAAATCGTAGATTTGAGATTTTTAGATCACCGTGTCCATGTCTTGACGGAAGGTTGTGCAAGTTTGGAAGCCTTTCCGTGGCTAAAAATAGCAGACCAGCCGCATGTGTTACTTCTCCATATAAAGGATGCGAATCATGCTGAATCAAAGCTTTTTTCAAAACATTTAAGTGGACAGCGGTATTATGGACGTCTCTGAACGGAGAGCGGTAAGCGTATTCGAAGTCTTCCAGTCCACGATGAAAGCGACCTGCAAGTTTACCTGCTTCGAAAGCCATCTGCTGATCTATTACTTTTTCGAAAGTCAATCCAGGAATAAAGGTTAGCGATCGCCAAACAGCACCTTCTGCTTCAATCCATAGTTTTCCCTTGTCAGTTGGAATCAAACGGGGTGTATTCATACCTTTATTTTCCAGATGCCTGGTTACGGCATCAATATCAAGATTTACCGTACCTTCGAAAATAACATGTAACCGTTGCACGATTGCTATGGTGATCCCCTGGGGATTTTCTAAGCGAAATGTTTTGTTAATTAGGCCTGAGGTGACAGGGTGCCAGATTAGCTGGGCAAATTTAGGCCACGCCAAAAGTACTTGTTCCGGAATCCCTGCGGGTGCTGTTGTCATTGACGTTCTCTGGGTCCTAAATCCGTACCTTTAATGAGATTATATCCCACATCACAGAAACGTATAGATCACAACTGCATAGCGAGCTGCTTTGCCGAATAAAATTGCCGCCAATGAGTAACTAAACGAAAGCCTCAGCCACCCCGCAGCCAAACAAAACGCATCTCCAATAACGGGCAGCCATGAAAATAAAAGAACCATGACACCCCATCGGCGAATAGCAATCAATGCTTGTTCGTGGTAGTTTCCTGACAGCTTTTCAACGGGATAACCCATTGCTGCGAAGACACCTAATCCAAATGTTGTTAAAGCGCCGAGCGTATTGCCAACGGTTGCAACACAGAGTAACCACAAAGGTGACAAGTTTGTTTTTGAAACGAGTATGGCAAGGACCACCTCGGACCCACCCGGTGCGATGGTTGAGGAAATAAAGGCACTTATAAACAATCCCCAAATACCGACGGAAGGGTCGATATTTTCCAAGCTAGAGAACCTGAGTCTATCAGCTTTGGGATTGTTTATTCAAAAGTAAAATTATTTAAAACGATTGATTAATTTGATCAAGGTTTTTTTACTCCAATCTAAACAAGCTAATGCAGGTTTTTTATAGTGGTCTAGCTCTTCGAGGATCTTTCGAAGGTTTAACGAACTGAGAAGTTTGACTAGGGGTTTCGATTTGGTTATTAGCCAATCAATTATTTTGGTTGCCATGCTGGAAAGTTCCTGGATGATTTCCGCGGGCGTCATATTTTTAAATCGTCTTGCTAATATTGGCGCACCCAGCAAACCAAAAGCCAAGCCTATAATCAACGTTCCCGTGAGCAGTGATCCTCCTGCGGCCGTTGCAACGACAATAGATCCGGTAGGGATTACCGGAGATGGTGGTGGTCCTCCTGTTTTCAAAGTTTCATCATCGTAGGAGTCGGGGATAATTTGGGGAGTCAACCCTGGGACACTAGGCATGCTGATTCCACCTTTGCCGGCGATGATCTGCCCTTTCATTCCTTTTTCCATATGTTGCGAAATATCACAATGGACCAAGTAGGTCTGATCATATCCGGGCACAATAAAGGTGCCAGAAATTTTACTAGGCCCCGTGGCCTCTAAATGAAACATCCCTGCTTTATAGATATATTTCGGTAGTCCGTGCACCATGAATTGGTGCCGGATGTTGTCTTCGTTAATGAAATGGACGGTAAGTTTGGCACAGGGTTTCACTTTCCATTGCTGTTGGTCAAAGGCAAAGATTGTTCCTGGAAATTTTTCCGAATACTTATGGCCTGCTCTGACGGTAATTTCCCGTTCCTCAGAAATACTGTCGCATCCTCCGGGGAGTACTTCGGTATTTTGTCCCATAACCATGCCGCCACCCATATCCATCAAATGGCCATTCCCATGATCCATAAGGTTATTGTGTATGACTAAGTCGTCAGGTTCTTCGGCCACGCTAGTGGATAAAAACAGAAAACAGCCGATAGTGGGAATTAACCAAAACCTACCCATTATTTGACTCCTCCAGTTGAAGTTTTGAGTAAGGCGACAGCTTGGTTGGTCAATCGGGCAACGTGCTCTCTCTGGATGTACAACAGATAAACAGCCAGGCCTAATAGAAGGCCGACGATAAAGTTTCGAAATGCGTTACCACTATTGGGTGTGACCAAAGGTGGTGTTACGACAGGTTTAGGTACTGCTTGTTTCGGAGCAGGTTCAGGCTCGAGACCAAACACACCACCCAGGCTATTCCAAGCGTCTAGATTTGCAAACACTGGGACACCCCTTGTTTGAAATTTTCTACCAAAATAAGCCGAAATATCAATGCCTTTTGTTTTTGGTATACCATTTTCGGACAAATATGACTTGTAAACAATTGCGCTCACATCCCCTCCAGGATTGACACCATCGTTTGTTATTCCTCTTTCCATGTGATCATGAAATATCCAAATACCTTGTCCGTACGAATGGGTTCCATCATCAATTGTACTTATTTTTAAATCATAGCGTTGTGCGGGTGCTATATCGTATACATCCCGAGTGATCTGAGCTACCGGGTTATGTTCTATCCCATCGTAGTGGGTGATCGTGGCCTTGTGCCCATGGGTATGGATAGCAGCCATTTCACTACCACTATTTAACATTCGAATTTTTATGTTTTGATTGGGTTCTACAACAACGAGTGATTCTCTTATCGTGTAGGGAAATGATCGGCCATTAAGAGTGAAATAGTCTTCGGTAGAATCTGTTATATCATATTCCCGGTTCATCTTTTTGGCGATGAGCCGGGGGTCGTTGTAGTTCTGGATGACATTATGGAGTTCTTTGTCCAATGCATGGTAGTGCAAATCATACTCCTGATCGTATTGTGCCAAAACACCTACCGAAGGGTGTCGTACATGGCCTGCACCAATATTAACCGATTGTACCCAATTATCCGGTTGGTTTTCCTCGACGACAAACATGCCAACTAAACCCATTGCCAAATGTGTATGCGTCTGTACATGGCAGTGGTAAACCATTGTTCCCGTTTGCCTTGGTCGAATTTCGTAGACCCTTCGTGTACCTGGCAGTACATATTTATCACTGGTTTGAGGTACACCGTCGTTACCCTCACCTGTGATGTCCGTAAAGGGGTGGTCCACACCATGAAGGTGGATAGTATGCGGAAAGTAATGGGTATTCTCTAGAACAATCCAAACTCTATCACCCTGTTCAACTCGGATCGCAGGTGACGGTGCACGTATCATGGGGTTAGCGGCAAGGCTGACAAAACTTTCAGTCGACATACCCCGGGTTTTGGGTGCAAAGACCCACATGCCGGGTTGTATTCCCGGAGCGACATCAAAAGTCGGAACTACGCCTACAAAATCAGGAGAATGTCCATTAATTTCCATGACTTCCAGTTTGATAATAATATCATCTGGATCGCCATCGCCATCACGATCATTTTTTTTGATGACCGAATCCGCTGCAAAATTGGTTTCCATCAAAGTTGTCATAGAGACATTATTAGTTCCCTTAACAGCAGCGGCTACTGTATAGGGGTTATCAGGATCGCACAATACCGATTCTTGTATCTGGACGCCTTCGATAACCTGTGATTCCCGCCATGCCTTTCTACCCACGACATTACACACCGGCTTGACTTTGCCTTTATCGACTGCTACCGACGGCGGCAGTTTTAACTGAGCGGGGCTATACCCCGGGATTATTAAAATCCCAACGGCAAATGCACACAACAGGCTACGTAAAGGATGTCTTCGCATCGTTAAATCGTTCATCAATTTTGGGTTTGCTTTCTTTAAAGGCTTTAAGACCAAGTTAACCTTCTCCCCCATATTCAGGGGAAGAAGGTTAATATTGGTAAAGCTAGATAAATATCTGGCAGGGTGATTATTCTTCCCCTTCCTTCTTTCTCATCAAAAACAGGCCGCCACCAAGCATAGCTACTAACAACAATATCATCGCGATCATTGTTCCATCAATAGTCATTCCTTCTCCACCCGAACTGATGTTAAATGGGAGATGAGCGTCTATTTTCTTATCTTCGTGAACAATCGTTACATGGGTCAGATAGTCACCTTCACCTAATCCAGGTTTACTGAAATCGATTACAGCATTGATTGTTCCGGTCTGATGAACTTTTGCATCTTGTTTGTAGATTTCCTTACCTTCGGGTTCTTTAGTGATAGAAAACTCCACTTCCAATTTGGTCAAAATTCGACCTTCGTAGTCAAATACCAGATTGGTATATCCGGTATATGGAATGTTATTACAATATTCCGTATCCGCTGATTGCTGGGGTGTATAAGCCGTAAAATGTACCCACTGGTCTCCAACCGGAATACGACATGTATCGATTTCGATCGCGACCCCACCATGAGCCCAAATGTTAGTGGTACCGATAGAGGTAAAAAGCACTAAGATTGAAACGAAGCTACTTTTCATTAATTTTTTGTTAAACATGATTCCCCTCTTTAAATTACTAGACAAATTTCCAATTTGATCACAACCCAGAACCCTGGGTCTAATCTTGAAGCGTAGGATGAACAAAATTTTGCGGACCTGCCGCACCAACGTCTTCCCAGTTTTAAAAAGCCCCAACATTAGCACATTGATTCGTGCAAAGGAAGGTCAAACTACTATGTTGAAAAAAATGATTTTAGCTAAAAAAATCCTTGAACAATCCATAGTTTCGTCGTTAATGAAGAATCCTACCGAGTATATAATTCCTTCTAGGCTCCTGATGCCGCCGACTTTCTCTCCTGACAGGTCTGTTAAAAACTAGATCGAGCATCGGAAATTTTGTAGGACGAAATAAATGGGACTATTTCATCAAATCATCGAAAAATAGCCTCCAGATATTGTTCTTCATTAGGCGATCTTCCTGTAAATCATAAGTACTCAAAAAAATGACGTATTGATATAAATCAATTGAACGAACTTTATTTATGAAGTAGGGTAGCCATCGTATTGCTGAAATGTTTTGATAAAAAATACTCTTGCTTTTCTAATAACAGTTCACAGGTTTTTTTATCAATCGTCTTCAAGTGTTTGTGTTCGTATATGATGATGCTTGGTTTGATGGTATCAAAATCAAGTTGTTTGATAATCTCGGAGTCATATCCTTCGGTATCAATCATGAGAAGATCGATCTTTTCCACACGGTGTCTCTCAAATAGTTGTTTTAAGGAAATACAAGAAACGCGTTCTTTGACGATGTAGTTTTTTAATTTAGGGATTAACCATCGATGCTTGAGCAATACCTGTGGATAGAAAGTTCCCAATCCTTTACTCCAGGCGGGAAGAAAATCCAACTCTTCTTTTACACGGTAAAAATCACGTATTTCCTGCTTTTCGGAAATCGCTACGTTTTCGAATAGCAGTTGTGGATTGTCTTTGTAGTTTGCTTTTAATCGCTCGAAATAATAATCAATGGGTTCTACAAGAATGCCCTTCCATCGGTATCGGTTGATATATTGGAACAGTGGGTCGTGAATTACGCCATCATTAGAACCGATCTGAACAAAGAAAAAATCGTCCGATTTTAAATCCAGTTTCTCTAGGGCTTTTCGCAACCAACCCCACTTTGGTAGTTCGAGAATTGGATCGAATTGCTTTATAAGGCGGGTTATGAAAGAAATCTTGTTCAACTTACTTAAATTATTACAGTATTTTTTTCATTCAAAATACGACAAGAATTGCCCAAAACACGGTTTGTGGGCTATCCAAATGGTGGAGTAAATTTCACTCCCGACAGAGCGTACGGACTCTATGGTAATTTTTTTGGTGCCGTCTTGCCAATTTACTTTGGCTAATCGATAACCATTCGGTTGGGTATGTACCCACTTTAACAGTGGCATCAAATATTAAGATTTTGTATTATTTGAGGCTTACGGAAATAATAATAACAAACATGAGTCAATCGTCCTTAGCAATCATTGGCACAGGCGCGGCAGGTATGGCGTGCGGCCATTTTCTTCACAACAATTTTGATATTACCCTCTACGAACAGAATGACTATGTTGGAGGGCATGCTAACACTGCGGTAATCGAAGATACTGAAGAAACCGTTTTTACCGATACTGCTTTCGTCATTTTTAACGACGAGAACTACCCGTTGTTCAACCGACTACTTACTGAACTTGAAGTGCCGAGTATCCGTTGTCCCATGGGTTTTAGTTTTAAAATTCTTCCGACCGGCTGGGAATATAACACGAAAGGCCTGAGTTGGTTTCCAAGTAACCTGAAAAACCTTTTTGATCGTCGTTTTTTTAGTTTATTACGGGAAACCGGGCGTTTTTATCGAGAAGCAACAGAGATTTTACAGGAAAAAAAATACCACCAATATAGTATTGCAGAGTATGTGGCCGAAAAAGGTTATAGTAAGGATTTTTTGGACTATTATCTGATCCCTATCATAGCGGTGGTTTGGTCGATTCCGCCAAAGGATATGCTGGATTATCCCGCGTTGACAATGATCGAATTTTTGGACAATCACGGTTCCTTTCAAGGCCTGTTAGGCCGTAAACGGTGGAGTACTATTAAAGGCGGTAGCCGCGCTTACAGAGATAAAATTATTGCACCATTTAAGGATAAAATTTTGCTGGATTGTGCTGTTACTTCAGTTAAACGGGGCCATGGCTTTGCGGAAATTACTGATTGCCGTGGGAATACCAGGAGATTTGATCATGTGGTTATGGCTGCGCATGCGGACCAGTCTCTTAAGTTATTAAGCGATCCAACGGATTTAGAGCGGGAGATCCTGGGTTGTTTCAGATATTCAAAAAATAAAGTTCTTCTCCATACCGATTCCAGCGTTATGCCGAAAAAACGTAATCTATGGTCCGGTTGGAATTATTTGGTTGAGTATGACGATGACGGCAATCTAACGTCGTCATTCAGCTATCACATGAATACGCTTCAGAAAGTATCGAGAAAGAAAGACTATTTTGTAACCGTCAATGATACAGGGCGGGTTGATTCGGCTAAAATTCTTCGAGAAAATGATTACGAACATCCGATTTTCGATCTGAAAGCTGTAAACGCTCAACCTCGGTTAAAGCAACTTAACGAAAATGGCATAACTTATTTTTGTGGATCTTATTTCCGATATGGCTTTCACGAAGATGCGTTTCGTTCAGGCGTGGAGGCTTGTCGGAAGATAACCGGCAAAAAAATTTGGGGAAATTAAAGTGTGTTTTTCAGCGGAAGCAAGTTTTGTATCTAGTGCTGTTCTCACCATTGGTGGTATTGCGACCTTAAAACAAGTTCGGGAAACAACAGATCTGCCTTTCGCTTGCTTTCCTTTGATTTTTGCTTTGCACCAATTTGTAGAAGGATGTATCTGGTTGATACAGGGTTATTCTAGTCCACCATGGTTGGAGGCTGCATTAGCTTCAATTTTCCCCCTTATCGCCTACAGTCTGTGGGCTACTTTGGTGCCCTATGCAATCTATCGTATGGAAAACCACGTTGTTCGTAAAAAGCTTCTAAAAATTTGCTTGGTTGTCGGGATCGGTGTGAGTGTGTTTTTTTTGTATTACATCGTTAAAGGTCCGGTGTCGGTAAAAATTATCAACAACAGTATCCAATACGATTTCTATTTTTCCTTTTTCGTGTTGAGTCAATGGGCCTATGGTTTCGCGATCATTCTAGCGGCTATGATCTCCAGTCATAAAATAATTAATTTATTTGGTTTAGGATTGGTTGTTACTTATAACGTGGGTAAGATATTTTATGCCGCTACCTACCCATCGGTTTTTTGCTTTCTTGCTGCGTGGTTAAGTCTTATTATTTTTCTTCATGTGAAGTATGGTCGACAACTCCAGCATGTTGTAACGGAAAAGGCTGTCGGTAGATCTTATGAAAAGACGGCGCTATAATCGCGTGGCACTACTAGAAGGGTAGGGGGACGTTGTCCATTCAAAAAACTTAAGTAGTAGGAGTTATTTATGCTTGGTGAAAACCACGATATTTTTCACGAGTTTCCAGAATTTAAAGACCGGATTAAGGGGCTTGCCGTAAAAAATTCGGATTTCTGTCGGCTAATGAGTGCACACGATGTATTAGACAAGGAGATTCGTGACTTGGAAATCGCTAATCAACCCGTAGCCGATGACTACATGGAAGACCTCAAAAAGCAGCGAATTGTATTAAAAGATCAGTTGTACGACGTAATACGCGATCACGTTAAATAGGATTATATCTTCAGCTCACCGCTGGTTTGTTCCTAAAGAGCACGTGGACGGGCACAGAAAACTTGCTTTTTTGCAGGAGTTGGTTTCGTGTTGTTTTCTCCGTCTGAGACAAAACTAAGGTAGTGGTTGCAACTACTCTGTTTTCGGGGAGTTTCCCCTTCGGTTGCGAATGCTTTTTAGGGGAATGACCGAGTCGTTTTCTTTCGGGACAGGGAGCTTGTTGTTTATGTCCCGTTGGGCCTGGCCGAAATAGAACCCTTGAGAGTAATCAATACCAATGTCAATTATGGTGTCAAAGACTTGTTTTGAGTGCACGCGTTCGGCGATGGTTGTAAGGCCTAACTTTTTTGCAAACCCGACTATTCCACGTGTCATAATCAATGCATTATCATCTTTGTCGATATTTTTGATTAAACTTCCGTCGATCTTAACAGTATCGACATTGAGTCGTAAAAGATGCTCGAAGTTGGAATATCCGGTGCCGAAATCGTCAATTGCTATACTGCAGCCCATATCTTTCAGATCATTAATAAACTCATAAACTTGCCGGTAGTTGTCGATGCTTTCAGATTCCAGTAATTCGAAGCATACTCTTTTTGCAATACCATATTCTAAGAGTTTGTCTTTTATAAAGGATGTTGTATCAGGGTTTGTAATGTCTTCGTAGGAAAGATTAATGGAGATTGCAACACCGACGGTTTTTGAGACTTTAAAACTTTGTTCAATTATTCTTGAAGTTATTTTGGGATAAAGCTTTAGTTTTTTTGAGAGACTAAGATACTTGTCAGGTTTAATGGGTCTTCCGCGCTCATCGATGAGCCGTACTAAACATTCAAATTTTTCAATCTTACGGGTATTATTATTAACGATTGGCTGAAAATAAGGAACGATCCTGTTTTCGGCTATGGCTTCCTTTAGCGATTTGGCCCAGGTAATGTTTTGTTCGTAATCTTCGCGAACCCGAATTGAATCGTCGTAAATTAACGCATGTTTTTTTCGTTCCTTAGCTAGTTGTAATGCAATGTTTGCCGAGGACAATAAGATTTCGTGTACCTGATCCTGGCCCTGATCAGGATCTACGCAATGATCAGTTGCCGCGCCCAATGAAACATTTAATGTAATTTCTTGTCCTTCGAAGTGGAAGATTTGTTCTGTGGCGAATTCTGATAATTTTCTAAGGTAGAAACGCAGCCAGGATTCATCAATGTGCCGTTTTAATAGAATCGCGAATTCGTCTGAAGGCAATTTATAAAGCCCTGCCAAATTTGAAAATAAATCTTTACCATTGGCGACCAATTCTTGCAATCTACTGGCAAAACTTTTCAATATAAAATCACCGCATCGCGGACCAAAAAAGTCGTTTATTTGTTTAAACGAATCAATATTTATCAAGATTATTCCGGTGTGATTTCCAGTTTTGAAATCTTGCAATAATTTGGTGCGGTTTGGTAGGCCCGTTTCCCTGTCCGTGTATAGAGTATCCAGCAACCTCATGATACTTCCGACGATGTAAAGGATTACAGCTGATAATACAAGCAAAATGAAGATGGTAATTCCGGTAATCCGATAATTTAGCCATCGCATCTCTTCAATGGGTTGATAAATCTCAGTTTTAGGGACACCAATACCAAATATCATACCAGACTGAGTTTTCGAAAAGAATAATAAATGATTCCCTCCATCAACGGGTAACTCTTTCATTTTCATTTCTTTTCTTGGCGTAGTAGCCCCTACGATATTTTCATCCCAGTCGTATTTATCAAACTGTTTCAGGTCGAGTAAGGACAGCAAATATTGTGATTTGGGTGATTTGTCCTCAGCAAGGCTGGAAAATTTTTGATTTTTGGGGTTAATCAGAAAAGAAAAACTATTTTCAGTTACGCTAACTGCTTTGAGTAAGGTAACAATTTTATTAAAGGGCGAATCGATGGTCGCGATGCCGATAATTTTTTGGTTTTGATCGTACATCAAAACAGAAAGCGTAATTACAACAGCATCAAATAGTGGATCGTAGCGTGCAGACGTCCAATAGAACTTCTTTGGTCTTTTTTTTATGAGATTCCAATTCTGCGGAATGGCCGCCCTATACCAATCTTGTTTTTGGTAATCGAATTGACTTTTGCTATAAATTGACGTTATTTCCGCCTGGCCCTTTTCTTTGTTCCAATGAGAATAAAGCCCGAAGCTTTGAAGGTTAATTTTGTAAACGTTGGGTTCAAACCACAATCCCATTCCAATCGCATTGGGAAAGAGTGTTAAGTTCTTGAGGAGAACCGTTTCAATGACCGGTGTATAATCCTGTTTTGAGGAGTTTTTCAGATCATGAAAAAGAGCTCCGATCTCAGCAATTTCTTCAGCTTTTGCTTGAACCAGCATTTCATACAGTTCGATACTATCGAAGTTTGAATAAAAGGTTGCTTCGATCTGCTTTAGACGCTGCTCGGACAATGCTTGTTTGGAATGAGATATGTTTAAAAAGGACATTACGCCCATCCCAACGATGAATAGGATAACCAGTAAGACAAGGATTGTTATAACGGTTCTGATCGAGCGCACGCCTAAAAATATTTCCTAATTTGCTAACGAATACTATTTTCGATTTTGTTTAATTGACATTTCTTGAATTTGAACATTGGCATTTCGGAGTTGCTCTGAATTTAGATTTTTCGCCAAATTGTCGCGTTCGATTGAAGCCGTGTTATCACTTTTCATTGCAGCAAGACTAAACCAGACAAATGCTTGGGTTTGGTTTGATGTTACACCTTCTCCTCTTGAATACATTTCTCCGAGTTTAATTTGGGCTTTGGTGCTATCTTGCTCTGCAGCGAAGCGGAACCATTTAAATGCCTTATTATAATCTTGGTGCACCCCGCCTAGACCATAAAAGTAAAGCTGCCCTAGCCTGTATTGTGCTTCGTTGTTTCTTTGGTCTGCAGCTAGCCTAAGCCATTTTAAGCCTTCCTGGTAATCTGACGGTGCACCCTCACCATTCCCATACATTTGCGCCAAAACCATTTGGGCTTCAACCGATCCATGGGTCGCCGCCAAACGAAACCATTCCATAGCTTCTTTATAATCCTGCTGGACACCAGACCCATTGTAATAAAACTGCCCCAGGCTATGTTCGGCCTTTGCATAACCTTGTAATGCTGATTTTCGGATCCACATATTTGCTTTCTTATAATCCTGCAGAACACTATGCATTGTACCCAAATTATATTGCGCAAAAGCATTACCTTTTTCAGCATAGGGATGACAGGCTAATATTGCTTCCTTGTAATTCCCTATTTTGTACAATACTTGACAATCTCCGATACCATCAATCGACTTTTTGGCCACTGCCGTTACTTGTTCGGCAAATTCTTTCACAACTTTGGGGCAAGAGTGACCGTATCCACGCTCCAATCGGACAAGCATCCGATTTTCCTTGTCCTTTGCGCGAAAAAGCTGACGTATTTCTTCGCACCTCTTTTGTTTTTCTTTTTCTAGTCGTTTTACATACTTGAGCTTGGTTTGGTCGTTACGATTGTTTGCAATATAGTCGGTTAATGGGTCGATGTACTTCTGGTTTAGCAAACGTTGAAACTCATCTAAATCCGGCGTGTATGGTGGTCTTGTGGTGTCTATAGCTGGTTGGGGTTTGGTAACAGGGGCGCGCTCTTCCTTTACAGAAGTTTGATTAACACACCCGGTCATTTGTAGCATTACAAAAAAACCGAACACGATAGAGTTAATAAAAACAACGGTTTGAATCCAACTACAACCCATTTTAGATAGTTTTCTTTTTTGCATTGAACCCCTCAGTGCGCTTTCAATTCCAGACCCACGCTGACGATCATTCAAAATCCAGCTGCGTTAATTGTGAGGCACCCACATGGCTAGAGTTTTATTCGACTAACCTGAGCGGACAATTTCCACGGGTGGCTGTCTGAGAGAAGAACGCCTTCCGTCGAATGGGTTTTCCCGCGGTGGTTTTTCTATCCGTTTACAGTTCCTTAGTTGTGTTGCCTTATCACGGAAATCATTTGGTTTGTTCCACACGAACAACCGTCTTATATCATTGCGCATAAGATGCCAAACATCATGGTAAGAGAAAGGGGAGACCTGGTCAAGGATTAGGTTGCTCAGGAAGGTCATGGTTGGGCAAAAAGACTGATTCAACGAAACATAATCCGTCCTCAGAGAATTAAGAGAAAGACGTAGTGTCGAATTATTTTACGAGCATGGTTATAAGGCTGTCCAAGCATTTGAATTAAATAAATAAAAAAAGTGGCCCACGATTTGCCCATTTAGTTTCTAAGCTAACTTTTTTGGAGAAATTCTAATGACGTTATTGGGTTTTCGTTTGTCGCATTATGTTGTGTTGTGGTTTGCCATAATCTCAGTTGTAACAATTAACGCCTTCGGTGCTATCGTATCAGGTGCGAAGTATATGGGCGAATCACCATCCCTCGGTGAGTATCACCGGGTTGTTTTTGATGCGCCAAATGTTGGTTTAACCAAGGTGAATCCACCGAGGTTAAAGCATACCGGGACTACAATTCACACCGTAGACAATTTCATACAAATACCCAAGAATCGTCCAAAAAGCCTTACGGTTTCGGAGGAGCTCAGTTGTTTAGCATTAAATATATATTTCGAAGCCCGGGGCGAGCCCGAAAATGGACAACACGCCGTGGGTCACGTTGTAATGAATCGAGTTGAAAATAATCTGTTTCCCAAGTCTGTGTGCGAGGTGGTTCGTCAGGGTGGGCAAGAACTACTACACCGTTGCCAATTTTCATGGTGGTGCGATGGTCAATCCGACGAACCAGAACAGGGGATTGCTTGGGAAAACTCTCTCCGCATCGCCCAGACAATCCTTGTTGGGGCATCTGACGACCCGACAGGGGGAGCGCTTTGGTATCATGCTGACTATGTCAGTCCGTATTGGCAAACTGCTTTTACTAAGGGACCACAGATTGGTCAACATATTTTTTACACCAGCTAAATCTGAAGCCAGTTTTTTAGCGAGGTCAGTAAGTGTAGACCATATTTACAGAGGTGCAAATCTTGGAAATACAAGACTTTTTCAATTATTCACATGGGGAAACGTTTGCAAATTGAAAATTACTATTTTTAATTTCAAAGTTGAGGGTCATTTAAGTTGTTGATTTTTTATAAGAATATTTTTGTATATATTTTAGTCATTCTAGCAATGGCCTTTACCTGCTAAAGCATTTGAACAAAAATCAGAAAACAATTCACAAAGTTATCCACAGAAAATGTGAATTAAATTTTGTGACGAAATTCACATTTTGTATTTTTACCCTGTGGACCTATGCGTATCAAAGTTCCCTAGTTGCGTTAAAAGAAATTTGTGGCCAGCGTTCTTCAGTCAATTGGAGGTTGACCTGACTTGTCGCAAGGTAAACTAGATAGCCACCACCATCTTCAGCCAGGTTTGTGAACGCTTTATTCTTAAATTCTTCAAGAATTTTTGGGTCATCACTGGTTATCCAGCGTGCTGTAGTGGTTGGAATGTTGTCATAAAGACATTCGACCTTGTATTCTGTTTTTAATCGATGTGCAGTGACATCAAATTGGAGGACACCAACTGCACCCAGGATGAGATCGTTATTTTTTAAAGGTTTAAATAATTGGGTTGCGCCTTCCTCGGTCAGTTGAATTAAGCCTTTTTGCAATGCTTTAGCGCGAAGCGGGTCTTTCAATATTACTCGCCGAAAAAGTTCTGGTGCAAAATAAGGAATTCCTCCATATTTTAATTTTTCGCCCAGACTAAATGTATCGCCGACTTGAATAGTTCCATGATTATGTAAACCGATTATGTCACCTGCGTAAGCTTCCTCGACATTTTTGCGGGAATCCGCTTGGAAGGTGATTGCATTAGCGACCTGGACGTTTTTGTTAATGCGGACGTGGTACAGTTTCATCCCCTTATTGAATTTACCCGAACAAATCCGTAAAAAGGCGATTCGGTCACGATGGGCTGGATCCATATTTGCCTGTATTTTAAACACAAAGCCAGTGAATTTGTCTTCCTCGGGTGCTATTTTTCGTTCATCGGTTTGGCGCCCCATAGGTAATGGAGCATATTTCGCAAAGGCGTTCAGCAATTCCAAAATGCCGAAATTGTTAATCGCCGAACCAAAATAGACGGGCGTTTGTTTTCCCGCAAGATAGGCTTGACGGTCGAATTCATGGCTGGCTCCCCGAACCAGTTCGATCTCCTCTCTTAATTCAGCTGCCTGATCACCAAGAAACTCATCGAGTTTAGGGTTGTCGATGCCTTCTATTACCTCGGATGTAGCGATTTTGCCGCTGTGCTTGGCTTGAAACAGACGGACGACATTTTCGTTCAGGTCATAGACACCTTTAAATTGTTTGCCCATCCCTATAGGCCACGTCATAGGAGCACATTGGATTTTGAGGATATCCTCAATTTCGTCCAACAAATCTATAGAGTCACGTCCTTCACGATCGAGTTTATTGATGAAGGTTAAAATTGGCGTATCACGCAATCGGCAAACCTCCATGAGTTTTATGGTTCTTTTTTCCACGCCTTTCGCAGAGTCAATAACCATTAGCGCAGAATCTACGGCGGTCAGAGTGCGGTATGTATCTTCGGAAAAATCTTCATGCCCGGGTGTGTCGAGCAAATTAATGATGCATTCGTCGTGATTAAACTGCATCACCGAAGTCGTCACCGAGATTCCCCGTTCCTTCTCCATTTCCATCCAATCCGAGGTCGCGTGACGTTCAGCTTTTCGACCTTTTACTGAGCCGGCAAGTTGTATAGCACCTCCGTACAACAACAGCTTTTCGGTTAGTGTCGTTTTACCTGCATCCGGGTGGGATATAATAGCGAAGGTACGTCTTCGCCTGATTTCATTGAAGAATTGACCGGATGACATGCTTTATTTTCCTCGGTTGAACATATTCAATAATGTACTTTGGTTCCTTTTTTGTACGATATCAGCCTATCGGAGGGAATCTCTCATTTAAAGCGCAAGGACCGCACAAAACTCTCTATTGTACCTGTTTTTTGTTAACAAATAGCAATTTAGCATGACCAAAATAGTAACGTGCTAAGTATAAGCATACTTATTATGGGTTACGAAGCTGAAATAAAAGACTGATTTCACACTTGATCGTTGATGGCCTGTATCTATATATGAAGAAGTTAAGGGTGAGCAACAGCTCTTAACTTGAAATCTATGTCGTCTATACTTTGCTGCGAGGCAAGGATTTGTCTTTTCATTAATTTTATTTGACAAAAGGTGATGGTGATGTTCAAGGTTTCAAATAGCGACGAAGAGCTAGTTTCAGCGTTTGAGGACGCTGTCGAAAGAATCGAATCGTTAGCGACGGAACAACCGGATAAGAAAAACCAATTTGAAGGTAAAGTATCTGAAAAGAAAGATCGTCACACTGACCAAAACATAGAGTTGTCATTTAACGGCGCTCAGGATTTGGGGAGTGAAATAAATAGTGCTGCTTTTGCTTCGGATGAAGTTGATGAAATCAAGGGAATATTTGAGGATTATATAGAATCGCAATACGAACATGTAGCTACTGAGTCCCAGATTGATGGGGGATCTAATGCATCTCGATTACCCGACGAGTCGGCTTTTAACAATACGGATGAAAGAATGGATAAGGATTTGCCTCAAACTGAATTAGTATCTGAAACATTCTCAGATGGGGAATTGGTAGCCCAGCCAGAAAATTATCATTTCAGTGATGAGCAAACGGATGTTATATTATCGGCCGATCAACCAGATCCTTTTTTTGATGAAGATGTCATTGCTAATGATACGAATAATACTGAAATGTTAGACGATAAGGGTGAGGGAAACAGCTCGAAAATACCAGAATTTCAGGGGCAGACCGGTGATGTTGAATTGTTCGATGATTCTGTCATCAATAGGGTGAAAATTGAAGATGTCGAGTTAGAGGATGGGTATGCTAATGGCGTCGGTGAAGGAGAGGAGCCTGATGGTCTAGATTCTAACAATGAAGAAACTTCGAAAGGGGGTGTGGATTCCAATATCTTTGATGAGGGAGCCAATGTCTCTTTTATGGATGACCCTAGTGTGTCTGTTATGGCTGAAATGAACAACGTTTCTAACAAAAATTGTGTTGCTAACCGAAGCGAAAATAAATCTCCGCCTCGTACTTTAGTTATTGTGGGTTTTGTTATTTCGATTATTGCGTTATTCGGGATTGGGTTGTTAAATTACAGGCTCCAATCGCAATTTGAAAAGCTAAATTCGACGATAGTGTCCATGGAGGGGCAGCTTAAAGGGTTGAAAAACGCTCAAGGTCTTGATGTGGATCCAATAGCGCTATCGACTCGGACTAATAAACGAATTGATGAATTGGTCGCCCAGGTTAATAAGCTCAACGGTGCATTGGTTCACCTCAATGGGCGAGGTGATGATGGCGCTACACAAAAAAATGATGAATCATCGCCTGTTGAATTAAGCGCTCTCTATGGCATGATTTCGTCTCTTGAACAAGAATTTCAGCAGTTTAAAGTAGAGAAAGGTGCAATGGGTGTGACCAAAGTTCAAGCTTCAGCGAGCCCTAAGGTGCTTGAGCCGGCGATAAATAAAAAGCGATTATGGTCCGTGAAATTGATGTCTGTGCGCCGGGAAAGCCTTGCTAATAGGCTAATGTCTGAATTTCAGGCGAAAGGTATTCCTGCTGAAAAACAGGTGGTTACCGTTGGTGGAAGAGCGATGTATCGGCTTGGAGTCGATGGGTTTGCCTCGAAAAATAAAGCAACCGAATACGGTATAGAGGCTATAGAGGTATTGGGGCTCGATAGTTATTGGATTGCACGCTAAGACAATGTGAATTCAGATCTTGAAAATTCAAACCTGCTTTCGAAGTAAACATTTTAGTGCTAGCCGCTGATCGTGCTTTAGCTGTACTAACTCGGACTTGACCGACTTGTACTGTAGGAAAGAGCTTGTCCGTAAGCTCTCCAAAAATACCGGTCTGGTTTTGGTTGTTTTCCTGTCTTATTTCAATAAACCTTGCAATAAGCCATTGAGCCTATGTACGAATGCGGTCGGATCGTCCAGTTGTCCTCCTTCGCTAAGTAAAGCCTGATCAAATAGAATTTCAGTGAGATCGTTGAAACGCTGATTGTCATTTTCTTCTTTGAGCTTGCTTACCAATGGATGTTCGCCATTGAGTTCGAAAATTGGTTTCGATGATCCAGGCATATTCTGCCCCATCTCTTTCATGATTCTCTCCATATTTAGGGTCATGCCATGGGTATCGGAAACCAAGCAGGCAGGCGATTCGGTCAACCGGTGCGTCAATCGCACATCACTGACCTTATTATCGAGGGTTTTCTTAACTTTCTTGACCACATCTTCAAAGTCCTTTTCCACTTTTTTCAATTCATCCTTTGCTTCCTTATCCTCAATTTTACCGAGGTCAAGCTCACCTTTGGCAACCGACTGAAGATGTTTGCCGTCAAATTCGGTCAAATGGGAGATTAACCACTCATCGACACGGTCCGCCAGCAATAGTACTTCTACACCTTTTTTTCGGAAAATTTCCAGATGAGGACTATTCTTTGTTGCGGAAAAACTGTCCGCAGTTACATAATAAATTTTCTCTTGTCCTTCCTGCATCCGGCCGACATAATCTTCTAGGGCAATGTCCTGGGTTTCGGAATCGGTGTGGGTACTGGAGAAACGTAGTAGTTTGGCAAGACGTTCACTGTTTTTGGAATCTTCGATCGGGCCTTCTTTCATTACTTTGCCAAATTCATTCCAAAATATTTGGTATTTCTTAGGATCTTTTTTAGCTATATCCTCTAGCAAACCCAAAACTTTCTTGACAGAGCCCACGCGTATCGAATCGATCTGCTTGTTGCGTTGAAGGATTTCTCGCGAAATATTCAGCGGTAACGAGTCCGAATCGATGATACCGCGTACGAATCGGAGGTAGCGAGGCATGAGCTGGTCTGCATCATCCATGATAAAAATTTTTCTGACATAAAGTTTAACACCGTGTTTAGCGTCACGATCCCAAAGGTCAAAAGGTGCTTTTGATGGGATGTAGAGCAACAATGAGTATTCATTCGTGCCCTCTACGCGACTGTGGACATAGGCGAATGGGTCCTGGAAATCATGTCCTACGTGCTTGTAGAATTCGTTGTATTGTTCATCGGTTACATCAGTTTTAGATTTAGTCCATAAAGCTGAAGCACTATTGACTGTTTCTTCTTCCGGAATAACGATTTCTTTATCATCTTTTTTCTCCTCACTCTCCATTTCTTCCTTGTCCATTACAATTGGCAATGAAATATGGTCTGAAAATTTCCGGATAATGCTACGTAGCCGAAAACCATCCAGAAAATCATCTTCCCCCTCACGAAGATGTAATGTCACCTCAGTTCCACGCTGTTTTTTCTTTACTGTTCGCAGAGTATATTCACCGCCACCATCGGATTCCCATGACACGCCTTCGGCTGCATCAACACCCGCCTTTCGAGTTCTCAACGAAACTGTATCGGCTACGATAAATGAGGAATAAAATCCGACACCGAACTGGCCAATCAATTGGCTGTCTTTGGCTTCGTCACCGGTCAGACGCTCGAAAAACTGGCGGGTTCCCGATTTGGCAATGGTTCCGATATTTTCCTGAACTTCCTCACGACTCATGCCAATACCATTATCTGACACGGTGATCGTACGTTGATCCTTATTGAATTCGATTCGTATTTTAAGATCGCTGTCACCCTGGAATAGGTTATCGTTGGATAATGCCTCAAATCGCAATTTATCCGCCGCATCCGAAGCATTGGAAATTAGCTCACGTAAAAAAATCTCCTTGTTGCTATACAAGGAATGAATCATCAAATTCAATAATTGTTTGACTTCAGTCTGAAATCCGTGAGTTTGTTTGTTTGCAGCAACAGTCATATTCAGATGTTCTCCGTTATATTTAGACTTGGGGATACTAACACTTTATCAAGGCCACCTTGACCGAGTACTTGGGTAATATCCCATGAAAAAGATATTTGATCCAATGTATTGGGGCTGCTTTTTAAAATTTCAAGGGATGGTCTGGACTTAAAATAAGCTTTCTACAAAGGTATCACGAGATTGCGGTTACTAAGTAGTATTCAATTGCTTAGACAGAATAAATTAGAAACCCATTTTGGTTGAATTTAGAGGGCGAAAAGAAGTATTGACAATAAGTATGGGAAATATTGACAACAGGTTTTTTCCACTACCGATCAATTGTATTCTTGTGGTAATCCCAGGTTTAATTTGCATCAAAAAGTTGCTTAAAGACGTTATTTCTCTCAATTCTGATATAGACAAATTTAGCCTTTTAGGACTAAAAAATTTTTGATCCTGAAATATGAAAATCCTCAAATCCTACCAAATCCAGTTTACTATTCTATTATTTGTTTATGAAAACAATTTTGGTTATAAATTCGAAAGGCGGTAGCGGTAAAACAATGGTGGCTACCAATCTGGCTGCTTACTTTGCAAGCAATAACTTTAATACAACGATCATGGATTATGATCCCCAAGGGTCTAGCTTGCATTGGCTATCCTCGAGACCCCAGAGTCTACCAGCGATACATGGCGCTAATGCAGTACGACAAAAAGGAAATCTGCTGCGTAGCTGGCAAATGGCTATCCCAAAGAATACAGATCGCCTTATCATAGATTCACCCGCAAGTGTTGGCGGGCTTCTGTTACAAGAAATGGTGCGGAAATCTGATGCCCTCATCATACCTGTTGCGCCATCTGCAACCGACATTCATGCGACAGGACACTTTGTTAAAGATTTATTTTTGGTAGGACAAATTCGTTCCAATAAAACCAAAGCTGCTGTGGTGGCCAATCGTGTGAATTGCTCGGATCTCTTGTACGATCCATTGGAGCGATTTTTGAATTTGTTGAGACTCCCCTTTCTGACTCGCCTGAGTCATTCGGAAAAGTATGTGTCAGCTTCTGATCAAGGTATGGGCATTTTCGAAATGGATCACAAAGAAACGATTAGTGAGCGTAATGAGTTCCAGCCAATTTTGAGCTGGTTGGGTTCAGGTGGTGATAGAGAAGACGAAAATACTCCTGATGTCATTCAATTACCCACAGCAAAAAGGCGTGTATTAACATAATGCATCTGGATTTTAGGAGGTACGAGGATAATTGACGCTCAACTATCTCATCACAACGCCAATTGGATTGATTTTCAATTGTAAAATTTGTACCGCAAGGTTGTGTTTTTGTCGTTTTCTCAATCAGACCGCTCCATTTTGATTTAAACCAGGGCGCAATATGGTCCCAATTATTTCCGGAATGCCGTCTTAATAGTTTGTTGTTGGTCTGCATTCAACAACCACGATACTCCGAGGTTGTACCTCGTATGTATCATTGGAGGCGAGAATTTGATTGGATGGATCGACTATATCGTTTGGACTTGAGAGCCAAGTGTCGATTGCGCGAAACCAAGCTTTTCCCGTGAATTGAGGTAGCTGCATTTCAATTTTCGATTCTGACATGTTAAGCATAACATGGAGGGGTTCTTCGTTGGTTGCAAGCCCGTCAAGAGTAAAGGCCAAAATTTGTGAAGTGTCTTGCGTCCAAAGGGGTTCGTTCAACACGCATCCATGCCAAGAGATATCAGGTATTATGCGTCCTTCTTTTTGATTACCTGAAAGATAGTTTTTACGGTTCAGAGTTGGATGGCGTTTACGAAAGCAAATAATTTCTTTTGTAAAGCGGAGCATTCCAGCGTTTTCCTCGGCTAATTTCCAATCAAACCAACTCAATTCATTGTCTTGACAATAACTATTATTGTTTCCGCACTGGGTTCTTAGAACCTCGTCCCCCGATAAAATCATGGGGATTCCTTGGCTTAGAAATAAAACAACCATGAAATTTTTGGCTTGACGACGACGTAGGGTTTCGATATCCATATCCTCAGTTTTTCCTTCCATGCCACAATTCCAGCTATAGTTGTCATTGGTGCCATCTCGATTATTTTCACCATTGGCGTGATTATTTTTTTCGTTGTAGCTAACTAGATCGTATAAACTGAAGCCATCGTGACAAGTAATGAAATTAACGCTGTTGATGGGTAGGCGTCCATTGGGCTGATATAGGTCACTGCTTCCAGTAATTCGAGTAGCCACTTCGCCAATAAGGCCTTCGTCTCCGCGGATAAACCGCCGTACTACGTCTCGGTACTTGCCATTCCATTCATGCCAGCGGAACCCTGGGAATCCGCCTACTTGATAAAGTCCACGGGCATCCCAGGCTTCCGCGATTAACTTAGATTTTGCTAGAGTATCTGCAAACTCAATACTCCATACAACCGGAGCGTGATGCATTGGTTCGCCATCTTCTCCGCGTACCAGAACACTTGCGAGATCAAAGCGAAAACCATCGACGTGCATTTCGCGGACCCAATATTCCAAGCACTCTACAATAAATGTTGTGACCAAGGGGTGGTTGCAATTTACGGTATTACCACATCCTGTGTAATCTCGATAAATTCGACCGTCTTCAGGATCTAGATGATAAAAACCATGATTTCCAAACCCTTTAAAGTTTATGGTTGGTCCATCGGCCCCAGCTTCTGCGGTATGGTTAAAGACTACGTCCAGAATTACTGCGATTCCAGCTCGGTGTAACGCTTTGACCATATTTCGAAATTCCTCTCGATGGTCACCTTGTAAGGGAGAACTGGAATAGCCTGGGTGGGTGCTATAAAAGCTATGTGTGCTGTATCCCCAATAGTTTTTAAGGCCTTGATCGTAACCTTGGTCGGGAATGTCTTGTTCATCGAAGGCCATTACGGGTAGTAATTCTATTACAGTAATACCAAGGTCCTTGAGGTAAGGGATTTTTTCGATTATCGCCGAGAATGTTCCAGGATTTTTTACGTTTGATGTGGGATGGCGCGTAAATCCGCCTACATGAAGTTCGTAGATAATACAATTTTCATGGGTAGGGTTAAGTGGCTTATCACCTTCCCAATCGTATTTTTCGTCCGCAACTACTATTGCCCGAATCGATGGAATACTTCTGTTTGTTGTCTCAACCGCTTGGCGACGATCCCATAGTACATCGGTTACGCCTCGAGCCCATGGGTCCAGTAGTTCAATATTTTTATTAAAGCGACAACCACTTTGTTGCGTATCGTTGGGTCCATCGATGCGCCAAGTATAACTAACTCCTGGTCTCAAATCTTGGACATAGACATGCCAGAAGAAAAATGTCCAGTTGTCCTCTCGATTTAGAATAACGATCTGAAACGGGATTTTGCTCGTCGGGTTTTCATATAACAATAGTTCGGCGCCCGTTGCATGTTGTGAAAAAATACAAAAGTTGACACCTTCCGAATCAGCTCTTGCACCAGCGGGATAGCGAGAACCTGGACGGACTTTGAATGGTCCCATATTGGTTTAGTAGTAAAAATATTAGTCAAACGTCGGCATATTAAATGCCAACGAAAATATTTTCTAGAGAAAGTGTTGGAACCTTGATTCCAATGCAAAATTAATGGGGAATAAAAGGAAGTTTAGTTCATGCAAAAGAAGATTGTAAGTACCTATTCGACCGACATTAGGCTTTGTGCATGAGCACCATGTGATCTCAACGACTAAAATATCTGGTCAATCATCCATACGTTTTTCAAAAGCGCTATGGTTCACACTGTTTCCTTGATTCTCATAAAAGCCCGAGACATAATCGGCTCCGAGTAGGCGAATTCTTTAAGTGATTCGTTTAGCAATTCACTGCATCAATGGGCACAAAATCTAGGTATCTATAATTCGGTGGGAATCATGACCAAGGGTGATATTATAAAAAGCTTAGGGCTTAAACCGCATCCAATTGAAGGAGGGTATTTTAGACGCACTTATGAATCGGATTTGAGTATCGAGAGGGGAGATTCGAGTAGAAAGATTTTAACCTCCATCTACTACATGCTGACCCATAATAGTCCACATGGATGCCTGCATAGGAATAAATCAGACATTATCCATTTTTTCCATTTAGGATCGCCAATTAAATACTTGATTATTTCGTCCGATGGCCGACTAAAAGAACAAACATTAGGGCCGAATATATTGGCTGGTGAATCGCTTCAGTTTGTTGTTAATGCAGGAGATTGGAAAGTCTCACAGCTTTGTTCGGGCGAATACGGCCTTTTAAGTGAGGCTGTTACACCCGGATTTGAATATCAAGACAACGAAATTGCGACTTCGGATATGGTTCGTCGACTTTTTCCTAGTCTTCTTCCGCGTCTTGATAAATATATCAAGCAAGAAGGGGCCTAAAATCCTATGAAGAGCTTACCCTTAAAATATTTGCATCGTTCGGGATAGTGTTTTTCGGAAAGCCTTATTGTCGCGATCAAGCATAACTGCGGACGGCAGTTGTTGATTGTCGATATCCGTACTATCGGATGGCAATACTAAACTGAATGGACAAATGTACCGCCTTAATTAAAGGACAGTGACGTTGGCTGCTTGTGGGCCTTTTTCCCCTTGTTCAACATCAAATTGCACTTCTTGCCCCTCTGTCAATGTTTTAAAACCTGGGCTATCTATCGCTCTAAAATGGACGAAGACATCATTACCGTCTTGCCTTTCTATAAAGCCAAAACCCTTTTTTTCATCGAACCATTTTACACGGCCTTTTGTACTCATGATGAAATCTCCTTTAATGATTAACTATTCAATTTGAAATTAATAGCGTCATATGACAATTAAATGGAATGTTTAAAAGATGCAGGAACTACTTGTGAACAGACAAGATACAATATAGAAAATATCGTCAATATTGAGCAAGCATAAATAGCTACTATACCCTTCGCTAAAGCGCGCAGTGTAACGTATATTTTTGCAAAGTAAAGCAATAATTGATGAAATCATGTAATGATGTTTGCATATTTCCTGGTTCCTAGTTCAATATCCTCGTTATATTTTTCATCATTCACCACATAGTTTTAAAAAAGATTGTCGTTATGAAAATTCGATAAGACAATTTAGCTTTCACAACATAATCTTGGCAAATCGGTTTAAGGGTAGTATATTTAACCCAAATACGATGTCCATTGTCATGAATTCCACAATTTTTCTAACAGAATTGTTCCATCCTAATCTCAACGGTGAAAGCTTTTTCCCGTCTAGCCTGAGATTGCTGTGTACTCTCCGCCTACGTCTTCTGCCCGTTGGGCAGCATATTCGTTAAACATCATTAATAAACCCATTTCTATTTTTTCCTTGTAGCATTACTCCATCTTTTTTGGAGCAATGGGAATAAGCGGAGGATTTTCATGAACGATAAACTCTATATTTTTGACACAACCCTGCGTGATGGTGAGCAAAGCCCTGGCGCATCGATGACTCGTGATGAAAAGGTAAGAATCGCTAAGGCTTTAGAGCGCCTGAGGGTTGATGTTGTCGAGGCTGGATTCCCAGCAGCGAGTCCAGGTGATTTTGAAGCTGTTCAAGCGGTGGCCAGTACGGTTACTGAAAGTATTGTATGTGGATTGGCGAGAGCGCTTGAAAAGGATATCGACAAGGTCAGTGCAGCACTAGAAAATGCAAAGCGATCGCGAATTCATACTTTTATTGCAACGTCGCCGATCCATATGAAAATGAAGCTTCAGATGGAACCCGAGCAAGTAATTGAACACGCGGTTCGGGCGGTTAAGCGAGCGAGAAATTTTACTGATGATGTGGAGTTTTCTCCAGAAGATGCTGGTCGTTCAGAAGAGGATTTCCTCTGTCGTATATTGGAAGCTGTGATTGATGCTGGTGCTACAACATTGAATATTCCCGATACCGTTGGCTATAGCTTGCCTGCGCAGTTTGGCCAAATGATCGGTAATTTGATCGAACGAATTCCAAACTCCGATAAGGCGATTTTTTCGGTGCATTGCCATAATGACTTGGGACTTGCAGTGGCTAATTCTTTATCTGCGGTAATGAATGGTGCACGCCAGATTGAATGTACCATCAATGGTTTGGGTGAGAGAGCAGGCAACGCTTCGCTGGAAGAAGTGGTGATGGCGGTGCGTACGCGTCAGGACTTTTTTAGTTGTAAAACGGGCGTGGATACCAAAGAAATAGTAACCTGCTCAAAGTTGGTTTCTAGCATTACCGGATTTCCTGTACAGCCCAATAAAGCTATCGTTGGTGCTAATGCCTTTGCCCATGAAGCTGGCATTCATCAGGATGGAATATTGAAAAACCGCGAAACTTACGAAATCATGAAGGCCGAAGACGTTGGGTGGAGCGCTAATAGAATGGTGCTGGGAAAACATTCTGGCCGCAATGCTTTCCACAGTCGAATGCAGGAGTTGGGAGTTGATTTCGAATTTGAAGCTGATCTTAATGATGCATTTTTGAAATTTAAACAGCTTGCGGATAAAAAGCATGAGATTTTTGATGAAGATTTGCAGGCATTGATAACCGAAGTAGGGTTAGAAGCAGAGGATGAACAGGTAAAACTAGTTGCCGTCAAAGTATGTTCAGAGACCGGTGAAACACCTAGGGCAGTGGTAACTTTGAAGATAGATGACAAAGAACTGACTGGAACAGCGGAAGGTAGTGGTGGAGTCGATGCAAGCTATAAAGCAATTGAGTCTGTTGTCCATACTAAATCTAATTTACTGCTTTATTCTGTAAATAACATTACTAGCGGGACTGACTCCCAGGGAGAGGTAACAGTCCGGTTGGAAAATGCTGGACGAATCGTAAATGGGCTGGGGGCTGACACTGACATTGTTATTGCTTCAGTAAAAGCCTACATCCATGCGGTGAATAGGTTAGTAATTCCCGAACGCAGAAAGCATCCTCAAATTGTAGACGTCTAACAATGGCCGAGGAAAACCGTCGGTTGGAATACCTGAGTGCGATGGGTATCCAATTGTGGGAGCGGAATGCGAAGTCTTCTATCATATCACCACCCAGGGTACTGGGTGTTGAAAAACGCGATAGGTCGAATTCTGATACGAAACAGGATAGTATTGCTCAAAAGCATGAAACCTCGACCGGTTCGGAGTCTGAGAAACACGTTAATGGCTGGACTTCGCTACAACAGGAAGTTTCTAGCTGTACCGCGTGTGGTTTACACCAAAGTCGGACTCAAACAGTATTTGGTGTAGGCGATGCTCATGCTTCGTGGATGGCTATTGGGGAAGCCCCTGGAGCACACGAAGACTTGCAGGGCGAACCCTTTGTGGGTCGTGCGGGGTTGTTGCTTAACGAAATGTTTCGTGCTTTAGGGTTAAAACGAGAAGAAGTATTTATTGCCAATATCCTAAAATGTCGGCCGCCAAACAACCGAGACCCGAAATTGGAAGAGGTGGAAGCTTGCGAAACTTTTTTAAAACAGCAAGTAACGTATATCAAACCGAAAATTATTCTTGCAGTCGGTAGGGTGGCTGCACAAAATCTTCTGAAAACTAGTACGCCCATAGGTCGATTACGAGGCAAACTTCACTATTATCGCGAAATTCCGGTGGTCGTCTTGTATCACCCTGCCTATTTGTTGCGATCGCCTCTGGAAAAACGTCGAGCCTGGGAAGATCTCTGTTTTGCTTTAAAGGTATACAACGACAATGTTTGAATTGCTGAGCAACATTAAAAAGTTGTTTTTTTACAACGCTGAAAGGGATTTTTATGCTAAACATTTTCCAAGTGTTAGAGACGATCAAAGCATTATTCAATTCCGCCCGATGAGTAAACTAGACATAGCCGCTGCCTGCGAAATTGAGAAGCAGGTTTATGATTTCCCGTGGGGCGATAGAATTTTTCGGGACTGTTTTAGAGCTGGTTACAGTGCCTGGGTTTTCGAAAAGCTGGGTAAAGTTTTTGCCTATGGGATCTTATCCTTTGGGGCAGGTGAGGCCCACATAATGAATTTTTGTGTTTCACCCGAGGAGCAACTTAAAGGATATGGTCAAAAACTCATGGGACATTTGATAGAAATTGCACGACAAAATCGCACTACGACAATGTTTTTGGAAGTGCGGCCCTCAAATTCTGGCGCGATAAATCTCTATGTCAAATTAGGATTCAATGAGATTGGAATACGTAAGAATTATTATCCAACTGAAAACGGCCGGGAGGATGCGCTGATGTTGGGGATGGATTTAACAGTACCGAATTCGGATAAGCTAGGGGAATAAAGCATCGTAAAATTGACAACGCTTGTTGGGTTTTGCAGAAATCTGGGTTTTTCCGGTCGTGCACTCCTTGCATTTGTGATCCTATTTTTAATGGGTTGTGGCCAGAGTTCCAGCTTGTCGCAAAAATTAGATTTATATAAATCGGAATTATCGGCGCTCAGCAATAAGGTATCTCAGTTAGAGGCCGTTATCGTCGAAACTCGCACAAGTCGTTATCCCATTGGAACAGTTTCCCAGTCCATCGTACAACTTGCCGAAGAAAATAAGAGAGGTATCGTCGAAATCAGCGCAAATCTGCGATATCTCAGCAAACAGGGGGGTGGATTTTTCTATAACAATGAAGGGATTATTTTAACTAACGATCATCTTCTCTGGATCGATTTACCCGATAAAAAAGATGGATTTAAACGGTTTTATGCGGAAGTCGTAGATGTAAAGCTGCAGGACGGGCGTCAATTCCGGGGTAAAATTGTTGGTGTCGATCCGGATACTGATCTAGCGGCTATCAAAATTAAAATAAACGATTCACCAAAACCACTGGAACTTTCGCAGCGTGTAATTCAGCAAGGTGAACTGGCTTTTAGCATCGGTCACCCTTTAAATTTATCTTATTCCTTGGAATGGCGTCCCATTAGTGCGGCCTATAGGACGGGTCGGTTGCCTGGTACGGAAGTGCATCAAGTTGATCGGGGTTTCTTCGATGGCAATTCGGGAGGTCCTTTATTTGATCTCGAAGGTAAAGTGATTGGCTTGATCTACTCAACGTTTAATTATAAGGAAGCACGTTACAAAGATCCTACTAATCCAGAGCGAACTATAGTGTATGCAACTATTGGTTGGGCAGTACCCTCGGAGACAATAGCCAAAGTAGCTCCTGAACTGATTAATGGCATTTATACGATTGAGAATTAATATTCCACTAATGCGATATTGATGAATATAACGCATCGGAGATCGGCTCACTATGATGTTCGGCCAAAAGGTCAGGGTTAGCCCTTTTAGTAAAGTGGGATGAGGTAAAACGTTTTTATAGGGAGCAACTCCTCGAAACCATTAGAAGTCACCAGCGGCTAAATTTGGGCGAATATCGCCACTATCCGCTTTATGTTTTACCCTATCCCAATCAAACAAGTCCGTATGGATTACCCCTAAAGGGTTTGTCAGGGTGCTATATTCAAATCCACCGCTTCAAATTAACACTCTTTCCATTCTACTTAATAGCTACGTATATTGTCGTTAGAATTTCATTATTTGTACTGACTTCATTGGGATTGTTTTCATAGACTTCTAGCGATGGCCGAGTAGTATCGTATTGCAGTTTGAGCATTCCGATGTGGGCTAATGCGGCGTACCATACCAATTCCAAAAATTGATAACCACCTTTTAACCTGATTTTGTAAAAACGTCCACCACCGAGGGTTTTAAGCTGATACTCACCGGCATCGATACCTTCTTCGATGGGAATAGCCATATCACAGACAAAGTCCATAGTTTTGGTATCTACTTTGTGGTAGACAGTAAAGGGTTTACCAGTGATTAGGCCATTATGATGCGCAATGTGCGATGTCATTTTAGGAAACTCTCCTTTCATTGCTGTCTCCATTGCTTGCTGATTACCTTCAAAAGCTTTGCATAGCGAATAAACTGGTTCAAGTGAAGATTCGCCTTCGAAATGGAATACTGGATACTCTGCGTTGGAATCCAGTTGACCGGCAAGCATGGCTAGACCTAAGTCATAGTCCTTGCTGATCATGTCTGCAGTTTTCGCCGCCATAAAGCGGAATATAAAGGGCATTTTGCCGCGCATTACCCAGGCAATCTCAGTTTGCCCATTTTTCTCCGTAAATTCGAAGATCACTTGACAAATTGCTTTAAAGGGTCGGGTGAATCCAATGCCTTGTTCGATCCGGTGTGGCCTTTCTAAATTCACATGCACTAATTTACCTGCACCGATCAAATTTCCATCCCAGGTGTAGTAGCCACCTTCTTCAGAACAGTTATCGCTAAACTCCAGTTTGGTGTTCGGTTCGTGCATCAACCAGGGGCTCCACTCTGCCCAAGTTTTAAAATCACAGATTTTATCGAACGCTGTGCCAATATCAACATTGATCAATTTTTTACGGCGAACCTCATAAACGCCATCTAAGCTGGCCAGGTAGAGCAAACATCCACCAATAAGTACCCCGAGAATGATGATATAAAGCATGGGTTAAGGTTCTTTATTCATTCGAATATCAATGGGGGAAGCTTATCCGATATTGCTTAGATGGTCGACTGTATTCGATAATTATCAGCGTGAATGTACCGTTCGTCTAACTTGTCGCCAAACCCAAGAACAGGTCGTTCTAGTGAACAATGACAAGTACACCAACCAATTGACTAGAATTTTAGGAACTTATCTATTTTTGTCGACCAATTCAATTTAGATTTTATGGATGACGGTTAGGATTCTTGACTAGAAATTCATAAGTTGTTGACTGGTTGGCTCTGCACAACAATACCAATTCTCTGAATGACAAGGTATTTCTTTCCCTAAATAGGTTGGTAGGGTGGGGGACGTTTTGTCTGCCTGGTTGTGCGCCATTTGCCAAACCTGCTCAAAGGTCTCCCTTCGAGACAAATTCTTCTGCTCATTTTGTTCCACCAAATGTTGAATATTTCGCTGTAATCTATCGACACGGGGATCAGAGTGTTGCCATGGATAACCTAAAAGCACAGGGTCAAAATTACCCAATAGCTCTTTAAACCCATTGATGTTTAATAAATGTGATCCAAGTGGGACAAGTAATCGAATTGCGAGTTGAATCGGTGGGACACTTTCAACCAATTCCAACTCAACCAGACGGCGCAACAACGCGATGTAGCCATCAAGAGTGATCCACGGGTTAAATGCGACGAAGGTTGGGGCCAACGCGATACCAACATCATGCAACAGTTTTACGATTTCAGCGAAATCTTCATCTGTATGGTTTTTGTTTAAATGTCGTAGTACTTCATTGTTAACCGATTCGATAGCGGAAGTGATAAACAAACAACCCGTTTTTTTTAAAGTCGGGAGGAGTTTCTTTTTTTGTAATAAATGTTCGACTTTAATGGTGACATCGTAGGTAATTTGAGGGAATTCGGCATGCATAGCTTGAATAAT